>JBKPCO010000040.1:0-16602 GCA_046727415.1 Candidatus Methylomirabilota bacterium
GGCGTCGTGCAGCGCTTCGTACATCTCGAAGGTCATCGCGTTGCGGGCGTCGGGGCGGTTGAAGGTGAGGAGCGCGATCGGTCCCTCGCGCTCGACGAGCAGGTCGTCCGTCATCCGCGCCGCCGGGGCGCCACCGCGAAGCCCCAGTCGCGCAGATCCTGGTCGAACTGCTGACAGCCGTGGCACCTCATCCGGTCACGCGATGACCGGGTACGGGCGCAACCCGGACGGAAAGGCGCGAGACCCTAGTCGCTGGCGAGCTTTCCGTTGAAGCCCCAGTTCGACTTCTCCACGTCCTGGAACACGATGTGGACCTGGTCCGCCGTGGTCTTGCCGATCTTCACCATGGCCTCGGTGATCGCGGCCGTGATCTCGCGCTTCTGCTGGTCGGTGCGTCCGGCGAACCACTGGATCGTGATGTTCGGCATTGCCCCGCCTCCTGTGGCTGACTATCGCGGCACAGATTATCGCAGCGCGCCGCCGATCGGGCAAGGCGGGTCCGCCTTGAGGAGCACGACCCGCAGCATCCGCTCCTCGAACTCCCGATCGTACGCCGGCGTGGGCGGGTAGCGATGGAAGAGGGAGTACGATTCGAGGAGCTGCAGGCCCGAGGCTCGAATCAGGCGCGACAGCTCGTCGAGCCCGGGCAGCACGTGCAGGAAATCGGCCCAGATCGAGCCCGGGTAGCCGGGAAACATCTCCCGCACCAGGAGGTCGACGATCAGGAGCGACGGCACCTCGCCGAGCGCCACCAGGTGGCGGAATCCGCGCGCCAGCTCTCTGCCGTCGCGGGCGTGGTTGAGCACCGCGCCGAGCGCCGCGACGATCGAGAAGGGCCCGCGCGCGCCGAGTGCGGCGACGGCGCGCGCCTCGAAGACGTCCACGCGCTGAAGCCGCCCGGAGAGCCGCGGATGGCGGCGCGCCGCCGCCTCGAGCAGCGCGTCCTGGACGTCGGTCATCACGACGTCGTAGCCATGCTCGAGCGCGTCGGCGGCGAGGTCGCCGATCCCGCCGCCGATCTCCAGCCACCGGGCCCCGATCGCGAGCTCGCGCCGATAGCGGGCAAGCGACTCCCAGAGGTCGAAGGACGCGGCGACGTGAGAGCTGATCTCGTCGGGGGAGACGCCGAGGTAGTACCTTGCGATCTCCCGCCGCCGATCGGCCTCGCGCATCAGGAAGGACGGCGGATTACGCGGCGCGGGTCGTCACGACGCGATCCGGTACACGCGCCGCACGTTCTCCCAGAGCATCTTGGCCTGGATCGTCTCGGGAATCCCCCGGAACTGCTCCTCGATCGCCTTCTGCGAGAACGGCCACGTGCCGTCCCGGTGCGGATAGTCGGAGCCCCACATGACGTTGTCGGGCGCGATCTCGGCCATCGCGCGCACGCCGTGGAAGTCCTTCTGGAAGGTGGCATACATCTGGCGCTTGAAGTAGGCGCTGGGCGGAAGCCTGAGCCCGAGGTCGTCGGCCAGGCGCTCCTCGTAGGTGTCGTCGAGGCGCTCGAGGATGTACGGCAGCCAGCCGATGCCGCTCTCGCCCAGGACCAGCGTGAGCTTGGGATGCCGCTCGCACACGCCGGACAGGATCACCGAGGCGCAAATCTCGTCCATCTGGAGCGGCGCGACGACCGTCCACGACCCGGCGGACGCCGGGTGCTGGCCGCCCTTCACCGCGTAGCCGACCGTGGTGGCGCCGCCCTCGAATACGTGGAACGAGATGACGAGCCCGGTCTCTTCGGCGACCGACCACAGCGGCTCCCACGTGGCGTCCCACACCGGCGCTGCCGCGCCCCACGGCACGAAGACGCCACCGCGCAGGCCGAGCTCGGCGCAGTGGCGCACCTCGTCGGCGGCGGCGCGCGCGTCGTGGTTCGGCAGGCAGCCCAGACCGAAGAAGCGGCTGGGTGCTGTGCGGTTGAAGTCGGCGATGTAGTCGTTGTACGCGCGGTAGACGGCCGCCAGCGTCTCGTGGTCGGTGATGCCCGCATGCGTGAACAGGCCGCGCGAGATACCGATGATGCCGTAGATCACTTCCGCCTCGACGCCGTCGCGATCCTGGTCCTGGCACCGCTCGGCCGTATTCGACGGCCGCGTCTGCTTGCCGGAGGCGAAGCCTGCCTCGGCCAGGATTCGGCCGCGCCGGCCGCCCGTCACGCCGGGGCCGTACACGCCCCAGGGGCCGAGCACCGCATCGCCCGAGATCCATACAAGACGGCCGTCGCGCTCCACGACGCGCGGCGCGTGATCGCGCCACGCCGACGCCATGCGCGAGGTGAACGTATCTTGCGGCAGGTAGATGAGGTCCATGTGGCTGTCGGCCGACATCACTCTGAGCGCCATGTCCGGCTCCTTTGTCGGGAAGACCCGCGAGCGAGAGCGAGCGTAGACCCACTCCAACACGAACGCAAGAATCCGGAATCGCGAAACGCGCCAGTCTGACCAGAAGCTGCCAGGCTGGCTCGAGCGTGGCCACCGGCGCGCGCGGGACCGGTGGACCAAATCTAGAAGAATCCTTGCTCTCGATCTCTCGGAAATCCGGAATCGCGTGGCATTTGGCTTGCTCCTTTCTCCTTGGCCGCGCGCCGGTTGACGGAACGGCGCCGCCGACGGAGGGATTATGGCTCTCGCGAAGCGATTGATCGCCGCACTGCTGCTCACGGCCGCGGCCGCGATCCTGCTGGCGTCCTCGGCGATGGCCGGCGAGCGCGTCGGCGTGGTGACCAATATCGAGGGGACGGCGACGGTGGCGCGCCTGACGCAGCCCGACGCGCAGCCCCTGCAGTTCAAGGACGCCGTGTTCCTTCGCGACCGCATCACCACCGGCGAGCGCTCGTTCGTGCGGGTGCTCCTGGGCGGCAAGGCCACCGTCACCGCGCGCGAGCGGTCGGTGCTCACCATCACCGAGGTGCCGGGCGTGGCGACCGTGCAGCTCGGCGAGGGCCGGATCTCGGTGGCGGTCTCGAAGGCGCTCATGAAGCCGGGAGAGGTGATCGAGATCAAGACGCCAAACGCCGTCACGGCGATCCGCGGCACGGTGGTCATCGCCGAGGTCGAGCCGGCCGGCAACGGCTATCGCTCGACGATCACGATCCTGCGCGGCCTGGTCGACGTCACGCGCCTCGACGCGACGGCCGGTCCTGTGGGGCCGGCCGTGAAGGTCGGCGCGCTGCAGCGGGTGTCGGTGATCGGCGTCGGGCCGGTGCCGCAGCCGACGACCATCACTCAGGAAACCGCGCGGAATCTGGCCTCGGAGTTCAGCATGGTCCCGAAGGACGTCCCCGCCGCCAGCGTGGAGCCCCTGAACACTGCGCTCAAGGAAGCGGCGATCCGCGAAATCTTGCCAGCCACGGGCGGCGCCGTGAACGGGCCGCCCGCCTCGACCGGCCGCACGGTTGGCGCGGTCACCGGAGGCGTGGTTGGCACTGCGACCGGCATGGTCGGCGGCCTCACCGGAACGGCGACGGGTGTCACCGGCGGTCTCACGGGAGCCGTGAGCGGCGCGGTCGGCGGCCTGGCCCCCGTTCCCGTTACCGTGGTCGCCCCGCCGGCACCGCTCGTCAAACCGGTGCTCAACACGGTCACGACCACGACGAGCACGGTGACGAACGAGCTGCTGTCGGGCCTGAAGAGGTAGCGGTCCGAAGATTCGGGACTGAGGGGCCGCCCTCTCCCGGCGCCGGGCGCTAATCCCGCGTCGGGAGAGGGCTCACACCGCGAGAGGGTCTAGTTGGCTTCGGGGTAGTACGCGTCGCGGCCGCGCTGATACGTCCGCTGCACCTGCGCCGGGTTGCGACTCACCAGGGGACGCATGAACATCGGATGCGTCGCGCTGCGCACCTCGTGCTCGATCGTGAAGAGCACGCGCGAGGTCTCCGGGTCCACGATGTCCTTGAAGCGGTACTGCACCGGGTTCGACTCCTCACTGATGAGACCCCGCTCCTTCAGCCACTTGTGGGGTCCCGAGAAGTTCGTGACGTAGATCGCGATGTGGTGGCCGTCGTACATCGCCTCCGGCGCGTTGGTCTCCTTGAAGATCAGGTGCTGCTTGTTGCCGACCTGGACCTTCGCCGAGACGTTGCCATTGAACGACACCATGGCCGGCGCGCCCATGGCCGCCTGGTAGAACTTCGCGATGCCCACGGCGGTGTTCGGCCGCACGTCGAACTCGACGTACGGGACGCCGAGCGTCATGTCGCCGAACTCGGGACCGGGGCCGTGGAACCGCATGCGGTTGCCCCAGGGGCAGGTCACGCTGATGTACTTGTCCTCGGCGGCGCACATGAACTTCGTGCCGCCGAGCTTCTCACGCGCGCTCACGAGCCGCGTCTTCAGCCCCTCGAGATCGGGGATGACGAAGCCGATGGTGCCCCGGAGCACTTCCGGTTTGCCGGTCGGCATGTGGAACTGCTGCTGGCCCGCGTTGATCCACATGTTCTCGGTGCCGGTCATGATGTACGGATCGCGGGTGAGTCCGAGCGCCGTCACGTAGAAGTTCGTCGCGACCACCTGGTCGGGAATCTTCACGTTCACGTGCTCGAGCAGGATGATGTTGCCGAGGTCTTCAGCGCTACGATCGAACACTCTGTCGCCTGGCATTGTGCCCCCCAATTGTTGGCCCCCCGTCACGGGACGCTCTGGCGTAGGATATCCCGAATTCGATCGGGAGGGTGGGATGGAATTCGGTCTGTTCACGGAATTTCCGAGCCCGCCGGGCGTCACGGACGCGGCGGCGTTCGACGAAGCCCTGGCCCAGATGAGGGCGGCCGAGGACTTTGGCTTTGATGCTGTATGGTTGGCCGAGATCCACTTCCAGAAGGACCGATCGGTCCTGGCCGCACCGCTCGTCATCGCCTCGGCCCTGGCGGCCTGCACGCGGCGCGTCAAGATCGGAATCGCCGTCCAGGTCTTGCCGCTCAGCCACCCTCTGCGCCTGGCGGAAGACGTCGCGACCGTGGATCACATCGCCAAGGGGCGGCTCGAGTTCGGCGTCGGCCGGAGCGGGCTGCCCGGCCATTACCAGGGCTTCAACATCCCCTACAGCGAAAGCCGCGACCGCTTCGTCGAGACGCTCGAGATTCTCCGCAAGGCGTGGACGCAGGAGCGGTTCTCGCACGACGGGAAGTACTTCCAGTTCAACGACGTGTGCATCATGCCCAAGCCCTACCAGAAGCCGCACCCGCCCATTCGCATCGCCGCATCGACGCCGGAAACCTACCCGATGGTGGCGCGGATGGGATCGCCGATCTTCGTGGCCGTGCGCACCGTCTCGATCACCGACCTCAAGCGCCACCTGCCCACCTATCAGGAAGCGTGGACGGCGTCCGGACGTCCGGGGCGCGGCAACGTCGGCATGAGCGTGCCGCTCTACGTCGCGGAGACGCCGCGCCGGGCCCGAGAGGAAGCGGAGGCGAGCACCATGCACTTCTTCAGATCGATCAGCAAAGCCCTGAAGAAGTCCGACGGCGCGACCGCCCAGACCACCGAGGCGCGCGCCGCGCGGGCCAACCGGCTCTCCGAGATCACGTACGACGAGGTTCTGCAGGAGTACGCGGTGGTCGGCTCACCCGAGGAGGTCGTCGACCGGCTCTTCGCGCTGCGTGAAGAGATGGGGTTCTCGACGATCTCGACGTGGATGAACCCGGGCGGGCTGATCCCGAACGAGCGTGTGCTGAAGTCGATGCAGTTGTTCGCGGAGCGCGTGGCCCCGCGGCTCGTCTAGCGAGCCCAAGGAGCGCCACGGCCGAGGGGCGGCCCGGCTTCGCCGGGCCGTCTCCGAGCGTTGGGGGGCTTGGGGGCCCTTCGAGGCCCCCCATGCAGCTCTAGTCCCAGAGGCGCGTCGAGAAGTAGCGCTCGCCCAGGTCGTTGAAGATCGTCACGAACCGCCCGCGGCGCTCGCGCGCGGCCACCCGCAGGACGCCGGCCATGTAGGCGCCCGAGGACTGACCGACGAAGAAGCCTGCCGCGGCGAGCCGCACGCACATCTGGTACGCCTCATCGACGGTGACGGGCACGCGCTCGTCGATGATCTTCTCGTCCAGGATGGCCGGCACGATGTCCTCAGCGCGCCCCAGCGGCTTGAGCCCCTCCACGCCGGGAAACGCTTCGGGGATGACGCAGACGAGTCGGATCGAGGGATCGTGCTCCTTCAGCCGACGCCCAAGGCCGGTCAGCGTGCCGCCGGTGCCGACGCCGACCACGACGTGGGTCAGCTTGCCGCCGGTCTGCTGCAGAATCTCCTCGGCCGTCGTCTCGTAGTGGGCCCGCCAGTTGTCCCCGTTGCTATACTGGTCGCAGAAAAAATAGCGCTCGGGCTCGGCCTCGAAACGGCGGCGCACTTCGCGGAGTGCCTCGTCGTAGCCGAGCAGCGCGTCGGTGAAGATCAGCTGCGCCCCGTGGGCGAGCATCCGCTTCTTTCGCTCCGCGCTCGCGTTGTCGGGGATGACGATCGCGACCGGCACGCCGATGATGCGTCCGATCATCGAGTACGCGATGCCGGCATTACCCGAGGAGCTGTCGAGGACGATCCGGCCCGGCTTGAGCCGCCCATCGTCCACGGCCCCCAGGAGCATCCGCAGCACCGGGCGATCCTTCAACGACCCTCCCGGGTTCAGCGACTCCATCTTCGAGAAGACCTCGACCTCGGGAAGCTCCTTGCGGAAGATGTCCACCGGAACCAGGGGGGTGTTGCCCACCGCGCGAAGCGCGGGGAAGCGATCGACGAGCGCCTGAATACGGGGGTCCCAAGGCATCGCGCGACTATCTCACAAACCGGGGGCGTGCCACGGAGCGATTCTATCGTCCCTGGCAAGCGGGCGGCGCGACTAGGGAATCAGGCGTTTTGCAACGGCCGCGGGCTCGGCGGTGGGACCGACGGCCGTGGCGATCGCGTCGAGCAGGAGCTCGTCGTGCAGGGGCTTGCACAGGTAGGCCACCGCGCCGGCCGACAGGCAGCGGGCGCGGGCCTCGGGCTCGTCGTGGGCCGTAATAATGATGGTCGGAAAGCGCACCCGGGCCCCCGAGAGGACCCGCTGCACCTCGAGCCCGGTCAGTCCGGGCATCTGGAGATCGAGGACGAGGCAGTCGGGTTGGCGCCCGCCGAGCGAGTCGAGGAATTCCTGGCCTGACGCGTAGGCGGTCACGTCGAGCTGTGAGGCCACCAGGAGACGCCGGAGAGACCGGCGGACGGACTCCTCATCGTCGACGATCGCGATCAGAGGCCGCTGTGGGATCATCCTGCCCTCGAATCGATCGTAGCACTGCTTGCTGGGAAGGCATCTGGACCTAGATCGTACCGGCGTGCGCTGTAGGTCGGGTTGCTTCTGGCTGGCGAATCGACTACCCTACCTGCGCTCGGCGGTCCCGCCGTCGCGGGACGCGCTGTGCGTCGTTCGACATGCAACACGACATGGCGAGGGCGCCCGTGCAGAATTCTCTGGGTCACCCGCCCCAGCGCGAGGCACCGAGAGTGGCCGTCGGCCTGCACACCACCGGGCCCGGCGATCCGGCCGATCAGCCGATCGTCTTCGTGATCGACGACGACGACTCCGTGCGTCGCTCGCTGGAGCGGCTCCTGCGGTCCGTCGATCTCGACGTGCAGACGTTCAGCTCGGCCAGGGAGTTCATCGACCTCCCCTTGCCCGACCGGCCCGCCTGCATCGTGCTCGACCTGCGCCTGCCCGGCCCCAGCGGCCTCGAGCTGCAGGAGAGCCTCATCCAGGCGCGCCGCGACATTCCCATCGTCTTCATCAGCGGTCACGCCGACGTCCCGTCGAGCGTCCGGGCCATCAAGGCGGGCGCCATCGACTTCTTACAGAAGCCGTTCAGCGACCAGGCGCTGCTCGACATCATCCACCGGGCCCTTCGCCACGATCGCGAGGCGCGCCGGGAGCGGGCGGAGCTGACGGCGATTCGCCAGCGCTTCGACACGCTTACCCCGCGCGAGCGGGACGTGCTCGGGCTCGTCATCCAGGGCCGACTCAACAAGCAGATTGCCGGTGACCTCGGGATCAGTGAGAAGACGGTGAAGTTCCACCGCGGACGCGTGATGGAGAAGACGCAGGCGGGCTCGGTGGCGGAGCTGGTCCGCCAGTCCGATCGCCTCGGTCTCTGGCCCCAGGCCTGATCCGCCCCGCGGTCAGGCGACCGACGCCGGGCTGCCGTCCCGCGGCAGCACCAGGCGAAACGCCGAGCCCCGGTCCGCGTTGTTGCCGGCCCAGAGATGGCCGCCGTGGGCGCCGGCGATCGAGCGGCAGATCGTGAGCCCGAGCCCTAGCCCCTGCTGCTTGGTGGTCACGAACGGCTCGAACAGCTGATCGACGACGTCCACCCGAATCCCGCTGCCGTTGTCGAGCACCGAGATGCTCACCGTGTCGTGATCGATGACGGCGGTCTCGATGAGCAGCGAGCGGTCGTGCGGCTGGTTGGCGGTCATCGCCTCGCACGCGTTCACGATCAGGTTGAGGAGCACCTGCTGGAGCTGGATGTTGTCGCCGCGCACCTTCGGCAGATCGGCGCTGAGCCGGGTCGTCACCTGCACGTGGCGGTTCAGGAGGTCGCTGTGCGCGAAGCCCAGCACCTCGCCGGTCAGCTCGTTGAGGTCGAGCAGCTGGCGATTCGACTCGCCGCGCTTGAACATGGCGCGGAGCCGGCGGATGACCTCGCCGGCCCGCCGGTCGTCGTCGACGATGTCCTCGACGATCTCCCGGATCTCGTCTAGATCGACGGGCTCGCGCGCGAGAAGGCGCCGCGCCGCCTGGGCGTTGCTCAGGATCGACGTGAGCGGCTGGCTGAGCTCGTGGGCGAGCGCGCCGGAGAGCTCGCCGAGCACCGCGACCCGACTCAGGTGGGTCAAGAGCTCGCGCTGCTCCTGGGCCTCGCGCTCGGCGCGCCGGCGCTCGGTCACGTCCCGGATCGTGGTGACAAAGCAGGCGTGGCCGCCCATTTCGATGGCCTCGGTGGCCAGGACCGCGTCGCGATGATCGCCCGTCAGGGTCCGGAGCCGTAGCTCGACGTCGCGCACGGGCCCGGGCGAGTCGGCCAGCCGCCGGAGCGTCGCCTGGTCCGACGCGCGGGCGCCGAGCAGGAACTCGCCGAGCATCCGTTCCACGGCGAGGCCGCGGTCGATGCCGAACAGCGTCTCCCAGTGGGCGTTGACGTCGATGATGCGGCCGTCGGACTGACGGCTGATGACCATCGCGTCCGGGCTCCTGCGAAAGGCCTTGGCGAAGAGTTCCTCGGACGCCCGCAGGGCCTCGTCGGCGCGCTTGCGATCGGTGATGTCGACGTTGACGCCGAGCAGCCGCACGGGGCGCCCGGCCTCGTCGCGCAGGACCTCGCCCTTGCCCATCACCCAGCGCACGCTGCCGTCGAGATTGGCGATCCGAAACTCGACGTCCCAGGCCGCACCCTTCTCGATCGCGGCGGTGACGGCCTCGGCGACCAGCGCGCGATCATCGGGATGGACCACGCGGAGAATCAGGCCGAACGGGACGCGGCTGGTCTCGCGTGGCCACGTCGCGTCGCTGCCGGTGATGCTCCAGTCCCAGATGCTCATCTGCGCGGCATCGAGCGCGAGCTTCAGGCTCTCCTCGTTCAGGATCGCCTCGCGCTCGGCCTGCCGGCGCTCCTCGACGAAGGCGCTCAGGAGCATCAACGGGACCGAGATGAAGATGAGGAAGAGCTGGATGGACATCGCGTTGTCGCGCGGCACACTTCCTACGAAAGGACCGAGCTGATGCATCGCGCCCCAGATGGCCAGCAGCGCGACGGTCAGGGTCGCCGTGCTGGTCCCCCGCGCGCCAAAACGCACGGCGGCCCAGACCAGAAAGGGCAGCGGGGCGTAGAGCAGCGCCGCGATGCGTTCCGGTCCGGTCTTCTGCCAGTTGAACACCGGAATGCTGACCGCAAGGAGCGCGATCATCAGCGCCCCGAGCTCCGCGAGGCGCCGGGGCGTGAGGCGGCGCAGGGCCTCGCGGTCGATCCGGACCCACGCGATGATCATCGGCACCAGCGTCAGCTCGGCGAGCAAATTCGAGAAGAAACGCGAGGTCCAGAGGCCCCAGTACGTCCCCTCGCCCCAGCCCACGAGCGTGACGAAGCCCGCGTCGAGAAAACACGAAAGGGTCACCCCGACGAAGCTGGCGATCACGAAGGCGCCGACGTGGCGCGAGTCGTCGAACCGCAGGGGCCCGCTGGTGAGCCGGCGGACGAGCGCGGCGCCGATCAGCGCTTCCGAGCAGTTGCTGACGAACCAGCCGAGCAGCATCGGGACCGGCACGCCGTTCGCGAGCTGGATGGCCACGTGGGCGGGCAGCGCCGCCAGCAGCAGGATCCCCCAGTACCGGGCCGGCGCCAGGAGTAGCGCGGCCAGGAGGATGGAATTGGGAGGCCACATCGTCGAGATCGGATAGGGGTGGAGCTTCAGCGCAAACCCGAGCTTGGCGCCGAGGAAGTAGGCGGCGCAGACGATAAACGGGGCGAGCCACATCGGGAGGCGGTCGCGGGTGATCCGGTTCATCTGATGAGGCCTTTTCCTCTAAATCCGCGACATTGTGTCACGTCTCGGCGCGCCGGGCAAAGCGCGTCGGTGGGCGGCGCTCGTTTTAGTGCGCTGGCCCAAGGTCCAGTTTTCCCCGCCGGGCGCCCGCGGTATCGAGGAATAAGGGTGAGCCCGATGTCCCGATTTTCCGCGGCGGTGTTCTGCGTCGCCCTCTCGGCATGTCAGACCGCGTCGCCCTCGGGCGCGGCGCGCGGTCCGGCCGACGCGCCCGCGTCGCTGAGCGGGACGTCGTGGGTTGCCGAGGACATCGACGGGGGCGGCGTGCTCGAGTCCGCCCAGTCGACGCTCAGCTTCGAGAGCGAGGAGCGCATCGTCGGCTCGACTGGGTGCAACAACTACTTCGCACCCATCCAGCTTTCGGGCACCACGCTGCGCAGCGGCGCGATCAGTAGCACCCGGCGGGCCTGTCCGCCTCCGGTGATGAGCCAGGAGCGGGTATTCCTGGGCGCGCTGGCCGCGGTGACCGCCTTTCGCCAGGACGACCGGACGCTCTTTCTGGTCGACGCGACCGATCGCGTCCGGCTTCGGCTGACCCGGATCGCGCGCGCCGAGACGGCGCGCGCGTTCGACTGCGCAGAGGGGCCCGCCTTCGTGCTGGTTCCGGTGCTGGGCGGCGACGCCGCGCTCGAGCTGGATCGCGACGTCCGGCGCCTCACGCGCCAGGTCACCGCGTCGGGGGCCCGATACTCGGACGGCAGAGTGACGGTCTGGAACCAGGGTCGCGAGGCGCTGCTCGAGCTCGGCGGGTCGAGGTACCAGTGCACCGAGAGCAGGCCCCGCTCGATCCGCGCCGACGCCCGCCTGCGCGGCGTCGACTTCCGGGCCACCGGCAACGAGCCGGGCTGGTCGCTCGAGATGCTCCAGGACCGGATCGTGTTTCTCGATCAGGGCGGCGCGCGCGTGACGACGCCCCGTCCGTCGCCGCAGGTCGACCCGGCGAGCGGCGAGACCGTCTACGCCGCCGCGACCGAGGCGCATCGCATCCGCGTGCTGATCCGCGAGAGCGAATGCGTCGATTCGATGAGCGGCGAGCGCTCCGAGTCGAGCGTCGCCGTAGAAATCGACGGGCGCGCCTATCGCGGCTGCGGCTACGCCCTGCCGTAAAGTCAGGCGGCTGAAAAAGGCCCATCTGAGCCGCCTATCAGGTTTCGGTCGCTCAACGCTGCGGACGCAAGCGTAGCGTATACGCGCGCCCGTCGGAAGCGGTGCCGTTGACGACGAGCATGCGCTCGTCGGGCGGCGGCTGCGTGTAGAGCGTTGCGGTTCCCTGGCCGCCGCTGTCGCCCTTGATGACCAGGCGACCGCCGCTCGCGGTGACGGTGCCCTTGGTGTCCAGCACGCCGATGGTCCGCGCCGAAGACGCGCGGTAAGCCCCATTCCCGTCGACGGTCACCTCGACGTAGTCCTCGCGGTCGCGGCTGCCGGTGATCGAGAGCAGGCCGGCCCACTTGCCGGCGATGCTCGAGACGTCGGTCACAGCCACCGGTGCCGTCGGGGTCGTGGCACCATTGCTCGCGCAACCGGCGAGGCCGAGCACGAGGAGAAGGCCGAGCGCCGTCCACCTGCCGAACCGGTCACTTCGCATTCCGTTCCTCCACGGTCGAGGCGTGAAGCATCAGGATCCGCAGGACCTCCTCGATACCCTGTGGGGTCTCCTGCGAGGAGTGGCTGGAGTGGACGACCAGCGTCGACTCCGCGCCCTCGATGTACGCGCTCTTGTACGCCACCACGCCGTCGTCCGCCTTCTCGAGGGACCCGTTGCCCTTCACGGCGATGATGGAATGCACGTGCACCCGCGGCACCACCGGGATCTCCGCGAGCGAACGGATGAAGGGCCGCGCGGGATTCATGTTGTCCAGGCTCGTGATCTCCCCTGAGGCTGGGACGCGGAAGGCGTCCGGGTTTCCGGTGGCTAGGTCCTTGCTGGTGCGCGCGATGGCGACCGGGAGCGTGACGATGCGACGGAAGAGGTCGGCGACGACGTTGCGGGCCTGAAAGCTCCCGCGGTGGGGCGTGGACATGAACACGACCCGCTCGACGAAGGGCAGCGGCTCGAAGAACATCATCGCGCGCAGGTCCTCGCGGCTCTCGGCGCTGAGCTTCAGGTCGTCGAGCGGCTTCTTGGACACGCCGTCCCAGAGCGTTGTCCCGGTCGAGATCACCGTCATCTTCACGAGGAGCCCACCCTGGCTGTGGCCGATCAGCACCATGTGCTTGAGCGCCTCGTCGCGGCCGTCGGGGTCCAGCGACCGCACCGCCTCACGCAGCGAATCACGGAGCACGCGGGCGGAGTAGGGGATGGGGGCGCCAGTGTCGTACGCGAAGAACCAGAACTGGTACTTGCCCTCGATGCGCGCGTTGTTCGCCAGGCGGTTGTACATCTGGGCCCAGCGCGCGGGGCTCGAGGCCGTGCCGTGGACGAACACGACCGGGATGAGCCCCGGACGGTAGGGAGCGATGGCGCCGAGCTGGGCGCGGGCGCCCGGATTCGGGATCAAGCTCTTGAAGAAGCCGCCGAGCTCGCGCGACCAGAGCGGCGAGTCGGAGAGCGCGTACGCCAGGGTTGCCGTCGGCTCGTTCTCGAGCGGAATCGTCCGGCCATCCACTGTGACGGTGTCGCCGTCGGTGGTCACGTGCAGCGTCAAGGTTCCCCGGAAGCGCGGAGCGGCGAGATGGCCCGTCCCGCGCGGAAGCTCGAGGAGGGCGGTCACCGGAATCTTCACGTTCGGGCCGAGCAGGTCGTACGTGAGGCGCTGCGGGTCGATCGGCTTGACGCCGGCCGCCAGCGGCGCCCCGAGCCCCGTTTCGCGATAGCGCGCGCGCAGGCCCTCGACCTCGAGCTCGGCCAGCGAGACGAACGGGCCGAGCTGGCGCCCGCGCCACGCGAGCATCGACGGATCGAACGTCACCTCCATCTCGGCGAACGGCAACGAAAACACGCCGGAGCGCAGCTCGACCGTGGCTCCGTCCCCTGACTTGAACGCGGCGGCGAGCGCATGGTTGTAGATGTCGGCAGCGCCGCGCAGGCGCCGGTCGAACTGGTTCGGCGCGTCCTCGGGATTCTCGGGAAAGAGGAACGCCCAGGCGTACGCCGCGGCGCCGAGGTAGTAGCGCCGATCGCCCGACTTGAGACCCTGGATGTACGACAGCTCGGCCAGGGCGTACAGGGCGCGGGTCTTCCGTCGTCCCGACACGATCGCGGTGTGAAGCGCCTTGAGGACGGCATCCGGCTCGTCCTCGACGCGCTCGATGAACCCCTCCTCCTCGAGGACCGTCCGCGTCGAGTGGCTCGGCTTGGCGTTCGCCACGGCGCTCGTGGCGAGGGACCGCTGGATAATCGCGGGATCGACTCTCGAGACGCTGATCGGCGTCGAGCACGCGAAGGTCGCCAGCGAGAGCCAGGCGACGAGCACCGTGACTGGGCGCGCGCGACACCGGTCGATCATCCCGCTCAGGAGCCGTAACCCCCCAGAAGTAAAGCCACTTCGGCCGGGGCGCGATCGGCCCGACCGCCTCGGAAGGGCGTGGAGTCCACCGAGCCGCATTCTACCTGACTGCCGTTGTTCCGCCGGCGCAGGAATCGGACCTTGGTCCAATAGGTATGTTCAAGCGTGTGTTCGAGCGCGAGACGTGAGAATATCCGTATCCGACCAACGTCCCATTGAGGGTACGAATCGCGACGGGTACCGTCGCGAACGATCGACCCTCGAACAACTGCCTGCGTGGGAGGCCCAATCGTGCGCACGATGCTCGTTCGACCGGTGCTCGTTTCAATGACTGTCGCGCTCGTCCTGCTCGTCGGCTGTGCGAAGCGGCCAGTCGCCACCGTCAGACAGGCGCCGCCTCCTGCTCCCGCGCCCGCGGCTCCGCCCCCGGCGCCCGCGCCTGCCCCGGCTCCGCCGCCTCCGGTGGTTGCCGCTCCGGCCCCGCCTCCGGCGCCGGCTCCCGAGCCTGCGCGCCCGGCGCCGCCCAAGGAGTATCGAGCCGACGACGCGCTCAAGCCGATCTATTTCGACTTCGACAAGGCGACGGTGCGGCAGAGCGACGCCAAGATCCTGGACGCGAGCGCCCAGTGGTTGAACTCCAATTCGAACTATCTGCTCCTCATCGAGGGTCACTGCGACGAGCGCGGGACGAACGATTACAACCTCGCGCTGGGTGACCGCCGCGCCAAGGCCGCGATGAACTACCTGGTCGCGCAGGGCGTGAAGAGCGACCGGATCACGATCGTGTCGTACGGCGAGGAGCGTCCGGTCTGCACCGAGCACAACGAGGCGTGCTGGGCCAAGAACCGCCGCTCTCAGTTCCTCATCAAGGAGCGCTAGGGCAATTACCGAGCGCTGAAGCGGGCCGGCATTCCCTCGCGGATCCGCCTGGAGAAGTCCGGATCACGCTCCGTCGCCCGGGCACGGTCGTTGACGTGACCCCGGGCGCGGAGCTCCGCGAGGGGCAGGTCCTGGCGTACCGCCCCGATCGCGTAGAGGAACTCGTCCAGCTTCCCGTTCAGTAGAATCTTCCAGCTCCAGACCGCGTTCTTCACGTACGGCACCATGTGGCCCCGGACTGCGGTCGTGCAGTTGTGGGTGAGCGCGTTGTACCACTGGGGCCGCTCGCCGAGATCGTTGACTGTCTCGAGGTAGTCCAGCAGAACCTCCCGCGCGAACGCCGGCGTCGCGACGAGCTGGAAGAGGTAGACGTCCTCGTGGCGGTAGTTCGTTCGAAGCCGAACCACGTCGCGCTCGTCGGCGACCACGTAGAACAGCTCGTACTGACGGAAAAACCCCCGCACCGCCGAGTACGCCTCGTCGCCGTTCTTCCGGGTCTCGATCGAGACGGCCAGATAGCGGTCGCCGTCGAAGACGAAGCTCAGGATGGTGTGGGCGATGAGCGGTGAGCCCCAGTAGACCAGGTAGAGGTCGAGGCTCCGCAGGGCCTTCAGGTCGTACGTCCGTGTCTCGTAGTGCGGCGTGAAGTCGGTCTCGCTGCGGTACTCGTTGTTGCGGACGTTCTCGATGGTGACGCGGTCGCCATCGATGCGCGCGCGGGCCACGACGGCGACGTCCTTCTGCCAGTCACGATCGTTCGACGGCGGGATCAGGAAGAACCAAACGACGACGATCAGAAAGCCCGACAGCACCACGACCGCGCCACGGCGCAGAGGCCGGACCGCCGCCAGCACCGCCAGCGAAAGCACCACGAAGGCGCCGCTGACGACGAGCCGAGCCAGGGGCCAGGGAAGGTTCGAATAGTAGATGGCGAGCGCGCTCCAGCCGACGATACCGGCCAGAACGAGCAGGGTGAAACCGCGAGCGACCCAGATACCGAGGCCCTTCACGATCGGCTACGGCATCGTGCACGCTCCGAAGATCGAGAACGTGAAGTCGTCGTCGACCACCGCGGCCGCCAGCTGGCCTGATTCTTCGTTGATCGTCGCGCTCCAGCCCCGGCCGTTCTCGCCGCCCTGGAGGATCAGGCGGCCGTCGAGCCGGGTCGACCGGAACGTCGTCCGGCGATTTTCGCCGGCGGTGAGCACGTGGGTTCCGACGTCGAAACGCAGAAACGTCGGCGCGCTGGCCGCTTCGTGAGTCCGGCGCTCGCATTGCCCGGAGCCGTCGCACTCCATGATCGTCGTCATCGCGCACAGGAACGGCTTCGATCCGTCGAACTGGCCCGCTCGCACGCCGGCGGCAGGGAGCGCGACCGCGGTCAGGAGCGCGAATGCCGAGACCGCCGCGGCCCTTCTCATCGTCGATGTCATGGCTCGCTCCATTCGCCGGGACCCATGGCGGCTCATTGAACGGTGTAGCCGCGCCCCTGGAGACAGGCGGCGTACGCGCGATTGTAGTTGGCCTGCTGCTGGCTGGCCTGGGCCTGCTGTTGGGACACCGCGGCCTGATACTGCTGGTTCTCCTGGTTGCGCCGCATCGTCCCGAAGACCGCGCCGGCCGCGGCACCTGCCGCTGCGCCCTTTCCGGCGTCGCCGCCGATCGCGCCGCCGACCGCGCCGACCGCCGCGCCTCGGGCTGCCCCGCGGCCCGCGCC
>JBKPCO010000041.1:0-16656 GCA_046727415.1 Candidatus Methylomirabilota bacterium
GGTTGGCGTGCCGGCCCCCGGCGGGGTCACGCTCACGCTGAAGGTCACTGTGTAGGGCTGGCCCACCTTCGACGGGTCGGGCGTGTCGCTCGTGATCGCCGTCGTCGTGTCGGCCTTGTCGACCTGGTGAGGCTCACCGGCGGACGTGCTGCCGTTGAAGTTGCTATCGCCGGCATATACCGCCGTCAGGGTCTTGGCGCCGGCCGTCATCGAGGTCAGCGTGCAACTGCCGGTCGCCACGCTGGCCGAGCAGGTCCCGCCGGTCCCGTCGGTCATCATCACCGTGCCGGTTGGCGTGCCGGCCCCCGGCGGATTCGCCGTCACGGTGAAGCTCACCGTGTAGGCCTGGCCCACCTTCGACGGATCCGGCGTGTCGCTCGTAATCGTCGTTGTGGTGTCCGCCTTGTTCACCGTCTGGCTGAGACTGCCCGTGCTCCCTACGAACTCGTCATCCCCGCCGTAGATGACGGTCACGGGGTGGCTGCCCACCGACAGGCTGCTAGTGCTGCCGCTCGTGGCCGTGCCGTTGACCAGTGTCACGGGCGAGCCGAAGTCCACCCCGTCGATCTTGAACTGCACCGTGCCCGTGGCCGTCGTCGGCGAGACCGTCGCCGTGAAGCTCACGGATTGCCCCCACACCGACGGGTTCGCACTCGAGCTGACCGACGTGGTCGTCTGCTCGCGCACGCGGATCGTCACCCGCGCCAGATTGCTCACCGCCCCCGTGCCCGTCGTCACCCGGTAGATGAAGCTGTCGCGGTTACTGAAGTCCGCCCCTGGCGTGTACGTGAACGATCCATCCGGGTTCAGCGCGATCCCGCCGTACACGGGGCCGCTCACTAGCGCGGCCGTGACGCCCGGGCTGTCGTTGCTGAGGACACCCGTGCTGGCCGAAATCGTCAGCGGCACCCCCTGGTCGGTGGTGTAGCTGTCGTTGTTCGCCGTCGGTGTCGCACCGGCGGCCCGCACGGCGATGGTCACCAGCGCGATGTTGCTGTCCGCCGCCGGCGCCGTGCTGTCGTGTACGTGATAGGTGAAGCTATCCGTCCCCGTGAAGCCCGAGTCCGGCGTATAGGTGAACGAGCCGTCCGCGTTGAGCACCAACGTGCCGTGCGCCGGATTCAAGTCGACCACGGTCGCCAGGCTGTGGCCCACGACATGGCGGTCATTCGCGAACACGCCGTCGGCCGCGCTGACCACCAACGCCACGTTGGTGGTGGTGCTATACGCGTCGTTTTCGGCCACCGGCGTCGTGGTCCCGTCCACGACCGTGATGTAGACCGTGACCGCGCTGCTCGCGAACGTCCCATCGTAGGCCTCGTAGCTGAAGCTGTCAGTGCCCACGAAGCCGGGATTCGGCGTGTAGCTGAACGAGCCATCCGCATTGAGGTAGTTGAGCGTGCCGTTCCCGCTCGTCGTCGCCGTCGGCACGCTCACTTGGCTCACTGGCGCCACGGTGATGGCTTGGCCATCGGCGTCGCCGTCGTCACCCAGCACACCCGGGGCGTACACCACCAACGTGTTGCCCTTCACCATGACGTACCGATCGGCGGTCGCCGTCGGCGGCGTGTCCACCACGTGAGCCACACCGGCGGAGGTGCTGCCGTTAAAGTTGCTATCGCCCGCATACGTCGCGGTGATCGTCTTCGGGAAGCCCGGCGTGGTCGATGTCAGCGCGCAGCTGCCCGCCACCACCGTGCCGATGCAGCTATCGGTGCCATCACTGACCGTCACGTTGCCCGTCGGCGTGCCGGCGCCCGGCGAGTTCACCGTCACCGTGAAGCTGACCGTGTAGGCCTCGCCGGTCTTTGTCGCCGCCGACAGATCCGAGGTGATCGTCGTCGTGGTGTCAGCCTTCTGCACCTGGTGCGACTCACCGGCCGAGGTGCTGCCGTTGAAGTTGCTATCGCCGGCGTAGGTCGCGGTTAGCGTCTTCGCCCCCGCGCTCGTCGAAGTCAATACGCAGCTGCCGGTTCCGCCGCCGAGGCTTACGACCGTGCAGCTTCCGCCCGAACCGTCCGTGACGGTCACCGAGCCGGATGCGGTGCCGCTGCCGGGCGGCGCCGCCACCACCGATACGCTGACTGTGTACCCTTGCCCGACGGCCGACGGATCGGGTGTATCGCTGATGATCGTGGTCGTGGTGTTGGCCTTGTCAACCTGGTGACTGTCGGTTCCGGTACTGCCATTGAAGTTCGCGTCGCCGCTAAATGTTGCAGTGAGCGTCTTCGCGCCCGCGGTGGTGGAGGTCAACGAGCAGCTGCCCGTACCGACGCTGAGACTAGCAATCGTGCAAGTTGCGCCAGCGCCGTCGGTCACGCTCACCGAACCTGATGGCGTGCCAGTGCCGGGCGGTGCCGCCGCCACCGAAACGTTGACTGTATAGGGCTCGCCAACCACGGACGGGTCTGGGGCATCACCCGAGATAGTGGTCGTCGTATTGGCCTTATTCACAGTGTGGGCTTCGGTGCCCCCACTACCGTTGAAGTTCGCATCGCCACCGTAGGTCGCGGTCAGCGTCTTGGCGCCTGCCGTAGTGGAGGTCACCGAGCAGCTGCCTGTTCCGCCGCTGAGGCTCGCAATTGTGCAGCTTCCACCCGCGCCGTCCGTGATCGTCACGGAACCAGACGGGATACCGATCGCTGGTGACACCGGCGCGACTGACACACTGACCGAGTATGCCTGGCCGACCACCGACGGATCGGGAGCGTCGCCTGTGATCGTGGTCGTGGTGTTGCCCTTGTCGACCTGATGTGCGGCGGTTCCGGAACTGCCGTTGAAGTTGGTGTCGCCGGCATACGTTGCGGTGAGCGTCTTCGCGCCCGGGGTGCTGGACGTCAGCGAGCAACTACCTGTCCCCCCGCTGAGGCTCGCAATCGCGCAGCTTCCGCCCGTGCCGTCCGTGACGTTCACGGAACCCGCCGGAGTACCGACCGCCGGCGACACCGGCGCGACAGACACGTTGACCGTATAAGCCTGGCCGACCGCCGACGGGTCGGGCGCGTCACTCGTGATCGTGGTCGTGGTGTTGCCCTTGCTCACAGTGTGGGGCTCGGTACCCGTGCTGCCGTTGAAGCTGGCGTCGCCGGCATAGGTCGCAGTAAGCGTCTTCGCGCCGGCGGTGGTAGAGGTCACCGCGCAGCTGCCTGTTCCGGCGCTGAGGCTCCCTATCGTGCAGGTTCCGCCGGTGCCGTCCGTGATCGTCACGGAGCCGGACGGCGTACCGACGGCGGGCGGCACCGGCGCGACGGACACGCTAACTGTGTAGGCCTGACCAATCGCCGACGGGTCAGGCGCGTCGCTGGTGATCGTGGTCGTGGTGCTGCCTTTGTCGACTTGATGTGCGGCGGTTCCGGAACTGTTGTTGAAGTTGCTGTCACCGCCATATGTGGCGGTGAGCGTCTTCGCGCCGGCGGTCGTGGACGTCAGCAAGCAACTGCCAGTTCCACCGCTCAGGGTGGCAATGCTGCATGATGCGCTCCCGTCCGTGACGTTGACCGACCCTGTCGGCGTTCCGCTGCCCGGCGGCGCCGCCGTGACCGTCACACTGACCGTGTAGGCTTGGCCGATGACCGACGGGTCAGGAGAATCGCTGTTGATCGTCGTAGTGGTGTCGGCCTTGTTCACCTGGTGCGGCGCAGTGGCTGAAGTGCTGCCGGCAAAGTTGCTGTCCCCTGCATAGGTCGCTGTTAGCGATTTGGCGCCCGACGATGCGGAAGTGAGCGCGCAACTGCCGGCGGTGACGGCCGCTGAGCAGGAGCCGCCCGTGCCGTCGGTGATCGTCACTGTGCCTGTCGGCGTACCGCTGCCAGGAGCATTCACCGTCACAGACCAGCTCACGATGTACGCCTGCCCGACCACGGACGGATCCGGTGTGTCGCTCGAGATGGTGGTCGTTGTATTTGCCTTGTTGACGGTGAATGTTTGCGCGTTCGAGACGCCACCATCCGGATTCGCAACCGTGATGCTGAATGTCCCTGCGGTGGTTAGATCGCTCGCGAGAATGCTAGCGGTCCGCGTCGTAGTCCCTGTGCCGGATGTCGTCCGATTCGAGCCGTTGAAGCGGACTACCGCGCCCGTCTGGAAATTCGTCCCAGTTACCGTCATGGTGAAAGCGGCCTCACCGACCACCTTGCTCGTCGGTAAGATGCTTGTCGTAGTCGGCTTGAGACTGAAGGTCACGTTCAGCGTGTTTTGCCCGCCCCCCAATGTCCCCGTCGAGCATGGATTAGTGGTTCCGGAGCACGTCCCGAGGGTGGGAGACCAGCCGGCGAAAACCGACGTCCCGTTTGGCGTGGAGGTGAGTGTTCCAATCGCAGCGTTGTCGGTGAATTGGAGACTGCAGGTGGTCGTGATCGTGACGGAGGCTGTGCCGCTACCCGTGCCGGAACACGGTGGATTCGATTGGATGTTGATGACACCAACATTGACGCTAATCGCTAAAGACCCACCGCCCGTCCCCTGGAACGTGGGGTTAAAATTCCTCGCCGCTGCCACGTACGGCCCCACGAACGGCCCGCCATTCCCCGTCGGCGGAGCGCCCGCTGGTTGGATGAACGCCGTTCCCGTATCCGCCAGCGCGCGCGCCATGTTGATGCGGCCGTTGCCGGTCTGGTCCTGGGTGCCGGCGGGATCGGCCATGCGCGCCAGCCGGCCGACGATGATGCCGTTCGTGAGCGCCGGGTCTACGGCCTTCATGAAGGCGGCGGCGCCGGCAACGATTGCCGCGGACGCCGAGGTCCCGTTGATGACGGCGTACGCGTCTCCGATGGCCGTCGTCGGAATGTCGGTGGCCGGTGCCGCGATGAAGACGCTCGGACCGTAGCTACTGAAGGGGGCCAGGGCGTCGCTCGGATCGGTCCCCGAGACGCCCATGACGCCGCGGTCGCCGGCGGGGAACGTCGGCGTGTCGAGGCCGTTATTGCCGGTGGCGGCCACCAGGATGACGTTCTTCGACCACGCGTAGTCGATCGCATCCTGGAGGTTCTGACTGAAGCCGGGACTGCTGAAGGCCATCACGATGACGTCGGCGCCGTGATCCGCCGCCCAGATGACTCCGGCGATGATGTCGCTGTCTTGCCCGATCCCGTTCGCATCGAGCACCGTCACCGGCATGATTCGTACGCCGGCGTAGGCGACGCCTGCGATCCCCTCGAGCGTGTCCGTTTGTGCGGCCACGATTCCGGCAACCCAGGTGCCGTGCCCGCTCGGATCGGTGGTTCCCGAGGAGCCGTCGAGAATCGAGATTCCGGGCATCACGTTCGCGGCCAGATCGGGGTGCTGGGCGTCGACGCCCGTATCGAGCACCGCCACGACCGCCGAGCCGGTCGGCGTCACGTTGCCGAAGACCAAGTCCCAGCTGATTTTCGGCAGTGCCCACTGATTCTGATAGAGCGGATCTGCGGGGAAGGCCTGAGACTGCCGCGTCTTGTTCTCTTCAGCGCTGACGACCTGGGGATCCGCCTGGTAGTTGGCCAGGACCTGAGCGAGATCGGCGGTAGCGACCTCGATGACGTGCAGGCGTAGGGCCGGGATGGAGGAGACCTCGACGCCGCCGTTGCGCGCAATGACCTGTGCCTGCTGGGCGGGGGACAAGCCGACGGCGAGCTTGACGAGGAGCGACGACGTCGTGCTCTGCGCGCTCACCGCCAGCGGGGAGATTGCCAGCGACATCGTGCACAGGACCGCAAGAATTGCGATTGGAATTATAGACGGCCGACACATGCGGCGCATCCGCGTGGTCTCCTCCAGAAATCTCAATTTCGGTTTCGAGCAATCCCAAAACTGCGGTGACCGCGAACAAGTCGGTTGCCTGCAATCGGCGCGTGGGCCAATCAGCAAACGTTGTGCCCAAATTCGCGACGGCTCGGTCATTGCGGACGTCGTGGGGGATTGAAACCGCGGCGGGCTTTGCGAGGCGCTTGGAAGTAAAGCTGACCGCCATGTCTTTTGCGAGTTTTGGCTGCCAACACGATGAAAGACGGCGTTGGCGAGTGACGGCGCGCCGGGTAAGCGTGAAACGAGAGCGCCGGCGCGAACTGTGAATTCCGGAGGGCGGATTGGGAACTATATTACCGAGTCGGTAATCTCCTTTCAGACATACCTATGAGTTTCCTAAGGATCCGGCTAGGGCTGAGACGGCGAGCGCGACTCGTTGTTTTCCACAAAATCAATCGGTGGCGGCTCGCGCATGAAGCGAATTTGGGGGAGCGTCGACAGGTCTCCGATGTGATCGATGCGGCCGACGTCCGCCGACGTAGGGGTGATGGCGGGACGTGTGCCGCGCACATCAAGAACGGCGACGGTCACCTCGCGAGGGGCCGGAGCGGGCGTTACCGAGAGGCTTCCGCCCCGAGCGCGGCATCGTGCCGCGCCAGGCCCACAGGAGGCCGGACCGCGAGGTCCTGATCAAGACAGCGCCTCGTATCGTCGATCCTGGCCCCGGTTGCCCGAGAAAGCGGCAGCTCACCGGAAGGTTGCCGGAACTCCAGGCAGAGCGACTCGAGATGCGGCGGCTAAGCGGCTGATTTCCTGGGCGCGCCGCTGGCACCGCGTTTGCCAAGCGATTGGTCATGGCGGGTGAGGAGTTGAAGTCCGACCCGCGATGGCGGGTCGCGATCCTCGACGATCACGAGCGCTCGCGAGCGTCGCTGCGCGCTGCGATCTGGTCTGCCGGGGGCGCGGTGGTCGGCGAGGCCGTGCGCTGCGCCGACGCGGTCGCCCTCGTGCGGCGGTCGAATCCCGACGTCGCCGTCTTCGCCGTCGGTCTTCCCGACGGAGATGGCGTCGATGCGGCGCGGACCGTGATCGACGCGGGCTACCCGGTGGTGCTCTTCACGAGCCATACCCGACAGGATCTGGTCGATCGGGCGCGCGCCGCTGGTGTGATGAGCTACCTCCTCAAGCCTCTCCGATCGGCCGAGTTGGCCCCGGTCCTCGACCTGGCCGTCGCCCGCTTCCGCGAGACGCGCGACCTGCGCCGCTCGCTCGAAGACCGCAAGGTGATCGAGCGGGCGAAAGGGCGGCTGATGGCACGCTACCAGCTGTCCGAGGACCAGGCATTTCATCGGCTGCGCCGCGCCGCGATGGACAGCCGCCGCCCCATGGCCGAGATCGCCAGAGCACTGCTCGTGTCGGAGTCAGTTGCCTCGGATATGCCTACGGATTGAGCATTACGGGCATCCCGTCTCTTCGTAACACCCTGTAAAAACGTACCAAGACCCTCCGGTATGGCCCTTGCTCTCCGGGGCATCGGCCGCGGTCAGAGCCGCCCGCGGACGACGCGCCAATGACGCCGCGATCGAGCACGACAACGCCTCAGGCGAAAGGAGACGGCATGGCAGAGATCTCACGTCGCGGCTTCCTCAAGGGTTCGCTCGCGGCAGGGACGGCGCTCGGCGCCGGCCTCGGGTTCCCCAACATTCTGAGGGCGCAGGACACGGTGAAGATCGGCGTCCTGCATTCGCTCTCGGGCACGATGGCCATCAGCGAGGTATCGCTGCGGGACGTCGTGCTGATGGCTGTCGAGGAGATCAACGCCAAAGGCGGCGTCATGGGCAAGAAGGTCGCGCCCGTCGTCGTCGATCCGGCGTCGAACTGGGATCTCTTCGCCGAGAAGGCCAAGCAGCTCCTGCTCCAGGACAAGGTGGCGGTCGTCTTCGGGTGCTGGACGTCGGTCAGCCGGAAATCGGTCCTGCCGGTATTCGAGAACAACAACGGCCTGCTCTTCTACCCCGTGCAGTATGAGGGCGAAGAGTGCTCGAAGAACGTCTTCTACACGGGCGCCACGCCGAACCAGCAGCTGATTCCCGGCGCCGAGTACCTGATGTCGAAGGAGGGCGGGTCCTACAAGAAGTTCTACCTGCTCGGAACCGACTACGTGTTCCCGCGCACGGCCAACAAGATCCTGCGCGCTTTCCTGCTCGCCAAGGGCGTGCCGGCCTCGAACATCGAGGAAGAGTACACGCCGTTTAACCACCAGGACTACCAGACGATCGTCGGCAAGATCAAACGGTTCTCATCGGGCGGGGGCGCGTGCGTGCTCTCGACGATCAACGGCGACTCCAACGTGCCCTTCTACAAGGAGTTCGGCAACCAGGGCCTTCGCTCCGAGAACGCGCCGATCATGGCCTACAGCGTGGCCGAAGACGAGCTGCGCGGTATGGACACCTCGGCGCTGGTCGGCCACCTGGCCGCGTGGAACTACTTCCAGTCGGTCGAGAACGCCAACAACAAGAAGTTCGTGCAGGCGTTCAAGGCCTACGCGAAGAAGGCCAACCTGCCCGGCGGCGACAAGCGCGTCACCGACGATCCGATGGAGGCCGCCTACTTCGGGGTCTACATCTGGAAGCAGGCGGTCGAAAAGGCCAAGAGCTTCGACGTCGACGCCGTGCGCAAAGCGGTCTACGGCCAGACGTTCGCCGCCCCCAGCGGCACCATCAAGATGCACGAGTACAACCAGCACACGTACCGCCCCGTCCTCATCGGCGAGATCATGAAGGACGGTCAGTTCAAGATCGTCTCCCGCACCAAGGGCCTCGTCGAGCCGGAGCCGTGGAGCAAGTACACGAGCCCGGACAAGGGCTGTGACTGGGTCAAGCACCAGGGTACCTATCAGAAGAAGGCGTGAGATACCGTCTCGCTGCTCTCCTTTCGCTGCTCGCGTGGCTCGCCGCTTCCGCGGCGGGCCACGCCGCACCGCCTCCGCAATCGCCGGAAATCGCTCGCGCGCTGGCGGACCTCACGGGCGACGACGCTGATCGGCGCGAGGCGGCCGTTACCGTCCTCGGTCAAACGCGCGATCCGAAGTGGATCCGGTTCCTCGGCGCGCTCCGCGACGGCAGCGTCTACGCGCGGACGAAGGCGGGCGCGACCGAGTTGGTCATCGGCGGGACGAAGGCGACCCGCGGCGACCAGGACGTCATCGACATCGTGGGCGCCTACGAGCCGGAGCCGCTCGGCACCGTCGGGCTGACCGAGCTGAAGGAAGTGCCGGCCGATCGCCGCCTGCGGCTCGCCATCAAGCCGTTCCTCGACGCCGACGAGACGAGGGCGCAGCTCGCCGATGCCAATCCGGCCGTGCGGCAGGGCGCGGCCGTGAAGCTCGGAAACCAGGCCGACCTGGCCGCTGTACCGACCATCGAAGAAGCGCTCAAGAAGGAGCGGGATCGCTGGGTTCGACACGCGCTCACCGAGGCGCTCGGGCTGATCCGGCTGGCGCACGGCAACGGCGACGAGCGCACCGACGCGGCGCGGACGCTCGGCGAGATCCACTCGGCCGCCGCGCACGAGGCGCTGACCCGGCTCGCCGCCGACCCGACCGCGTCGCCGGCCGAGCGCGAGGCCGCCACGCACGCGATCCGCCGGCTGCAGCGGTGGAGCCTCCTGACGACGACCGTCGAGACGCTTTTCCAGGGCGCGTCGCTCGCCTCGATCCTGCTCCTGATGGCGCTCGGCCTGGCGATCGTGTTCGGCCTCATGGGCGTGATCAACATGGCCCACGGCGAGCTGATGGCACTCGGCGCCTACGCCACGTTCGTGGTGCAGAACTGGTTCCGCGCCGCGTTGCCCGGTCGCTTCGACTTCTACTTCGCCGCCGCGCTGCCGATCTCGTTCCTGGTCGCGGCGGCGGTGGGGCTGGTCCTGGAGCGCGGGGTCATCCGGTTCCTCTACGGGCGTCCGCTCGAGACGCTGCTGCTCACATGGGGCGCGTCGCTCATCATCCAGCAGGGGCTGCGCCTCTGGTTCGGCGCCGCCAACGTGGACGTGAGCTCGCCCTCCTGGCTGTCGGGCGGCTTCCCGGTGATGGTCGGCGTGACGCTCCCGTACAACCGCATGTTCATCATCGGCCTCGCCACGGTGTCGGTCGCGGCGACGTACTGGCTTCTGTTCCGCACCAGCGCGGGGCTCCGGATCCGCGCCGTCACCCAGAATCGGGCGATGAGCTCCTGCCTCGGCGTGCGCGCCGGGGTGGTCGATGCCACGACCTTCGCCTTCGGCGCCGGCCTGGCCGGGCTTGCCGGGTGTGCGCTCACCCAGATCGGCAACGTCGGGCCCTCGCTCGGCCAGAACTACATCGTCGACTCGTTCATGGTGGTCGTGACCGGCGGCGTCGGAAAGCTCGCCGGCACGATCCTCGCCGCGGCGGGGCTGGGAGGCCTCACGAAGAGCATCGAGCCCGCGCTCGGCGCGGTCTTCGGCAAGGTCGCGATTCTCGTGGGCGTCATCTTGTTCCTCCAGCGGCGGCCGGCGGGGCTGTTCGCGACGCGGGGCCGGAATGCCGAAGCGTGAGGCGATCGCGGTCGGGCTGGCGGCGCTTCTTCTCGTGGTCGTGCTGCCGCTCTGCAACACGTTCCCGGCCGACGCGCCCGTCTCGGTCTCGAACTTCACGCTGAACCTCTTCGGGAAATTCCTCGCCTACGCGATCCTCGCGCTCGGCCTCGATCTGCTGTGGGGCTATGCGGGCGTCCTCTCCCTCGGCCACGGAGTGTTCTTCGGTCTCGGGGCGTACGCGATGGGCATGCATCTCATGCTCGAGATCGGCGCCAAGAGCGTCTACCAGAGCGCCTTGCCCGACTTCATGGTGTGGAACCAGGTCAAGGCCCTGCCGCTCTTCTGGTGGCCGTTTCACAGCGGCGCGTTCACGCTGGCGGCGATCGTGCTGGTGCCCGCGCTCTTCGGCCTCGCGTTCGGGTACCTGGCCTTCCGCAGCCGGATTCGTGGCGTGTACTTCTCGATCATCACGCAAGCGCTGGCGCTCAGCGTCTGGCTCGTGTTCAACCGCAACGAGATGAACCTGGGCGGCACCAACGGGCTCGCCGACTTCAAGACGATCTTCGGCTTTCCACTGAACCAGCCCGCCACCCAGCGCGGCCTCTACGTCATCACGGCCGCGACGCTCGTCGTGGCCTATCTGGTCTGCCGCTGGATCACGTTGACGCGCGCCGGCAAAGTACTGGTCGCCATTCGTGACAGCGAGACGCGCGTGCTCTTCTCGGGCTACTCTCCCGCGGCGTACAAGCTCTTCGTGTTCGTCGTGTCGGCGATTCTCGCTGGCGTCGCTGGTGCCCTTTACGCGCCCCAGGTGGGCATCATCACGCCGGCCAAGCTCGGCGTGCTGCCGTCGATCGAGATGGTCGTGTGGGTCGCCGCCGGCGGCCGCGGCACGCTCTACGGCTCGGTCATCGGCGCCTTCGGCGTCAACTGGATCCAGAGCTGGTTGACGACCAGCTATCCGGACCTGTGGCTGCTCTTCCTGGGCGGGCTCTTCATGGGCGCCGTCCTGTTCTTTCCCGATGGCGTCGTCGGCGCCCTCGGCCGCCTGATCGGGCGCACCCGCCGTCTCCTCGCAGGGCCCCAGGATCGGGCGATCCTGGAAGCGTCGCACCTCTCTCAGGCCACCCCCGGTGCGAGCCGGCCTCCGAGCTCCGATCAATGATCACTACCGGCACGATCATCTATCTCGAAGACGTGACGGTGAACTACGACGGGTTCAAGGCGCTGAGCCGCCTGAATTTCTTCATGGACCGGCGCGAGCTGCGCGTGGTGATCGGCCCCAACGGCGCCGGCAAGACCACGCTGCTCGACGTCGTGTCCGGACGCGTGAAACCGGAGAGCGGGCGCGTCATCTTCGGTCACGAGACCGATTTGCTGCCGCTGCGCGAGAATGACATCGCGCGCCTGGGCGTCGGGCGGAAGTTCCAAACGCCGTCCGTCTTCGTGAACCTGACCGTGTGGGACAACGTGGAGCTGTCCCTGCGACGGGCGTCGAAAGGCGTTTTCGCCGCGCTGCGCCGCCACGACCCGGCCGAGGAGCGCGATCGCATCGCGCAGACGCTCGAGACGGTCCAGCTCGCCGCCAAAGCGGGCGCGCTGGCTGGATCCCTGGCGCACGGAGAGAAGCAGTGGCTGGAGATCGGTATGGTGATCGCGCAGGACCCCGAGTTGCTCCTGGTCGACGAGCCGGTTGCCGGCATGACCGACGAGGAGACCGCGCGGACCGGTGCCTTGCTCGAATCGATCGCCGCCGACCGGTCGGTGCTGGTCATCGAGCACGACATGGAGTTCGTCCGGCAGATCGCGCGCAAGGTGACGGTGCTCCACCAGGGCACGGTCCTCTGCGAGGGGCCGGTCGAGCAGGTCCAGAGCGATCCGCGGGTCCTCGAGGTCTACCTCGGGCGGCGGCGCGAGGCGGCTGATGCTGTCCATTGAGGGGCTCGATGTCGCCTACGGCGAGTCGCAGGTGCTCTGGGGGGTTGATCTGGATGTCCGCGCCGGCGAGCTCGTGTGCCTGATGGGGCGCAACGGCGTCGGCAAAACGACGCTGCTCAAGACCGCCATCGGGCTCCTGTCGGCGCGGCGCGGGTCGGTGAAGTTCGACGGCGCCGACATCACCGCGTGGTCATCGGATCGGCGGGCGCGCGCCGGCGTCGGCTACGTCCCGCAGGGGCGCGAGATCTTCCCGCACCTCACCGTGGAGGAGAACCTGCGCATGGCGCTGCTCGGCTGCGGGCGCGCCGGCTCGCTGGACGAGCCGCTCGAGCTGTTCCCGGCCCTGCGGCCGCTGCTGGCGCGCAAGGGCGGTGTCCTCTCGGGCGGCGAGCAGCAGATGCTCGCGATCGGACGCGCCCTGCTCACGAAGCCGAAGCTTCTCATGCTGGACGAGCCGACCGAGGGCATCCAGCCATCGATCATCCTCGAGATCGAGGGGGCGCTGCGCCGGATCAAGCAGGACCTCGGTCTCGCCGTGCTGCTGGTCGAGCAGTACCTTGACTTCGCCGAGCGTCTCGCCGACAAGTACGTGATCATGGCCAAGGGCGCGGTGGTCGCGGCGGGCTCCGCCGGCGACCTCAGAGTCGAGATGGTCCGTCAGCACCTGGCGGTTTGACCCGGCTCCGCGACGGCGCGCGGCGCGCACATCAGGAGGCTCGGCGATGCACCTCACTCCGCGTGAGCAGGAGAAGCTGCTCATCTTCACCGCGGCCGAACTCGCGCGGCGGCGCCGCGGACGCGGTCTCAAGCTCAATCACCCCGAGGCGCTCGCGCTCATCACCGCGGAGATCCTCGAGGGCATTCGCGACGGGCGGACCGTGTCGGAGCTGATGGAGGCCGGGCTCGGCATCCTCGGTCGCGACGACGTGATGGAGGGGGTGCCGGAAATGATCGAAGAGGTTCAGGTCGAGGGCACGTTCCCCGACGGCACCAAGCTCGTCACCATTCACCATCCGATTCGCTAGTGGCTCCCAATTTGGTCGTGGCTGAGCGAAGGAGGGCGGTGTGATACCGGGTGAGTACGTGCTGGGTGACGGGGATATCGTCGCGAACCAGGGCCGGCGGACCGTGGAGCTGACGGTGACCAACACGGCCGACCGTCCCATCCAGGTCGGGTCGCATTTCCATTTCTTCGAGGTCAACCGGGCGCTGCGGTTCGACCGCGCGCAGGCGTTCGGCATGCGGCTCAACGTGCCGGCCGGCACCGCGGTGCGCTTCGAGCCCGGGGACGAGAAGCGCGTGATGCTGGTCGAGCTGGCCGGCGCGCGTCGGGTCTTCGGCCTCAACGCGCTGACCGATGGGGGCGGCCGCGATCAGGCGCTGGCGAAGCTCGCGGCCTGGGAGCGCCCGTCGTGACACTCAGGCTGACCCGTCGGCAGTACGCCGATCTCTACGGACCCACCACCGGCGACCGGGTGCGCCTGGCCGACACGGAGCTGTTCATCCGCATCGAGCGCGATCTCACGACGCCGGGCGAGGAGGCGAAGTTCGGCGGGGGCAAGGTCATCCGCGACGGCATGGGCCAGGCCGTGCGCGCCACCCGAGCGGCGGGTGTGCTCGACGTTGTCATCACCAACGCGGTGATCATCGATCACTGGGGCATCGTGAAGGCCGACATCGGCATCCGCGACGGCCGCATCGTCGCGGTCGGCAAGGCCGGCAATCCCGATCTCATGGCCGGGGTCACAGACGGCATGGTCGTCGGGGCCTCGACCGAGGTGATCGCCGGCGAGGGCAAGATCGTCACGGCCGGCGGGCTCGACACGCACATCCATTTCATCTGCCCTCAATTGGTCGGCGAGGCGATCAGCGCCGGGCTCACGACCTTGCTCGGCGGCGGCACCGGTCCGGCGACCGGAACGAACGCGACGACCTGCACGCCCGGCGAGTGGAACATCCACAGAATGCTCGAGGCGGCCGAGGCATTTCCGATCAACCTGGGCTTCCTCGGCAAGGGCAACGCGTCGGCGCCGGACCCGCTGCGCGAGCAGATCGCGGCGGGGGCCATCGGGCTCAAGCTCCATGAAGACTGGGGGACGACGCCTGCGGCGATCGACTGCGCGCTCGGAGTGGCCGAGGAGCTCGACGTGCAGGTCGCCATTCATACCGACACGCTCAACGAGAGCGGATTCGTCGAGGACTCGATCCGCGCGTTCAAGGGCCGGACGATCCACACGTACCACACCGAGGGCGCCGGCGGCGGCCACGCGCCCGACATCATCCGCGTGTGCGGCGAGTCGAACTGCCTGCCCTCGTCGACCAACCCGACCATGCCGTTCACCGTGAACACGATGGACGAGCACCTCGACATGCTGATGGTCTGCCACCATCTCAACGCGAGAATCCCCGAGGATCTCGCGTTCGCCGAGTCGCGCATCCGCGCCGAGACGATCGCCGCCGAGGACGTGTTGCACGATCTCGGGGCCATCAGCATGATGTCCTCCGATTCGCAGGCGATGGGCCGGATCGGCGAGGTGATCATCCGGACGTGGCAGACCGCCGACAAGATGAAGCGCCAGCGCGGCCCGCTCCCGGGAGAGACGCCCGGCGACGACAACACGCGGGTGAAGCGCTACGTGGCGAAATACACGATCAACCCGGCCATCGCCCACGGCCTGGCCGGCGAGGTGGGCTCGATCGACAAGGGCAAGCTCGCCGACCTCGTGCTCTGGAAGCCCGCGTTCTTCGGTGTCAAGCCGGAGCTGGTGGTGAAGGGCGGCGTCATCGCCTGGGCGGCGATGGGCGATCCGAACGCATCGATCCCGACGCCGCAGCCCGTGCTGTACCGCCCGATGTTCGGTGCATTCGGGCGCGCGGTGGGCAGCACGAACGTCACGTTCGTCTCGGCGGCCGCGCTCGCAGCCGGCGTGCCCCGACGGCTCGGCCTCGGCCGGCGCGCCGTCGCGGTCTCGCGGTGCCGCGGCCTCGCCAAGCGCGACATGATCCACAACGACGCGCTGCCGCGCATCGAGGTCGACCCCGAGACCTACCAGGTGCGCGCCGACGGTGCGCTGCTGACGTGCGAGCCGGCTCGCGTCCTGCCCATGGCTCAGCGCTATTTCTTGTTTTGAGGGGGGCCCCGAAGCGGCCCCGTAACTCCGATGACAGTTACGACAGCCAGCAGGGATCCGGAAAGCTGAGCGCGGACGGCACCATCGGCGGCAACGACGCTACCGCCCAGGCCCTCCAGGAGGAGTCTGGCCGAATGCCATGACACGCACCGCGGCCCCCCATCGGAGCTCCACCGGGGCGCTCTTGACCTACTGGATAGACCCTGGGAGGGCTATCGGCTGGCGCGTACCGTCCGCGCCCGCGCGGACCCTGCTTGTCGACTGGGGTCTTCGCGGTCGAGTTGACGGTCACCTTCCGGCCGGTAGCGTATGTCACGACCGCCCGGCCTGCCCTGAGCGCCCCCGCGGCTCACCTCTGTGTCAACGGACGGGCGTGGCCGCTCGTCATATCATGTGGCGCGCCCGGAGCGCGCGGGGAGAGCCCATGCCCAGCAGTTCCGCCACGCCGGTCGCGCGCGCGCCGGCTGCTCGCTTCGTGTTCTCCGTCGTGAGGTCCCGGATCACGTGGCTCCGGGCCGCCGAAGCGGCCCTCCTGATCGTCACCCTCGGTCTCCGCTTGTGGGCCCTCGACCAGAACGGGTTCGGGATCGAGTACTACAGTGCGGCCGTCCGCAGCATGACCCAGAGCTGGCACAACTTCCTCTACAACTCTTTCGATCCCGCGGGCTTCGTGTCGGTCGACAAGCCGCCGGTGGCGTTGTGGATCCAGGCGGCGAGCGCCAAGCTCTTCGGCTTCCGATCGGCGAGCGTCCTGCTCCCACAGGTGCTCGAAGGCCTGGGCGCCGTCTGGCTCCTCTACTGCCTGGTGCGAAGACGATTCGGCGCGTCCGCGGGCCTTCTCGCCGGCCTGTTCCTCGCGGTCACGCCCGTCAGCGTCGCCATCGATCGATCGAACAACACCGACAGCTGCCTCGTGCTCGTGCTGCTGCTCTCGGCCTGGGCCTTCCTGCGCGCGGTCGAACGCGGGAGTCGAGGCTGGCTCGCGGCGGCGCTGGCGCTGGTCGGGATCGGGTTCAACGTCAAGATGCTGGCGGCCGTCGTCGTGGTGCCGGCCCTCGTCGGCCTATATGCGATCGCCGCGCCCGTGAGCCTCACACGCCGCGTGGTCGACCTGGCCGTAGCCGGCGCAGTCCTCGCGGTGGTCTCCCTGTCCTGGGTCCTCTTCTACGACCTCACCCCGCCCGACCAGCGGCCCTTCGCGGGCAGTAGCAAGACCAACTCGATGATGGAGTTGTCGATCGGCCACAACGGCGTCGAGCGGTTCGTGCGCCGCCGCCGGCCGGACGCCATGGCCAACGCCGCCGCGGGCCAGATG
>JBKPCO010000042.1:0-3888 GCA_046727415.1 Candidatus Methylomirabilota bacterium
ACATCGACCCGGCCTACCGCGACGCGTATCAGCAGCTCTGCGACGGCGTCGCGCAGCAGGCGAAAGCGGGCCACCGGTATTCGCTCTTCGGCAGCCGCACCTCGGTCATCGAGCCGATCGAGACAGGGCGCCCGCTCGGCACCCGCGACACGTTCGGCCTGACCCGCCGGTCGGAGATGAGCGGCGGCCGCAAGGCGTTCCCGCCGGGCCGCGCGGACGCGCTGCCGCCGATCAGACCGGAGGCGAGCTGGGACGTGAAGGTCCGCCTCGAGGACATGGACCGGGCGCTCGTCGACATCGGCGTGCTCTATCCGACCCATGTCTCGAGCTACTGCGCGCTGCGCGACGCGGGCTTCGAGAACGCGCTCTATCGCGCCTACCATCGCTGGGTCGCCGACTTCTGCGCCCAGGCGCCGAAGCGGCTCAAGTGGACGATCGTCGCGAACATGCGCGACGTGGCAGCCGGCGTCGCGGAGATCAAGCACTGGGCGAAGGATCCGAATCTCGCGGGCGTCTATATCTCGCCGCAGGCTCCAGACGGCAAGCTGCTAGACAACCCCGATCTCTATCCGCTGTACGAAGTGGCGCAGGATCTGGATCTTCCTCTGCTGGCCCACGGAGGCACGGCGCGGCCGCCGTATGCGCCGGGAACGTTCGATCTGGACGGCGCGTGGTTCCTGCTCCACAGCTTCGGCAATCCCTGGGCCGGCATGGCGGCACTGGGGGCGCTCATCGGCGGGGGCATCTTCGAGATGTTCCGCGACCTGCGGGTCGCGATCATCGAGACCGGCGGCGGCTGGCTGCCGCTGGCGATGGATCGGCTGGACACGCACTATCTGATGTCGCCGAGCCATGTTCCGAATCTGAAAAGGCTGCCGCGCGACGTGCTCGCCGAGGGCCGCTACTTCCACGCCATCGACAGCTGGGAGCGCTCGGTCGAGTTCTGCGTGAAGGAGCTCGGCGAAGATCTCTGGCTCTTCGCGACCGATTGGCCGCACGGCGACACGGCGTGGCCGGAGAGCGTACAGCAGATCACCGATCGACCCGGGCTGACGGCGACGGCGCGGCGCAAGATGCTCGGACAGAACGCGCTGCGGCTCTGTCCCCGGCTCAAGTAGCGCGGCCGCCGAGCGAGAGGAGCGACGCCGTGGCGCGAGACGGACTCAGGATCTTCGACGCCGACACACATGTAGGCCCGTCCATGGACGTCATCGAGCGCTATCTGAGCGCCGCCGAGCGCGCGGTGCTCGAGCCCCTGCGCGACCGCCGGACGACCAGGCCCAGCGGCCAGGTGACGTACCAGGGCGGCGAGCGCAAGTACGAGCGGCGGCTCGGCGAGTCGGCGCCGCGGACGGCCGATCCGCGCGCGTACATGGGCGCCTACAGCGGCGCCCACAAGGGCCGCGATCCCGATCCCCGCGTCGATCACGATCCGACACCGCGGATCGCCGACATGGACCTGGAAGGCGTCGACGTCAACCTGCTGCTGCCGTCGGGCTGGTTCGGCACGTGGACGACGGGCGACCCGGCGATCGAGCTGGCGCTCTATCGCGCGTACCATCGCTGGATGGCCGACTACTGCGGGGCCTATCCCGACCGGCTGAGCGGCGTCATCCTGGTCGGCGGCCGGAACGTGCGGGAGAACCTTGCGGAGGTAGAGCGCTGCGCCCGCGAGCGTTGGGCGCTCGCGCTCTTCTGCTACGCGCCTTACGGGATGCCGCTCGATCATCCGGACCTCGAGCCGTACTGGGCCGCCGCGCAGCACCACGATCTCTCGGTGGTGCTCCACACGTTCACGGTCATGCCGCCCTATGCGCCCGGCGGGCTTGATACGTGGGAGAACCTGTGGCTGCAGCGCTCGGCCGCCCATCCCTGGTGCGGCATGCGCAACATGGCCTCGCTCATCGGCGCCGGCGTGCTCGACCGCTATCCCGATCTGCGCCTGGGCGTGCTCGAGGCCGGCCATGGGTGGCTCCCGTTCTGGGCCAAGCGCCTGGACGAGCATGCGCAATCGGTGGCGCGGGCGCTCCCGCCGCTCAAGCAGACGCCCAGCGACTACATCACCTCCGGACGGTTCTTTCAGACCATCGAGATGTCCGAGGGCGTCGAGCTGACCAGGGCCGTTATCCAGCTCCTGGGCGAGGACATCTTGATGTACGCGTCGGATTATCCCCACGGCGAGAGCTGGTTTCCGAAGTCGGTGGACACGGTGATGGCGTGGGACCTGCCGGAGCGTCAGAAGCGCAAGCTGTTCTGGGACAACGCGCTCAGGTTCTATCGCCGCTTCACGCCCGCGCCGGCGGCCCCCGCTCCGGCTCGTGCCTGATCCGAGGGCAATCCGTACCTTCGAGCCCGCTGAGCGCGCCCCGGCTCGCGATCATCTGGCCGTCAGCTTCAGGTCCTCGTACGGGGCCGAGTAGGCGTGCCCCGCGATCAAGCCCAGGCCTGACTCGGCGACCCGAGGGCCATGTCCGTTGAGGAAGCCGAGCTCCCAGATCGGGGCGAACATGACCTTGTCGTGCATGAGCTGCTGGATCTTGACGAGGATCGCCTCGCGGCGCTTCGGATCCAGCTCGACCGCCTGCTCGCGGAAGAGGCCCTCGATGTCCGGATAGCTGCCGTAGCTATACAGGCCGTCGGCCGACACGAAAGCCTCGATCCGCGTGGCGGCGTTGCCGGCGGCGCCGCTGCCGCTCTGCACGAGGTTCTTGAGCTTCTTGTCCTTGAACTGGCTGAAGAAGGCCGCCCGCTCGAGCGGACGCACCCTGGCGGAGATCCCGACGACGCTGAGGTAGTTCACGATGGCTTCGACGACCGACGTGTAAGAGCCGTCGACCGAACACTCACCGGCGTTGAAGCCGTTGGGATAGCCGGCCTCGGCGAGCAGCTTCTTCGCCTTCGCCGGGTCGTAGGGCCAGAGCGGCGGCTGCCAGGCAAAGTCGAAGCTGTGGGGAATGATGCTTGCGGTGATCCGCGAGAAGCCGAGCGTCTCAGCCTGGTTCATGGCCTTGCGGTCGATCGCGTAGTTCGCCGCCATGCGCACCCGTTTGTCGGCCCACGGCGACTTGGGGTCCCACTGGTCGACGAAGTTCAGCCACTGCGTACCGTGAACGATGGTCGGCTTCAGCGTCAGCCCCGGCGTCCGCTGGAGCTCCTCGGCGAGCGGGCCGCGGATGGAGTACGCGATGTCGGCCTCGCCGCGCTTGAGCATGGCCAGGCGCGTGGACTCCTCTGTCACCGACTTGAAGACCAGCCGCTTCACCGACGGCGGCTTGCGCCAGTACTGGTCGAAGGCTTCCATCACGAGCTCGATGCCCGGGGTGAACGAGACGAACCGGTAAGGCCCGGCCCCCACCGGCACCTTCTTGAAGCCTTCGTCGCCGACCTTCTCGACGTACTTCCTGGGGACGACCCAGCCGGCGCCGGTGGCCGGCGACCCGTAGAACGCCATGAAGTCCGCCCACGGCTCCTTGAGCACGAACCGCACGCGGAGCGGATCCACGACCTGCACTGCCCGGACCTTGTCCTTCAGCGCCTTGTTGCCCGCGCCCTTGTAGCGCTCGAAGGAGAACTTCACGTCGTCGGCTGTCAAGGGATCACCGTTGTGGAACTTCACCCCGCTGCGGAGCGTGAAGTCGTACGTGAGGCCGTCAGACGACACCGTCCAGCTCTCGGCCAGGCTCGGTGCCATCGTCTTGCCCGGCATGGGCTTGGCAACAGCGTCGTGAAGGGCGTACAGGACCATGAACGGCGTGACGATACCCGGCGTCTCCGCCGGATCGAACCAGGTCGGAGCGAGCGAAATGTGAATGGCCCACGTCATCTGGCCCTCGGCGGCAAGCACCGGCGTGGCCGCAACCAGCAGAAGCAGCATCAGGATCAGCGTTG
>JBKPCO010000043.1:0-3632 GCA_046727415.1 Candidatus Methylomirabilota bacterium
CCGCCGGCCGCGCCCGGAGAGCCGACGGTGGCAGGCGTCCGGCTCACGCACGCCGACCGGATCCTCTATCCACGGCTTGGAACGACCAAGCTCGACCTCGCGCGGTTCTACGAGTCGATCGCGGAGTGGATCATTCCTCACCTCAAGGACCGCCCGACCACCCTCGTGCGCTGTCCCGAGGGTGTGGACAAGGCCTGCTTCTACCAGAAGCACACCGGCTACTGGGCGCCGGAGAGTCTTCGGCGCGTCAAGATTCAGGAGAAACGGAAGGTCGGAGAATACCTGGTCGTCGATTCGCTCGCCTCGCTCATCGGGCTGGTCCAGATCGGCATCCTCGAGATCCACACGTGGAACTCGGTCGTGGCTCGGCTCGAGCAGCCGGATCGCGTCGTGTTCGATCTCGATCCGGGCCCGGGCGTCAAGTGGGCCGAGGTCATCGAATGCGCGCGGCTCATCCGAGACGGGCTCGAGGCACTCCGGCTCGCGAGCTTCGTGAAGACCACCGGCGGCAAGGGCCTGCACGTCGTGGCGCCGCTCGCGCCTGGCCCGAGCTGGGACGAGACCGCCGAGTTCTCGCGCCTCGTCGCCGAGTCGACGGCGCGCGCCCATCCGCGGCGGTACGTCGCGCGCATGGCGAAGTCCGAGCGCCGTGGCAGGATCTTCATCGACTACCTGCGCAACGTCCGGGGCGCGACCAGCGTGGCCGCCTACTCCACCCGCGCGAAGCCCGAAGCGACCGTCTCGGTGCCGCTCGCCTGGGACGAGCTCTCGCCCCGGATCACCTCGGACCACTTCACGATCGCGAACCTCCGGACCCGACTGGACGGCCTCAAGGCTGATCCCTGGGCCGCGTACTGGCAGACGCGCCAGAAGCTCCCCGAGGGCGGCGCGGGCACGTAGGCTGTCGCGAAACCCCTCTAGCTGTGCGACGGGCCCGCCGTGTCCTCGTGCCTCACCGGCGAGCGGCCCCTCAGATAATCGAAGTCGCACCCCTCGTTGGCCTGCAGAACGTGGTCGAGGAAGAGCTTGCCGTAGCCCCGGCTGAAGTGCGCCGGGCGCGGCTTCCAGGCGGCCCGCCGGCGCGCCAGCTCGTCGTCGCCGACCCTCAAGGTCAGGCGACGGCCCGGAACGTCCAGCTCGATCTCGTCGCCGTCGCGAACAAGGGCCAGGGGCCCGCCGACCGCGGACTCGGGCGCCACGTGCAGCACGACGGTGCCGTACGACGTCCCGCTCATGCGCGCGTCCGAGATGCGCACCATGTCCTTGACCCCGCGCCTGAGGAGACGGGACGGAATCGGCGCGGCGCCCCACTCGGGCATCCCGGGTGCTCCGCGCGGGCCGACCTGCTTGAGCACCAGCACGGAATTCTCGTCGATCGGGAGGCTTTCGTCGTCGATGCGCCGGTGAAGGTCGGCGTGATCCTCGAAGACCACCGCGCGCCCGCGATGCGTGAGCAGATGCGGCGAGGCTGCCGATTGCTTCAGCACCGCGCCGTCGGGGCAGAGGTTGCCGAACAGGATCACCGTGCCGCCTTCGCGGGCCAGCGGCATGTCGAGCGGGCGAATCACGTCCTCGTCGAAGCACTTCGCCTCGCGCACATTGTCGGCGATCGACCGGCCGTTGACCGTGAGGGCGCCGCCGTGGAGGAGCGGGAGCAGCTCCTTGAGGACCACGGGCAGACCACCGGCGTAGAAGAAATCCTCCATTAGATACTTGCCCGACGGGCGCAGGTTTACGAGAAACGGCGTAGTCTTCGACAGGTCGTCGAAGCGCTTGAGCGGCAGCTCGACGCCGGCGCGGCCGGCGATCGCGGCCAGATGGATGATCGCGTTGGTCGATCCACCGATGGCCATGTCGGCCCGGATCGCGTTGTCGAAGGCCTGGGCCGTGAGAATTTGCGAGGGCTTGGGCCCGCCGGCGAGAGCCATCTCGACCGCGCGCCGCCCGGCCATCTCGGCCATCGCGAGCCGCCGCGCGTCGGGCGCAGGGATCGCCGCGTTCCCCGGCAGCGTCATCCCCAGCGCCTCGGCGACCGACGCCATGGTCGACGCGGTGCCCATGACCATGCAATGCCCGCTCGAGCGTGACATGCACGATTCGGCCTCGCACAGCTCCTCGTCCGACAATCGCCCCGCGCGTCGCTCGGCCCAGAGGCGCCATGCGTCGGTGCCGGAGCCGAGCTCCTCGGTGCGCCACTTACCGCGGAGCATCGGGCCGCCGGTGACCATCACGGCCGGCACGTCGGCGGACGCGGCGCCCATCAGCATGGCCGGCGTGGTCTTGTCGCACCCGGAGAGCAGCACCACGGCGTCCAGGGGATATGCCCGAATGCACTCCTCGACGTCCATGGCCATCAGGTTGCGGAAGAGCATCGTTGTCGGCTTCATGAGTACTTCGCCGAGCGAGATCGTCGGGAACTCGAGCGGGAAGCCGCCGGCGCTCCACACGCCGCGCTTGACAGCGTCCGCGACCTGCCGGAGATGGGCGTTGCAGTTCGTCAGCTCGGACCACGAATTGGCGATGCCGACGACCGGGCGGCCGTCGAAGACCGCGTCGCTGAATCCCTCGGCCTTGAGCCACGAGCGATGCACGAATCCGTCGAGATCGTTCCGGCCGAACCAGTTGCGGCTTCTGAGAGGGTGTGCTGTCATGTGGGCCTCCGGGGCTCCGATTATAGATCGAGGGGGACTTCATGCGGCTCGCCGGGAAGGTTGCGGTCGTGACGGGCGGAGGCAGCGGGATCGGCCGTGGTATCGCGCTGGCGATGGCGCGCGAGGGCGCGGACATCGCCATTCCCGATATCCAGGTGCTGAACGCCGAGAAGGTCGCCGGCGAGGTGAAGGGGCTGGGCCGCAAGGTCTTCGCCCTGAAGACCGACGTCACCAGCGCCGCCGATGTAAAGACCATGATCGACCGCACGCGCGAGACGTTCGGCAAGATCGATATTCTCGTAAACAACGCGGGCGCGGCCGGGCCCCCGGGGATGCCCTTCACCAACAACACCGAGGAGGACTGGGACCGCACCTTCGCGGTCAACACGAAGTCCGTCTTCCTCACCTGCAAGGCGATCGCGTCCCACTTCATCGAGCGCAAGGCCGGACGCATCGTCAACATCGCCTCGATCGCCGGACCGATCTCGGCCCCGACGATGCCGCCCTACAGCGTGGCCAAGATGGGTGTGATCACGCTGACCCGCATCGTGGCCAAGGAGCTGGCGCCCCACGGCGTCACCGTGAACGCGATCTGTCCGGGCGTGCTGTGGACGGACTTCTGGCAGAAGCTCGCCGCCCATCTCGCCGAGACGAACCCCGCCTTCAAGGGCATGACGGCCCGCCAGGTATTCGACAAGCGGGTCGGTGACATCACGCCGATGAAGCGCGAGCAGACGCCCGAGGACATCGGCTGGGCCGCGGTGTTCCTCGCCTCCGACGAGGCGCGCAACATCACCGGCCAGGCGCTGAACGTCGACGGCGGCGTGGTCATGCAGTAACCCTTCTCAGCGACAAAGTCATGAATTTCGACTTCAGCGAATCCGAAGAGGCGTTCCGCAAGGAGGTCCGCGGTTGGTTGGAAGCCAACCTTCCGGACGACCTGCGCGGCCGCGCCTTCGCGGCCTCGCGCGCGGACCGCGA
>JBKPCO010000044.1:0-10507 GCA_046727415.1 Candidatus Methylomirabilota bacterium
CAGGGGGTGGAGATGGTGATGCCGGGGGACAACGTGACGATGGCGATCGAGCTGATCGTGCCGATCGCGATGGAGAAGGAGCTGCGGTTCGCGATCCGGGAGGGGGGGCGGACGGTGGGGGCGGGTGTGGTCACGGAGATCTCGGAGTAGACCATGGCAACCCTGGCCTCCGATCAAAAGATCCGGATTCGCCTGAAGGCCTACGACCACCAGCTGCTCGACCGGTCGGTGAAGGAGATCGTGGAGACCGTGCGCCGGACGGGCGCGCGCGTGGCCGGCCCGGTCCTGCTGCCCACCGTCATCAACCGCTGGACGGTGCTGCGCAGCCCGCACGTCGACAAGACGTCCCGCGAGCAGTTCGAGATGCGCACCCACAAGCGACTGCTGGACATCGTGGATCCCACACCGCAAACGGTCGACTCGCTCATGAAGCTCGATCTGCCGGCCGGCGTAGACGTCGAGATCAAGCTCTAAGACAACGAAGGTCAGAGGCTAGTCATGGCGCGCAAAGAGGGGTTGATCGGCCGCAAGGTCGGGATGACGCAGGTGTTCGCCGCCGACGGCAGCCAGGTGCCGGTGACCGTCATCGAGGCGGGGCCCTGCACGGTCATCGGGATCCGGACGACCGAGTCGCACGGCTACGACGCGCTCCAGCTCGGATTCGGCGTGAAGAAGAAGAACGTGTCGAAGCCGGCCGCGGGTCTGTTCAAGAAGGTGAACGTGTCGCCGATGCGCGTGGTCCGCGAGGTCCGGCTGGAGAAGACCGAGAAGCTCCAGGGCTACCAGCTCGGGCAGGCGCTGACGGTCGAGATGTTCGCGCCCGGCGAGCTGGTCGACGTCGTCGGGGTGTCGAAGGGCAAGGGGTTTCAGGGCGGTGTCAAGCGTTACGGCTGGTACGGCGGTGACGCCACGCACGGCTCGATGTTCCACCGCGCCCCCGGTTCGATCGGCGCATCGTCGGATCCCTCCCGCGTGTGGCCGGGTCACCACATGCCCGGGCGCATGGGCGGCGACCGGCGGACCGTGCTGAACCTGAGCGTGGTCCGCGTGATGGCGGAGCAGAACATCGTCCTGGTGCGGGGCGCGGTGCCCGGTGCCAACGGGTCGCTGGTCATGCTGCGCAAGTCGGTGAAGGCGACCAAGCAGCAGCAAGTCCAGCAGAAGGCCGCGGAAAAGAAATAGCGATGCCAACGGTGCAGGTTCTGGACGCGAAGGGAAAGCAGGCCGGATCGCTCGAGCTGAAGGCGGACGTGTTCGGCTCGGAGATCCGCGAGCCGCTGCTCCATCAGGCGGTGACGCGAGAGCTCGCCGACCGACGGGCGGGCACGCACGATACCAGAGGGCGCAGCGAGGTGTCGGGTGGCGGCCGCAAGCCTTGGAAGCAGAAAGGGACCGGCCGCGCCAGGCAGGGCTCGACACGCGCGGTGCAGTGGAAGGGCGGCGGCAAGCCGTTTGGCCCGACGCCGCGGAGCTACGCCAAGGACATGCCGCGGGAGATGCGACGGGCGTCGCTGCGCGCCGCCGTCGCGGCCAAGATCGCTGCGGGCCAGCTTTCGGCGGTCGAGGCGATCGACGCCCGCGACGGCAAGACCAAGTCGCTGGTCGGAGTGCTGGCCGCGCTCGGGATCGCGAAGGTGCCGACGCTGCTCGTCGTGCGCGAGCTGGCCGAGGGGCTGGCGCGCGCCGCGCGCAACGTGCCGTGGTTGACTGTCGAGACGCCTCCGCACGTGTCCGTCTATCAGCTCCTGCACGCTCATCGGGTGGTGTTCGAGCGCGCCGGCCTCGTGGCGCTCGAGGAGGCCTTGGCGAAATGAAGCCGCGAGTATCTACGGCAGGCCACAGCCGGTCCGGGCCGGCCTCGAGGAGTTCGCTCCAATGAGTCGAACGGCGCGCGAGATCCTGATTCGTCCGCTGATGACGGAAAAGAGCATGCGGCAGAAGGAGGAGCTGAACACCGTGGCCTTCCGTGTCCGGCCCGACGCCAACAAGGTCGAGATCCGGGCGGCGGTTGAGAGCGTGTTCAACGTCAAGGTGACCTCAGTGCGCACGGCGTCGTTCGAGGGAAAGCTGAAGCGAATGGGCCGCGCGGAAGGGCGGCGCTCCGACTGGAAAAAGGCGGTCGTGACGCTTGCCCCCGGCCACAAGATCGAGCTCGTCGAGGGGGCGTAGCGCATGGCTATCCGCATCGTCAAGCCGACATCGCCCGCGCGGCGCTACCTCACGTACGTCACGTACGACGACATCACGAAGCAGGAGCCCGAGAAGAGTCTCCTGAGCCCGAAGCGCCGGACGAACGGCCGGAACGTCTACGGGCGCATCACGGTTCGTCATCGCGGCGGCGGGGCCAAGCAGATGCTGCGGCAGGTCGACTTCCGCCGCGAGAAGTACGGGATCCCGGCGCGGGTCGCTGCGATCGAGTACGACCCGAATCGCTCGGCGCGGCTGGCCCTGCTGCATTACCGGGACGGCGAGAAGCGGTATATCATCGCGCCGCTCGGGCTCCGGGTGGGCGACACCGTGATGTCGGGCCCGCAGGCGGACATCCTGCCGGGCAACGCGCTGCCGGTGCGAAACATCCCGGTCGGCACGCTCGTACACAACGTCGAGCTGCAGGCCGGCCGAGGCGCGCAGCTCTGCCGGAGCGCCGGCGCGCAGGCGCAGCTGCTCGCCAAGGAAGGCGACCGCGCGACCCTGAAGCTGCCCTCCGGCGAGGTGCGGCTGGTCTCGCTGGCGTGCATGGCGACGATCGGCCAGGTGGGCAATCTCGACCACGAGAACGTGTCGATCGGAAAGGCCGGTCGGGTCCGCTGGCGTGGCTTCCGTCCGACGGTCCGCGGCACCGTGATGAATCCGGTCGATCATCCGATGGGCGGCGGCGAAGGCAAGGGCAAGGGCAATCATCCGATGACGCCGTGGGGGAAGCCGACGAAGGGCTACAAGACCCGTCGGGGTGCCCGGCCCTCCGACAGCGCCATCGTGACGCGTCGGACGAAATAGGAGCGGGAGATGGGGCGTTCGCTGAAGAAGGGGCCGTACATCGATCCGACGCTGCTCGAGCGCATCGAGGAGCTGAACCGGACCCGCCAGAAAAAGGTGCTGAAGACCTGGTCGCGGCGTACGCAGATCCCGCCCGAGTTCGTGGGGCACACGGTGGCGGTCCACAACGGCAGGAAGTTCATTCCCGTCTACGTCACCGAGAACATGGTCGGCCACCGCCTCGGCGAGTTCGCCGTTACCCGGACCTTCCGGGCGCACGGCACGGCCGAAAAGGCGACGACATCGCCGACCGGGAAGTCCTGAGCGCGATGCAGACGATGGCGCGCGCCCGGTTCGTCCGCGTGTCGGCCCGCAAGGCCCGGCTGGTGCTGGACCAGATCCGCGGCAAGTCCGTGGGCGAGGCCCTGGCCACCCTCGAGTACACGCCGCGCGCGGCAGCGCGGCTGGTCGAGAAGGTGCTGCGCTCGGCCGTTGCGAACGCCGAGCACAATCATCAGGTCCGCAACCTCGACGACCTGCGCGTCGTCCGGGCGATCGCCGACGGCGGGCCGATGCTGAAGCGGATCCAGCCGCGGGCGATGGGGCGCGCGTTCGGGATCAAGCACCGGACGAGCCATCTGACGATCGGCGTGAGCGACGAGATGAACGGCGGGACGCCGCGGCCGGCGGCGACGGCGCCGCGCCGGAGCACGCCGCCGCCCGCGGAGACTCCGGCCGCGTCACGCCGGGCGTCGCGACGGGGCGGCGCGACGAGCGGTCGACAGCCGCGGACGAGAGCGGGCCGGAAGCCGAAAGGGAAGGAATAGACGATGGGCCAGAAAACGCATCCGATCGGTTTCCGGATCGGCGTGACGCGGACCTGGAGCTCCCGCTGGTTCGCGACGAAGAGCTACGCCGGGCTCCTGCACGAGGACGTGAAGATCCGGCGCTTCATCAAGGACCAGCTCTATCATGCGGGCATCTCCAAGATCGACATCGAACGCTCAGCCAACCGCGCGCGCATTACCATCTCGACCGCCCGCCCCGGCATCATCATCGGCCGCAAGGGCTCGGAGGTCGAGAAGCTGAAGAACGAGCTGCAGGTGCGCACCGGGAAGGAGATCTACCTCAACATCGAGGAGGTCATCCATCCCGAGCTCGACGCGCAGCTGGTGGCCGAGAACGTCGCGCTCCAGCTCCAGAAGCGCGTCGCGTTCCGGCGGGCCATGAAGAAGGCGGTAACCTCCGCGCTGCGGCTCGGCGCCGACGGTATCCGCATCGCGTGCGCCGGGCGGCTGGGCGGCGGCGAGATCGCGCGCCGCGAGTGGTACCGCGACGGGCGGGTGCCGCTCCACACGCTCCGCGCCGACATCGACTACGGTCTGGCGACGGCGCACACGACCTACGGCACCATCGGCGTCAAGGTCTGGGTTTTCAAGGGTGAGGTGCTCCGCGCCACGCCCGCGGAAGCGTGAGGTCGACAGCGCATGCTGATGCCCAAGCGCGTCAAGTATCGCAAGGCCCAGCGCGGGCGCATGAAGGGGATCGCCACGCGGGGCTCGACCCTCGCCTTTGGCGATTTCGGCCTGAAGGCGCTCGAGCCGGGCTGGGTGACCAACCGCCAGATCGAGGCCGCGCGGGTGGCGCTCTCCCGGAGCCTCAAACGCGGTGGTAAGGTCTGGATCCGCGTGTTTCCGGACAAGCCGGTCACCAAGAAGCCGGCAGAGACGCGGATGGGGAAGGGCAAGGGCAACCCGGAGGAGTGGGTCGCCGTGGTGAAGCCGGGGCGCATCCTGTACGAGATGATCGGGGTGCCCGAGGACGAGGCCCGCGCCGCGTTCCGGACGGCGGCCCAGAAGATCGGCATCACGACCAAGTTCGTGTCGCGGAGCCGGGCGCTGTAGCCCGCTCGAAGGGACTGGATCATGAAGGCGGCGAAGTGGCGCGAGTTCACCGAAGAAGAGCTCCAGCAGAAGGCGCGCGAGCTCAACGAAGAGATCTTCAATCTGCGCTTCCAGCTCTCGATGGGGATGGCCAAGAACCCCTCGCGACTGGGGCAGGCGCGGAAGGACCTGGCGCGGGCCCAGACGGTGCTCCGCGAGAAGAAGGGCGACTCCCGTGGGTGAGCGGAAGAACCGTGAGGGCGTGGTGGTCTCGGACGCGATGCAGAAGACGCGGGTCGTCAAGATCGAGCGCGTGTTCCGGCATCCGCGGTACCAGCGGGTCATCCGGATGTCGAAGAAGCTGAAGGCGCACGACGAGAACAACGAGAGTCGGGTCGGCGATCGCGTCCTCATCGAGGAGACGCGACCGATGTCGAAGGAGAAGCGCTGGCGGATCCGCAAGGTTCTGACCCGCGTGTCCTAGCATGATCCAGCCGCGGTCGATGCTCGACGTTGCCGACAATTCCGGGGCCAAGAAGGTACAGTGCATCCGGGTGATGGGCGGCGCCAACAAGCGCTACGCGTCGCTCGGCGACACGGTCATCGTGGCCATCAAGGAAGCGGTCCCGGACGGCACCGTTAAGAAGGGCGAGGTGGCGCGGGCGGTGGTGGTGCGGACGGTCAAGGAGGTCCGGCGGCGGGACGGGTCGTACATCCGCTTCGACCGGAACGCGGTGGTCCTGATCAAGCCCGACGAGAATCCGGTGGGCACGCGCATCTTCGGACCGGTGGCGCGCGAGCTGCGCGAGCGGCAGTTCACCAAGATCATCTCGCTCGCGCCGGAGGTCATCTGATGCAACAGGTGCACGTGCGACGCGGAGACACGGTGGCGGTCATCGCCGGTCGCGAACGGGGCAAGCGCGGGAAGGTGTTGCGGGTGCTGCCGGCCGACGGGCGGGTGCTGGTCGAGAAGCTCAACATGATGAAGAAGCACCAGCGACCGACGCAGAAGCTGAGGCAGGGCGGCATCATCGAGCGCGAGAGCCCGCTGGCGCTCTCCAACGTGCTGGTGGTGTGTAGCCGGTGCGACAAGGCGTCGCGCAGCGGGATCAAGGTGCTCGGCGATGGGCGCAAGGTCCGCGTCTGCAAGCGCTGCGGTGAATCGATCGACAGAGGCTGAGATCATGGCGAAGGAATCCGCATCTCCCACGACCCCGAAGGCCCCGGCGAATCGTCCGGCGCAGCCCCGGCCCCAGCAGCAAGCGAAGAAGGGCGCGGCGGCCCCGGCCGCGCCGGTCGCCAAGGAGCGCCCCAAAGGGACCGGGGAGACCCCGCCCCGGCTCAAGGAGCTCTTCCGCAAGACCGTCGTGCAGGCGGTCATGAAGGAGCGCGGCTTCGCGAACCCGTATCAGGTCCCGCGCCTGGAGAAGGTCGTCATCAACATGGGCGTGGGCGAAGGACGCGAGAACGCCAAGATCCTGGACTTCGCGACGGCCGACCTGCAGGCGATCGCGGGCCAGCGCCCCGTCGTCACCAAGGCTAAGAAGTCGATCGCGAACTTCAAGCTCCGCGAGGGCGTGCCGATCGGCGCGAAGGTGACGCTGCGGGGCGCCCGCATGTACGAGTTCCTGGACCGCTTGATCAACGTGGCGCTGCCACGCGTGCGCGATTTCAGGGGCGTTCCGCCCAAGGGGTTCGACGGCCGGGGCAACTATGCCCTGGGGCTCCGCGAGCAGCTGATCTTCCCGGAGATCGTTTACGACAAGGTGGACAAGGTTCGAGGCATGGACATCAGCATCGTCACGACGGCGCGCACGGACGAGGACGCCAAGGTGCTCCTCACGCACCTCGGAATGCCGTTCAGGGAGCAGTAGGGTATGGCCAAGACCGCGCTCATCATGAAGTCCCAGCGTCAACCGAAGTTCCCGACGCGCGCCTATTCCCGCTGCAAGCTCTGCGGGCGTCCGCGCGGCTATCTCCGGAAGTTCGAGATGTGCCGGCTCTGCTTCCGCGAGCTGGCGCTCAAGGGCGAGGTGCCGGGCATCGTGAAGGCGAGCTGGTAAGGCCATGCGAAGCGATCCGATCGCCGACATGCTGACGCGTATCCGCAACGCGAGCCGCGCGGAGCACGAGAAGGTAGATATCCCGTGCTCGCGGCTCAAGGTGCGCATCGCCGAGATCCTGAAGGACGAGGGCTTCATCAAGAACTTCCGGGTGCTCGAGGACAAGAAGCAGGGGATGCTGCGCGTCTATCTCAAGTACGGGGTGGGGAACGAGAAGATGATCTCCGGGCTGGTCCGCGTCTCGACGCCCGGGCGGCGCATCTACGTGGGCCGCGACAAGATCCCGTCCATCCTGGCCGGGATGGGCGTGGCGCTGGTCTCGACGTCGCGGGGCGTCGTGACCGATCGCGACGCGCGCAAGCAGAAGATCGGCGGGGAAGTCCTCGCCTACGTGTGGTAGGAGGCCGCGCATGTCGCGGATCGGTCGGAAGCCGGTGAGCATTCCGCAGGGCGTGAAGGTGAACCTCGACGGCGCGGTGATCCGCGCCGAGGGCCCGAAGGGCAAGCTGTCGCAGCCGGTGCCCGAGGGGCTCAGCGCGAAGATCGAGAACAACCAGCTCGTCATCTCGCGGAGCGGGGAAGACCGGAAAGTCCGGGCGCTGCACGGCCTGGCGCGGGCGCTGGTCGCGAACATGGTGACGGGCGTGAAGGACGGCTTCGAGCGCAAGCTGGAGATCGTGGGCATCGGCTACCGCGCCCAGCTGCAGGGGCGGGCGATCCAGCTGGCGCTGGGCTACTCGCACCCGGTGATCTTCCCGCTGCCTGAGGGCGTGACGGCGGAGATCGATCGCCAGGTGTCCATCACGCTGCGCGGCGCCGACAAGGCCGTCCTCGGCCAGACGGCCGCCAAGCTGCGCGCACTCCGGGAGCCCGACCCGTACAAGGGCAAAGGCATCAGGTACGCCGGCGAGGTGGTCCGCCGGAAGGTCGGCAAGAAGGCGGGAGCGGGGGCCAAGTGATCACGAAGGAGCGGCGGGCATCGCGGGACATCCGGCATCGCCGGCTTCGGCGGTTCGTGCGCGGCTCGGGCGCGCGGCCGCGGCTGGCCGTGTTCCGGAGCCTCAATCACATCTACGCGCAGCTGGTGGACGACGACGCCGGGCGCACCCTGCTGGCGGTCGACAGCCGGAGCAAGGTGTTCCGGGCGCGGCAGCCGTCGGGAGGCAACGTCGCCGCGGCCAAGCTCGTCGGCGAGCTCCTGGCCGAGAAGGCGAAGGCGCAGGGAATCCAGAGCGTCGTGTTCGACCGCGGCGGCTACATGTACCACGGACGCGTAAAGGCGCTGGCCGATGCGGCGCGGGCCGGCGGCCTGGTCTTCTAGAGAGTCAGGAGAGTCGAGTGGCGGAAGCGAAGATCGATCCAAGCGTGCTGGAGCTGAACGACCGCGTCGTCTCCATCAACCGGGTGGCCAAGGTCGTCAAGGGCGGCCGCCGGTTCTCGTTCACGGCGCTGGTGGTGGTCGGGGACGGCCGGGGCCACGTCGGTGTCGGCCTCGGCAAGGCCCACGAGGTGCCGGAGGCGATCCGCAAGGCGGTAGAGCACGCCAAGAAGGATCTGATCTTCGTGCCGCTGAAGGAAACGACGATCCCCTGTGAGATCACCGGGCATTTCGGCGCCGGCCGGGTGTTCCTGAAGCCGGCGGTGCCGGGCACGGGCGTCATCGCGGGCGGCGCCGTGCGGCCTATCCTCGAGGCGGCGGGCGTCCAGGATATCCTGACCAAGACGCTCGGCTCCAACAACCCGCACAACGTGCTCAAGGCCACGATCGACGCCCTCCGCCGGATCAAGCGGCTTCAAGACTTGCACGCGGCGCGGCGCCGCGGCGACGTCGCGGTAGTGGAGGAGGCCGTCGGTGCCCGACCAGAAGCTTAAGGTCACGCTCACGCGCTCGATCATCGGCCTGTCCCCCAAGCAGGAGGCGACCGTGAAGGCGCTCGGGCTCCGCCGCATCCGCCAGTCGGTGACTCACGAGGATTCCGCGTCGGTACGCGGTATGATCGCCAAGGTGCCGCACGTGCTCCAGGTGACCCGTGAAGCTTGACGAGCTGCGCCCGGCGCCGGGCGCCACGAAGCGGCGCAAGAAGATCGGCCGCGGCCCCGGATCGGGCCACGGAAAGACCGCGACCAAGGGGCACAAGGGCCACAAGGCCCGCTCGGGCGGCGGCAAGGCCGGCGGCTTCGAGGGCGGCCAGATGCCGCTCTATCGCCGCCTGCCGAAGCGCGGCTTCGTCCCCCACGGCGGCGGCGGCATCGACTACGCCGTCGTGAACCTCAAGGCGCTGAGCGGCTTCGCGGCCAACGCCGTCGTCGATCCCGATAGCCTCGTCCGCGCGGGCCTGATCAAGGCGAGCGAGCGGTCGCGGGTCAAGATCCTGGGTGAGGGCGAGGTCGCCCACGCGCTCACCATCCGCGCCCACCGCGCGAGCGAATCGGCGCGCGCGAAGGTCGAGGCGAAGGGCGGCCGCATCGAGACGCTCGGGGCCGAGGTGCCGGCTTCGTGATCGAAAGCCTCCAGAGCTTCCAGAACGTCTTCAAGATCCCGGAGCTGAAGCGGCGCGTCCTGATGACCGCCGTTCTGCTCATCGCATACCGCCTGGGCGCTCACGTGCCGACCCCCGGCATCGACGGCCACGCGCTCGCGCAGTTCTTCGAGCAGGTGCAGGGCACGCTCCTGGGCATGGTCGACCTGTTCTCGGGCGGCAACCTCCGGCGGCTGTCCATCTTCGCGCTCGGGATCATGCCGTACATCTCGGCCTCGATCATCCTGCAGCTCCTGACCGTCGTCATCCCGACGCTCGAGCGGCTGGCCAAGGAAGGCGAGGCCGGCCGCAAGAAGATCACTCAGTACACGCGGTACGGGACGATCGCGCTCTCGGCGGTCCAGGCGCTCGGGATCGCGTACGGCCTGGAGAGCATGCGGAGCCCCGAGGGTCTCTCGATCGTGCCGACGCCCGGCTGGGGATTCCGGCTCCTGACGATGGTCACGCTGACCGCCGGTACCGCGCTGATCATGTGGATGGGCGAGCAGATCTCCGAGAAAGGCATCGGTAATGGCATATCGCTCATCATCTTCGCCGGCATCGTCGTGCGCCTGCCCTCGGCTATCACCGCCTCGTACAAGCTCATCTCGACCGGCGAGCTGAAGCTCCTGGTCGTCGGCGCGATCATCGTGGTGATGGTTGGGGTCACCGCGGCCGTGGTCCTCATGCAGGAAGGCCAGCGCAAGATTCCGGTGCAGTACGCCAAGCGGGTCGTCGGCCGGCGCGTGTACGGCGGCCAGTCAACGCACATCCCGCTCCGGATCAACACCGCGGGCGTCATCCCGGTCATCTTCGCGTCGTCCCTGATCCTGTTCCCGGCGACCCTGACGCGCTTCGTGCCGCATCCGTGGATGCAGTGGATCGCCGACGCGATGTCGCCCGGGCGCGCGCCCTACACCGTCGCCTACATGGCGCTCATCGTGTTCTTCGCCTACTTCTACACGGCGATCGTGTTCAACCCGATCGACCTGGCCGACAACATGAAGAAGTACGGCGGCTTCATTCCCGGCGTGCGGCCGGGCAAGAAGACGGCGGAGTACATCGA
>JBKPCO010000045.1:0-57559 GCA_046727415.1 Candidatus Methylomirabilota bacterium
GCGCTTGCCGACTTCCTCGATCGAATGCTCGGCATCCCGCCGCCGCATCGCGAGGAACCCGGCGCGGTTGGCCTGGTTCTCGAGCACCCACTCCCGGGCGAACTGCCCCGACTGGATCTCGGCCAGGATCTTCTTCATCTCGGCCTTCGTCTGCTCGCTCACCACGCGCGGTCCGCGCGTGTAGTCGCCGTACTCGGCGGTGTCCGACACCGAGTAGCGCATGTACGCGAGCCCGCCCTGATAGAAGAGATCCACGATCAGTTTCATCTCATGCATACATTCAAAGTACGCGACCTCGGGCTGATATCCGGCTTCGACCAACGTTTCATACGCGGCCTTGATCAGATGCGAGATGCCGCCGCAGAGCGTCGTCTGCTCCCCGAACAGGTCCGTCTCGGTCTCTTCCTTGAAGGTGGTCTCGATCACGCCCGCGCGCGTGCAGCCGACGCCCTTGCCGTAGGCGAGGCCGAGGTCGCGCGCCTTGCCGGACACGTCCTGGTACACGGCGAGGAGCGCCGGTACGCCCGGGCCCTGCGTGAAGAGATCGCGCATCACGTGGCCGGGGGCCTTGGGCGCGATCATCGTGACGTCCACGTCGGGCGGCGGCACGACCTGGTTGAAGTGGATATTGAAGCCGTGCGCGAACATGAGCATCTTGCCTTTGCCGAGCCCGCCCTTGATCTCGTGCTCGAACACGTGCCGCTGGGTCTGATCCGGCAGCAGGATCATGATGACGTCGGCCATCTGCGCGGCCTCGTTCACGGTCGCAACGCGCAAGCCTTCCTTCTCGGCCTTGGCCCAGCTCTTCGAGCCCTTGTAGAGCCCGACCACCACGTCCTGACCGGAGTCCTTGAGGTTCAGCGCGTGGGCGTGGCCCTGGCTGCCGTATCCGATGATCGCGATCTTCCGGCCCTTGAGCAGCCCGAGATCGGCGTCCTGGTCGTAATAGATCTTGGCGGGCATCGTGTGTCCTTTCTGTCGGTGGGTGTCAGTCGGCGAAGCCGACCACCTTCGGGTCGTCCACGGTCCGCGGCTTGCGCGGCGGCTCCACGCGGCGGACGCGCGTCTTCGGGCCGCGGGAGATCGCGACCTTGCCGGTGCGCACGATCTCCTGGATCCCCATCGGGCGCAGGAGTTCGATCAGCGCTTCCAGCTTGCCCTCGTCGCCGGTGGCCTCGAGGACGAACGAGACGGGCGTAACGTCCACCACCCGCGCGCGGAAGATATCGCCGGTACGCAGGATCTCCGCGCGATTCGCCGGCTCGGCGTTGACGCGGATGAGGACCATCTCGCGCTCGACGTGGCTCTCGTCGGTCAGGTCGGTCACCTTGATGACGTCGATGAGCTTGTGCAGCTGCTTGGTGACCTGCTCGATCACGAACTCGTCGCCCCGCACCACCAGGGTCATCCGGGACACCGTGGGATCGAGCGTCTCGCCGACCGACAGGCTCTCGATGTTGTAGCCGCGCGCCGAGAAGAGCCCGGCCACGCGCGAGAGGACGCCGAACTTGTTCTCCACCAGGACCGCGATCGTGTGCTTGCGGGGCTCGTTACCGTTCTGCATCTAGAAGCCCGTCTGCGACCGGGCGGCCCGGTCGCGCACGACGCGGCTCGGCGGCGCCAGGATCATGTCGGTATTGGCGCCGCCCGCCGGCACCATCGGGAACACGCACTCGTCCTTGTCCACGCACACGTCCAGCACCACCGGCGCCGGCGTGCTGATCATCTTCTCGAGGGCCGGCACCAGCTCGCTCGGCTTGGTTACGCGGAGCCCCACGCAGCCGTAGGCCTCGGCCAGGCGCACCCAGTCCGGAATGCCCGGCAGGTCGATCGCGCAGAACCGCTCCTTGTAGATGATCCGCTGCCACTGCCTCACCATGCCGTGGCCGCTGTTGTTGATGATGACGGTCTTGACCGGCAGCCCCTCGGTGAAGCAGGTGGCGAGCTCCTGGCTGTTCATGGCGAACGAGCCGTCGCCGTCGATGTTGATCACGAGCCTGCCGGGGTTCGCCGCCTGGACGCCCATCGCGGTCGGCAGACCGTAGCCCATCGTGCCCAGGCCGCCGGACGTGCACCACATGCGCGGGTGCTTGAAGCGGTAGTACTGCGCCGCCCACATCTGGTGCTGGCCGACGCCCGTGACGATGAACGCCTCGCCGCCGGTGACGTTGGAGATCTCCTGCATCACGTACTGCGGCTTGACGACGTCGTCGCTCCACTCGTAGCGGAACGGGAAGTCGCGCCTCCACTCGGCGAGCTGCGTCGCCCACTGCTGGCGGGCCTCGTGGACACCGGGCGCGGATCCGCCGCGCAGCTCCTCCCGCAGCGCCTCCACCAGCTTCGCGAGCACGCGGCGGCAGTCGCCGACGATCGGCACGCCCACCTTGATGTTCTTCGAGATCGAGGACGGATCGATGTCGATGTGGACGATCTCGGCGTTCGGCGCGAACGCGTCGACCTTGCCGGTCACCCGATCGTCGAAGCGCGCCCCGATGGCGACGAGGACGTCGGAGTGGTGCACCGCCATGTTGGCGTAGTAGCTGCCGTGCATGCCCAGCATGTCGAGCGAGAGCGGGTGCGCCATCGGGAACGCGCCCAGCCCCATCAGGGTCTGCGTCAGCGGGAATTGCCCGAGCTCGGCCAGCTCCCGGAGCTCCGCGCTCGCGTTGGCCGAGATGACGCCGCCGCCGACGTAGAGGACCGGCTTCCGGGCAGAGGCCAAGAGCTTGGCCGCCCGCTTGATCTGACCGGGATGGCCGTCGTAGTTCGGGTTGTACGACCGCATCTGGATCTTATCGGGCCAGACGAGGTCCCACTCCTTCACGAGGATGTCCTTGGGCAGGTCGACGTGTACCGGCCCGGGCCGGCCGGTCAATGCGATGTGGAACGCCTCGCGGATGATCGGGCCGAGGTCATTGCCGTCTTTCACCAGGAAGTTGTGCTTGGTGCACGACCGGGTGATCCCGACGTTGTCCGCCTCCTGGAACGCGTCGTTGCCGATGAGGTGGGTGGGCACCTGCCCGGTGAACGCGACGATGGGGATGGAGTCCATCAGCGCGTCCTGCAGCGCTGTCACCAGATTGGTCGCGGCAGGGCCCGAGGTGACCAGACAGACGCCGACCCGCCCCGACGTGCGCGCGTAGCCCTCGGCCGCGTGGCCCGCCGCCGCTTCCTGGCGCACCAGGACGTGGCGCAGGCCCTGGAAGTCGTAGAGGGCGTCGTAGATGGGCAATACCGCACCGCCGGGCAGACCGAAGATCAGATCGACTCCCTGGCGCTTCAGGCACTCCAGAAGGATTCGGGCTCCCGGCATTTTCACTGCGCGCTCCTCCTAGACACGATAGTCCCCGCTGCCGCCCACCTGACGCTCTTTGATGCGAGCCTGCGCCGCCGCCAGTCGCGCCCCCGGGATGAGGTACGGCGAGCACGACACGTACGTCATCTTCACGCGATGACAGAATTCGACCGACGACGCCTCGCCGCCGTGCTCGCCGCAGATCCCGATCTTGAGATTCGGGCGCCGGCTGCGGCCGCGCTCGATGCCGATCTTGACCATCTCGCCCACGCCCTCCTGATCGAGGACGGAGAACGGATCGTGCGGCAGCAGCCCCATGTCCAGGTAGCGCGGAAGGAACTTCGCGACGTCGTCGCGACTGTAGCCGTAGGTCAGCTGGGTCAGGTCGTTGGTGCCGAACGAGAAGAACTCGGCGAACTCCGCGAGCTGCGCAGCGATCAGCGCGGCCCGCGGCACCTCGATCATCGTCCCGATCAGGTAGCGCACGGCGACGCCCGTCTCGGCAATGACGCCGTCGGCGACTCGCTTGGTCTGCTCGAAGGTCTCCTTCATCTCACCGACGGTCCCGGTCAGCGGGATCATGATCTCCGGCTCGGCGTGCACGCCCTGCTCGGCGACGGTGCAGGCGGCCTCCATGATGGCGCGGACCTGCATGCCGTAGATCTCGGGGTGCGTGATCCCGAGCCGACAGCCGCGGTGCCCGAGCATCGGGTTGGCCTCCCGCAGCTTCTCGACGTTGTCGATGATCCCCTCGAGACGGGCCTGCTCCTCGGGATTGATGCCGAGCGCCTCGAGGCGGCTCTTGGTCTCGATGAGCTCCTTGTACTCCTTGTGATTGGGCAGGAATTCGTGGAGGGGCGGATCGAGCAGGCGAATCGTAACCGGCAGGCCGTTCATGGCCCGGAAGATCCCGATGAAGTCGTCCCGCTGGAACGGCCGGAGCCGCTCGAGCGCGGCGCGGCGCGTCGCCTGGTTGGGGGCCATGATCATCTGACGGACGATCGCGATCCGATCGGCCGCGAAGAACATGTGCTCCGTGCGGACAAGCCCGATACCCTCCGCGCCGAACTCACGCGCCCGCTTGGCGTCCTCCGGGGTGTCGGCGTTAGCGCGCACGCCGAGCCCTTCCTTACGGTAGCGATCGGCCCAGGCCAGGAGCTCCTGGAGCTCGTCGCCTAGCTCGCCCTCGACTGTCTTGACGACATCGAGGAGGACCTCGCCCGTCCCGCCGTCGACCGAGATCCAGTCGCCCTCCCGGACGATGCGACCGCCGACCTCGAAGACGCGACGATGCTCGTCCACGGCGATGTCACTGGCGCCGACCACGCAGGCCTTGCCCATGCCCACGGCGACGACGGCGGCGTGCGACGTCCGCCCGCCCCGCGCGGTCACGATGCCCTCCGCGGCATACATGCCGGCCACGTCCTCCGGAGAGGTCTCGGGACGGACGAGGATGACCTTCTCGTTCGCGTGCGCCCACTCGACCGCGCGGTCGGCATCGAAGACGGCCTTGCCGACGGCGGCCCCGGGGGCGGCCGGGAGACCACGGGCCAGTAGCCGACCCTTCTCGATGGCTGTCGCCTTGTCGCGGTCGTCGAAGACCGGCCGAATAGCCTCGTTCACCTCTTGCGGCCTCACCCGGAGCAGCGCGGAGTGCTGGTCGATCACGTGCTCGTTGACGAGGTCGCGGGCCACCTTGACGGCGGCGCGCGCGGACCGCTTGCCGGCGCGCGTCTGCAGGAGGTAGAGCGTGCCGTCCTGCACCGTGAACTCGATGTCCTGCATGTCCTTGTAGTGCCGCTCGAGGCGCCCCGCGATCTCCAGGACCTGGTCGTAGATGGCCGGCATCCGCTCCCGCAGAGCCGCGATCGGCAGCGGCGTCCGGATTCCAGCGACGACGTCCTCGCCCTGGGCGTTGGGCAGGAACTCGGCGTAGAAGCGCCGCTCGCCGGTCCGCGGATCACGCGTGAAGCCGACGCCCGTGCCCGAGGTCTCGCCGAGATTTCCGAAGACCATCGCCATCACGGTCACCGCTGTGCCCCATTCCTCGGGCACGTTGTGGATACGGCGATATTCCGTCGCCTTCTTGGCGAACCAGGAATCGAACACGGCGTTGATCGCGAGGCGGAGCTGCTCCCGCACGTCATCCGGAAATGGATGGCCCGTGCGCTCGCTGACGATGCCCTTGAAGACGTCGGTGAGCTTTCGCAGCTCCCCCGCCGGCACCTCGGAATCGCTCTTGACGCCGAGGCGGCCCTTCGTCGCGTCGAGCTCGGCGTCGAAGACCTCACGCCGCAGCCCGAGGACGACGTCGCCGAACATCATGACGAAGCGTCGATAGCAGTCCCACGCGAACCGCTCATTGCGGGTGCGGGCCGCCAGTCCCTCGACCGTCGCCTCGTTGAGGCCGAGGTTGAGGATGGTCTCCATCATGCCGGGCATCGACACGCGGGCACCGGAGCGAACGGAGACCAGCAGCGGGCGCTTGGGATCGCCGAAGCCGGCGTCCGCAGCGTTCTCGAGCCGCTCGAGATTCTCGAGCACCTGGTCCCACAGCTCTTCGGGCCAGGTGTGCCCCGACCGGTTGTAGTGGGCCCAGGCCTGGGTGGTGACAGTGAATCCTGGGGGCACGGGGATCCCGAGGTTGGTCATCTCGGCCAGCTCGCAGCCCTTGCCGCCCAGGAGATTCCGCATGAGGGACGAGCCTTCTGCGCTACCACCACCGAAGAAGTAGACGTATTTCGTCATGGGCGCGGTCTCCCTCCTCGATGACCAAAAAAGCCTTGTGATATTAGTGGGTAACGAGCACCGGTGTCAATTATTCTACCCCCCGACACCAGAGCGCCTCCTCTCCTTTGCCCTTCTGCCCGGAAAACCGTATCCGAAAACACGAAAGGCCACGGGTCACTCGACCCGTGGCCTTCGGTAAGGCATCGCCACGGGCTTCCCCGCCCGTGGCATCCGGCGTCAGCTACGTCGCGGATGCTCCGGGCAGGGCCCGCACTACCAGAATCAGCCCTACCAGAGAACGCCGCGGCGTCATCTCGAGCACGGGGCAACTATACGGGCCCGACCGGAGCAGGTCAAGCGTCGGAACGACGACCGGACCGCTCGGAGGCCGTGCCGAGCACGAGCCCCTCGACCGCGACCAGGTGGTCGAGCATCGCCTGTCGGGCGGCGCTCGGATTGCGCTTCGCGATCGCCTGAAGAATTCGGCGATGGTCCTGGTGCGACCGGGTGGGCCGGCCGGGCGTGTTGAGCGAGTCCTCGCGACTCTGCGTCAGGAGATCCATGATCGCGTGGACGATGCGAGTGATCGCGTGATTACGGGCGGCGGCGCCGATGGCCGTGTGGAACGCCGCGTCCTCGGCGAGACCGGTCCGCCCGGCGGCGACCTCGCGAGCCTGGTTTTCGAGGATGCGCTCCATCTCCTGGACCTCGTCCGGGGTTGCGCGGCTCGCAGCGAGTGCCGCGATGGCCGGCTCGAGCACGCGCCGCGCTTCGAACAACTCCCCGATCGCCTCGCGCTGCGAGGTCATCATGAGGGCGAGCGGGCCGACCAGCGCGTCGACCGACACCTCCCGGACGAACGTGCCCTCACCCGGTCGGATCTCGATGAGTCCCAGGCTCTCGAGTGCCCGCAGCGCCTCGCGCACCGAGGTCCGGCTGACGACGAATTTCTCGGCGAGCTCGCGCTCCGGCGGCAGCCGGTCGCCTGTCTTGAGACGGCCCTCCGCAATCAGCTGCTTGACTTGCCGGACGATCTCCTCGTAGATGCGTGTCGACTTGATGGGGCCGAGCTCGAAGGCCTGATCGTCGGCTCGCTTCCGTCCAGGCGCGCTCATCGCACCCTCAGAGCTTCTCCGGCACGTGGACGTGCCGGTGGCCGCGCCCGAGCCACCAGCCGATCGCCGTCACCACGACGCCGAGCGCGATCGGCACCGTCAGATGGAGCATCGGGGCTGCGCCGGCCAGCCACTGCGTGACGATCGGATCCTCGATCACCATCTCGCCCGCGACGTAGCCGAGAAGGCCGCCACCGAGCCAGACGATCCATGTGTGGCGATTCATCAGATGGGCCAGGAGTCCGGCCCCCCACACGACGATCGGGAGCGACAGCCCGATGCCGAACATGACGAGCATGAAATCGCCGTGGGCCGTCGCGGCGATCGCCAGCACGTTGTCGAGGCTCATCGTCACGTCGGCCACGATGATGATCCAGATCGCCTCCCACAGCGAGGACCCCCGCCGGACGTCGGTGTCGCCGCCGGTCTCCGGCCTCACCAGCTTGACCGCGATCCAGGCGAGGAGCAAGCCCCCGACGAGCTGGAGGAGCGGAATCCGGAGCAGGATGCTCACGATGGCGACGAAGACCAGCCGCAGCAGCACGGCGCCGACGGCACCCCAGATCTGGCCGGCCAGCCGTTTCCGCTTCGGCAGGGCACGCACCGCCATCGCGATGACCAGGGCGTTGTCCCCCGAGAGGAGCAGGTTCAGCACCCCGATGCCGAGCAGCCGGATCCAGAACTCCGGGTCGGCCAGGAGGGCCATCAGGTCTTCAGCGGCGCCGGCGTTGGGGTCCCGCGCAGGCGCCGCCACCAGGGCGTCAGCACCGGCAGGACGAAGAAGAAGATGGCGACCGCCGTGATCACGCCCGAGATCGGACGCGACACGAAGATCGCGAGCGATCCCTGCGACATGATCAAGCTCTGGCGGAGCGCGTTCTCGGCGAGGTCGCCGAGGACCAGCGCCAGGACGAGCGGGGCGAGCGGATAGTCGAGCTTCTTGAACACGTAGCCGACGACGCCGAAGATCAGCATGTACCAGATATCGATCATGCTGTTGTGCACGGCATACGAGCCGATCGCGCACACGACCACGATGAGCGGTGTGAGGATCGCGAACGGAATTCTTAATATAGCCGCGAAGAACGGCACGAACGCCAGCACCATCAGCACGCCGAGGAAGTTACCGGTGTACATGCTGGCGATCAGCCCCCAGACGAAGTCCGGCTTCTCGGTGAACAGGAGCGGACCGGGCTGGAGACCCCAGATGATGAGGCCCCCGAGCATAACGGCGGCCGTCGGCGAGCCTGGGATGCCGAGCGTGATCATTGGCAGCATCGCCGCCACGCCTGCGGCATGGGCAGCCGTCTCCGGCGCCACCACGCCCTCGAGCTCGCCCTTGCCAAACCGCTCCGGGTGCTTCGAGAAGCGCTTGGCGAAGGCGTAGCTCATGAACGAGGCGGGGGTGGCCCCGCCGGGCTTGAAGCCCATCCAGAAGCCGATGAAGGCGCCGCGCACGAAGGTGCGCGCGTAGCGCGGCAGCACTTTCCAGGTGTCGAGCACGACGCGGAGGTTCATTCCCGTCGCGACGCCCTTGAAGGAGAGCCCCTCCTCGACGCTCAGGAGGATCTCGCCGATGCCGAAGAGCCCGATGACCGCTACGATGAAGTCGAACCCCTTCATGAGGTCGACGAAGCCGAAGGTCATCCGTAGCTGGCCGGTGACGATGTCGAGGCCCACCGCCGCGAGGATGAACCCGAGCACGATGGAGACGAGCGACTTCAGCGGATCGCCGCCGCCCAGGCCGATGAAGCTCGAGAAGGTCAGAAGCTGGATCGCGAAGAACTCGGGCGGGCCGAACTTCAGTGCCACCTCGGCCAGGAGCGGCGCGAAGAGTGTGATCAGGACGATCGAGAACAGGGCGCCGATGAAGGAGGAGCTAAACGCCGCCGTGAGCGCCTGGCCTCCCTGCCCCTGCCGGGCCAGCGGATAGCCGTCGAACGTCGTCGCCACCGACCAGGGCTCGCCGGGAATGTTGAAGAGTATCGAGGTGATGGCGCCGCCGAAGAGCGCGCCCCAGTAGAGCGACGTCAACAAGATGATCGCGGAGGTGGGCGGCATCGTGAACGTGAGCGGCAGCAGGATCGCCACCCCGTTGGCGCCGCCGAGCCCCGGCAGGACGCCGATGATGGTGCCGAGCAGGATGCCGAGGACCGCCACGAAGAGGTTGAACGGCGTGACCGCGATCTGGAAGCCGTGAAAGAGGTTCTCGATGCCCATGATCAGTAGCCGAGCCACGCCTCGAGTGGACCTTTGGGCATCGGGACCAGGAACCAGATCTCGAACACCACGAACACGACGAGGGGGATCCCGATTGCACAGAGGGCTATCGCGAGCCACCCGTGCCGGCCGACCCAGCGCATGTAGAAGGCGAGGTAGAGCGCGGAGGCGACGTAGAGACCGAGGGGCGTGATCAGGATCACCATGAGCGTGGCCGGCCACAGCACTTTGAGTACCGGCGCCAGCTGCTCGCGCGTCACGAACGGCTTGTCGGCCACCCGGCGCCATGCCTGCATGCAGATGGCAGCGCACGCCAGGATCATGATGACGCCGAGCCAGAAGGGGAAGAAGCCGCTCTGGGGGCCGTCCGTGCCCCAGCCGATGCCGATGCGGAGCGAGTCGGCGACTACGACCCCGCCGAGCAGGATCAGGATCGACGCGGTGGCGAGGTCGACGGCGCGCATGCTATTTCTTCAGCAGACCGCCCTTGGTCATCAGGTCCTTGTGTAGCTGCTCGTTCTCCTCGACCCACTTCACGTACTCGGCGCCGGCTGCGAAGGCGGGCTTGAGCGCGCCTTCGTCCATGTACTTCTTCCACTCCGGCGTCTCGGTGACCTTCCTGAGGAAGGCAACGTACCAGTCGACCGCGTCCTTCGGCATGCCCGGCGCGCCGAAGATCCCGCGGAGCATCAGATAGTTCACCTCGACGCCGAGCGCTTCCTTGATCGTCGGGATGTCCTTCCACTCGGGCACCGACATGCGCGCCGTGTCGAAGACGGCGAGCGGCCGGACTCGGCCGGCCTTCCAGTGACTCACGCACTCGATGGGGTTGTTCACCGTGGAGTCGACGTGCTTGCCGACGAGGTTCACGCAGACCTCACCGCCGCCCTTGAAGGGCACGTAGGTGAACTTGGTCCCGGGGACGCCCTGCTCGAGCTGGATGGTCAGGATCTGGTCTTCCTGTGCCGAGCCGGTGCCGCCCATCTTCTTCTGGCCGGACTTGCCCGTCTGTTCCTTGACGGCCGCCAGGTATTCCTTCGCCGTCTTGTAGGGTGTGTCTGCGTTCACCCACAGAACGAACTCGTCGAGGGCGAGCCGCGCCACCGGGGTCAGGTCGCGCCAGTTGAACGGGATGCCCGTGTGTAGCGGCGTGGTGAAGAGGTTCGACAGGGTGATCACGATGGTGTGCGCCTCACCCTTCTTGCCTTTGACATCGAGAAAGCCCTCGGCGCCGGCGCCGCCCGCCTTGTTGACAACGATGAGCGGACGCGGTGAGAGCTTGTGCTTGTCGGCGATGCCCGCGATCAGGCGGGCCATCTGATCGGCGCCGCCGCCGGTTCCGGCCGGCACCACGAACTCGATCGGCTTGGTCGGTTCCCAGGCGAGCGCCGCCGGGGGGACGGCGATCAGGGCCGCGAGGACGAATGCGACGACTGCCTCGAGCTTCATTGCTCGCTCCTTTGCCCGAGGCCAAGCCTCGGTCCAGTCCGTGTCGAGCACGAATAGAACGCGAAAGGGCCGGGTCCCGTTTCCCGGGAACCCGGCCCGTCCGCTATGAGCGGCGAGGAGGAGCCAAGGGGATCTGGCTACTTCGCCGACAGCGCCGCCTGCGTCTTGTCCAGACGCCTGAACGGCACCACGGCCGGAATCTCCCATTTCTCCCACATCTCGTCCACCTTTGCCTGGAAGTAGTTGAGATCCTCCTCGATGAAGTGGGCGAACCGCCCCTGCTTCAGGAGGTACTCGCGCACCGGCTTGCGTGGACGACCCTCGACGATCGCCTTGGTCTTGCCGTAGTACTTCACCTGGCCGTCTTCGACCTCGTAGAGCGGGAAGATGCCGGTCTCGATGGCCAGCTCGCCCAGCTCGTGCGAGAGCATCGGGTCGTAGTCCCAGCCCTTCGGGCACGGATCGAGCGAGTGGATGAACGTCGGGCCGCCGATCGTCAGCGCGCGCCGAACCTTGTTCATCATCTCCACCGCGTACGAGGCGCAGACGGTTGCCACGTAGCGGCACTCCGGATGCCCGGCTGCCATCAAGCCGGCCATGTTCTTCTTCCACCGGGTGTGGATGAGCCGCTTCACCTTGCCGGGCGGGCTGAACGTGGTGTTGGCACCATACGGCGTCATCCCGGAGAGCTGGATGTCGGTATTGGCGTACGACTCGTTGTCGTAAAGCAGGATCAGCGAGTTGTACTCCTTGTGGGTCAGGGTTGCCGAGATCGCGCCGAGCCCCATGTCGGCCCCGCCGCCGTCGCCGCAGAAGGCGATGACGTTGATCGGCTCCGACTTCATCTTGCCCTTACGCATGAGCGCCTTCAGGCCGGCGGCCGTGCCGAGCGCGGCCGAGCCGGACGACCCGAGCTGCGTGTGCATCCACGGCACCACCCACGGCGTCGTGTAGTACGTGGTGTTCGCGACGTACATGCAGCCGGTCGACCCGAGCACGATCGTGCGGGGCCCGGACGCCTTGACCATGAGCTTCATGACCAGGGCGGACTCGCAGCCCTGACAGGTCCGGTGTCCCGAGGTGAAGTATTCCTCGATCGTCACCCGCTTGACGCCGCGGAACGGCTCGAGAATCTGCGTGGCGTTGGTGAACGTCGTCGTCTCGGCCATGGTGGCTTCTCCTATTCCCGCACGCCCAGCCAGTGGGTCTTGGGATCCGACTTCCCGGACGCCGCAGCCGCGTAGCACATGTCCGCCGCCTTGTAGACGTCCTCGAGCGTCACCTCGCGGCCGCCGAGCCCGCAGATGAAGGACAAGAGCGGCGGCCTCCGCTCGGAATTGTACAGCGCCGCGCGGATCTCGTTGGCGACCACCCCGGAGCCGAACGGCGAGCCGAACGAGTAGTCGCGGTCGATGATTCCGAGCGCCTTCGCCTTCGACAGGGCGGCGACGAGCTTCTCGGTAGGGAACGGCCGGAACCAGCGCAGCCGTACCAGGCCGACCTTCTTGCCCTTGGCGCGCATCTCGCGGATCGCGACCTTGATCGGCAGCGAGATCGTCCCCATGCCGACCAGGATGATGTCGGCGTCGTCGCTCATGTACTCCTCGAACCACGGATTCTCCGGACCGCGGCCGAAAACCCGGCGGAAGTCCGCGTACGCCTCTTCGATCACGCCGACGGCGCGCGCCATCGCCTCGTTGTTCTGGCGGCGGATCTCGATGACCCAGTCCTCGTTCGCCTGAGGGGCGACCGTGATCGGATTGTCGGGGTGCAGCAGGAGGTCGCCGCGGTCGTAGCGCGGCAGGAAGCGGTCGACCTTTGACTTCGGCGGCACCATCGTCAGCGCCTGCGAGTGCGTGAGGAACGCGCCGTCCGCCGAGATCGCGAGCGGCAGGAACACGCGACGGTCCTCGGCGACCCGGTAGGCGATCAAGGTCGTGTCGAGCGCTTCCTGCGAGGTGTCGATCCAGCAGAGCATCCAGCCGACGTCCCGCACCACGAGAGCGTCGTTGTGCTCGACGCCGAACGCGCCCGGGTCGTCGAGGGCGCGGTTGCCGACGAGACACACCATGGGCACGCGCAGCGGGGGCGTGACCACGAGACACTCCATGGCGTACATCCAGCCGACCCCCGACGAGCCGCAGAAGACCCGCGCGCCGACGGTCGAGGCGTGCTTGACGATCTCGAACTGGCTGTGCTCGCCCTCGGCCACGATGTACTCGGCGACAAGCTGGCCGCCCGAGATCTTCTTGGCGATCGCCTGCATGACCGTGTCATACGGACGGATCGGGTACGCGGTGACGACGTCCAGGTCGGCGAGGGTCAGCGCCTCGGCGACGGCTTCGCTCCCGGAGATCAGGAGCTCCTTGTCCTCTTCGGTCGCGGCCGGAGCCGCCGGGGTGACAACCGCCATTGCGCTATCCCTCCGTTGGTCGCCTAAACTGTCTTGCTCTGCGCGTTCTCGCCGGGGATGCCCGCGGTGATCTCGATACCGCCACCGTCGAGGTTCTTCTCGAGTTCCTTTTCGTACTGGCCGCGGAAGCGGAAGCCGTGGGAGCGCACAGTGGCGTTCTTGTCGCCGATCTTCTCCGCCATCCAGGCCGTGTACTTGTCCTTGTCCTTGCGCCACATCTCCCACTGGCTCGCGTTGTCGTCGAACACCGACTCGTTCACCATGGTGATGCACTTCTCGACCGGGCAGACCGCCTCGCACACGCCGCAGCCGCAGCATGCCTCCATATTGGCGTCGTAGGTGCCGTCGGGCATGACGTCGAAGCAGGAGTCGGGGCACTGGATCCAGCAGAGAGTGCACTTCACGCACGTGTCGAAGTTGATGACCGGGCGCATCGTCCGCGTGGTGAACTTCTTGAAGTACGGGTTGCGCTCCGGGACGTATCCCTTGCCCGCTTCCTTGGGCTTGCCCACCGGGATCGCCGGGATCGTGACGCCCTCGCGCATCTCCCACCACTTGGGCATCTCGAACGAGTACGGAATCTCGGTGTTCCCCTCGGTCATCTTGATCTCGCGCGTCTCGAGCCGGTCGTGCGCCTTCTTCGCGGACTCCACCTTGAGGTCGGAGCCCCACTCGATCTCCCGGATGGCCTCGCTCACCCCGGCGAGCGTCAGGAAGGACGGGGCGATCTTGGCGAGGGCGCCGAGGATCCGGGCCTCGGTGTGGTCTTCCTTGTAGACCCAGAGGCCCGAGAACGAGGCCTTGGCGCGCAGGAGCGCCAGCTTGTAGGGCGCGTCCTTCTTGTGAATGTCGTTCAGGAGACTCTCGAAGCTCTGGAGCGAGGTCATCAGGAGGGTGCCGTTGGGCACGGTGAGCCGATTGATCGGCTGCAGCCCGTACCAGGCCCAGGACTCCACGCCCTTCGACAGCGTGTCATCCACGGCCACCGTGACGTCCACGTGCTTGGGCTCGTAGCGCGCCATGTTCTGCTCGAGCTCTTCCTTGGTGTCGGCGACGATCGCGAAGTCCTTCGCCGGGATGCCGTTGCGCTGGGGGCTATCCCCGTAGCGGCCGAACGCGATGCCCCACCGGCCCGACTTGCGCGCCGACAGAACGATGCCGCGGGTGATGCGCGCCGCGAGGTTCTTCTGGAAGATGCCGCGGTATACGACCTCACAGATCAGGGCAGCCATTCGCTCCTCCTCAAAAGCACGTTACAGCTTCGTGGGCGCTCGTCGTGGTCGGCTGGTCTGACCAGAAAGCGTACGACCGGGCCCCCACCCTGTCAAGCGCCTGCCGGGGCGGGTCAGGTCTCTGAGCTCAGCCGACCTTGGCGAGGAAGCCCGTGAGGGCCCGGGTGAAGGCCTCGGGCTGCTCCATGTTGGACAAATGGGCCGCCGACTTGAGGATGACCAGCTCAGAGCCCTTGATCTGCTCGTTCATGACCTTTGACGCCGCGACCGGGGTGCCCTGGTCGTCCTCCCCGACGATGATCATCGTCGGGGCCCGGATGGCGCCGATGCGGTCAGTGAGGTTGAGCCCCGAGATGGCCTGGCAGCAGCCGATGTAGCCGGCCGGAGGCGTGGACCTGATCATCCCGCGTACGGTCTCGACGACAGGGCCACCCTTTTCCTTGAACGGCGCGGTGAACCACCGGCTCAGCGTTCCCTCCACGAGCGGGTCCATCCCCTTCGTCTCGGCCGTGTGGATGCGCTCGTCCCACAGTGGCTTCGCCTCGGGTGGGATGCGGCTCGACGTGTCGCAGAGTACGAGGCTCGTGAAGAGCTGCGGCGCCTTCAGCGCGAGGGTCTGGCCGATCATGCCGCCCATCGAGAGCCCCACCCAGTGGGTACGCTGGATCCCGAGCGCGGCCAGGAGCGCCTTGGCGTCGTCGGCCAGCTGATCGAGCGTGTACGCGCCGCGGGGGGCATCGGTGCCGCCGTGGCCCCGGGTGTCGTAGTTGAGCACGCGATAGCGCGCCGTCAGGGCCGCGAGCTGTGGTTCCCACATGGCCAGCGTCGTCGCGAGCGAATGGCTGAGCGTCACGACCGGCGCCCCGACGGGGCCGTCGAGGGTGTAGTTGATCGAGATGCCGTTCGCGGTGATCTTCATCGTCGGGTCCCTCCGTCTGCGACCGAGTCGATCGTCCACTGGAGCGCGTCGGCGGCGCGCCCGTCGCTCGGGCGCCCTCGCTTCCGTAGCTCGGCGATTACGCGCTGCCGAGCCTCGGCAGGGCGATTCTGCCCCAACTTGAACTTCGCACGCCACCGAATGATCGTGAGGTTCACCGCCGCGAGCTGGGCCATCGCTCCACGGTAGAGTGGGTCTCCCGGATCGAGAGCGCGGAACCCGCCCTCGGGCTGGTACCGGGCGAGCAGTCGCTGCTGCTGGGCCGAGACGGCCGCCGGGTCCTCCTCCACCTTCGCCTCGCACTCGAAGATGACTGTCCGGTGGTACGCGGTCGCCGCGCCGCCGTACTCCGTGTGCACCCAGTAGGACGGGATCACCGCGAGCACCTCGTCGACTTCCAGCACGCAGCGCGGGCGCGCCTTCAAGTCCTTGATCTGCTCGTCGGACCTAACTAGATGGAGATCCGCGCTATTTCCGTCGTACACGAACGGGTAGAGGCCGATGTGCGGCGTCGCGTCGGCGCCCACCGTGACGAGCCGCGCCAGCTCTTGCGACCTCACGAACCGGTCGACCTCGGCGCGGGGAACATCGGAGTAGTAATCGTGAAAGATCATGGCGTGATCCGGGACCGTGCTACCAGCTCACAGAAGTATCGATGAACCGCCGTGCTGTCGGTGAGCTCGGGATGGAACGTCGCGACCACGACGCGCCCTTCCCTGGCCATGACTGGCTCGCCGTCGTGCTCGGCCAGAACCTGCACGCCCGGGCCGACCCGACGGATTCTCGGCGCCCTGATGAAGACCATCTCGAGCGCGGTCGGGCTTTCATCGAGCTTCGCCACCCCGGAGGCCTCGAACGACTCGCGCTGGCGGCCGTACGCGTTGCGCTCGACGGTGACATCGATGAGCCCGAGCGAGAACTGCCGGGGGCTCTCGACCTCGCGCGCCAGGATGATGAGCCCCGCGCACGTGCCGAAGATCGGCCGGCCGCGGCCGTGGAACTTCTCGAGTGCGGGCACGAAGTCCCACGCGTCCATGAGCTTGAGCAAGGTCGTGGACTCACCCCCGGGGATGATGAGCCCGTCGACCTCGTCCAGCTCGGAGGGCTTGCGCACCTCGACCGCCTCGACGCCGCACTTCTCGAGTGCCTTGGCGTGGAGCGCGAAGTCGCCCTGGAGCGCAAGCACTCCGATGCGCACGCCGAGCTCGCCCTACCACCCTCTGGTCTGCAGCAGTTCCTCTTTCGGGAGCTTCGAGGTCTCGATGCCCACCATGGCGTCGCCGAGCTCCTCGCTGACCCGCGCCAGCACGTCGGGGTCCTTGAAGTGCGTCGTGGCCTGCACGATCGCCTTCGCCCGCTTCGCCGGATCGCTCGACTTGAAGATGCCGGAGCCGACGAAGACGGCCTCGGCGCCCAGCTGCATCATGAGGGCCGCATCGGCCGGGGTCGCGATACCGCCCGCCGAGAAGTTCGGCACCGGAAGCTTGCCCGCCTTGGCGACCCAGCGCAGGAGCTCGTACGGCGCGCCCAGGTTCTTCGCCTCGGTCATGAGCTCCTCGGGCGAAAGCGTCGTGAGCCGCCGGATGCCAGAGATGACGGCGCGCATGTGGCGGACCGCCTCGACGATGTTGCCGGAGCCGGCCTCGCCCTTGGTCCGGATCATGGCCGCGCCCTCGCCGATGCGCCGGAGCGCCTCGCCCAGGTCGCGGCAGCCGCAGACGAACGGGATGCGGAAGGCGAACTTGTCGATGTGGAAGTGCTCGTCGGCGGGCGTCAGCACCTCGGACTCGTCGATGTAGTCGACGGCGAGGGCTTCGAGGATCTGCGCCTCGACGAAGTGGCCGATCCGGGCCTTCGCCATGACCGGGATGGTGACCGACTTCTGGATCTCCTTGATCTTGCTCACCGGCGACATCCGGGCCACGCCGCCGTCCCGACGGATGTCGGAGGGCACCCGCTCGAGCGCCATGACCGCCGCGGCGCCGGCCTCCTCGGCGATCTTCGCCTGCTCGTGGTTGGTGACGTCCATGATGACTCCGCCCTTGAGCATCTCGGCGAGCCCGATGTGCTTGCGGTCAGCGATGCGTAGTCCGTTCAGCTCCGACATGTGTGGCCTCCTTTTGGCGCTATACCACTGGAACCGTTGCGCGCTCCACCCGATCCCGGTCGCGGAGCCGGCTGCGCGCGGATTTTATCGTCTCGGCAAGCCGTCGGACACCCTCATCGATCCGACCGGCGGGCACCGACGAGAACGACAGCCGCAGGGTCTGCCGGCCGCTACCGTCGACGAAGAATGGCGCGCCCGGGGTGAACGCGACGCCGCGCTCGATCGCCTGCGGCAAGAGCGTGCCCGCGTCCATTCCGGCCGGCAGCGTGACCAGCAGCGAGAAGCCACCCTGCGGCTCCGTCCAGGTGACCTCGTGCGGCATGCGCCGCCGCAGCGCCGCCAGCAGGAGCGAGCGACGGCGCGCGTACTCGGTGGCGACACGCGTCGCGTGGCGGTCGAGCAGCTTGCGCTCGCAGAACCGGTGCACGGCCGCCTGGATGAGGGCGCTCGTGTGCAGGTCGGCCAGCTGCTTGGCGGCCTGGAGCCGCTCGAGGATGGGCCGAGGCCCGACGAGCCAGCCCAGGCGCAGACCCGGGAACAGGATCTTCGAGAAGGTGCCGATGTAGACGACGACGCCGCCGCGGTCGACCGCCTTGAGCGGCAAGGTCGGCGCGCCGCCGTAGTAGAGACTCCCGTCGAACCCGTCCTCCACGATCGGCACCTGGTGGCGGGCCGCCGCCTCCAGGAGACGCCGCGCCGTCTCCGGCGCCACCGCGAGGCCGGTCGGATTGTGCGCGCTCGGCTGGCAATAGAAGAGCTTCGGCGTGTGACGTTCCAGGAGCCGCTCGAACAGGTCGGCGCGGGGCCCGGCGCCGTTCCACGGCACGCTCAGGAGCTGCGCGCCGAACGATCGGAAGACCTGCATCGCGCGCGGGTAGGTCGGCTGCTCGATGGCGACGAAGTCGCCCGGATCGATCAGCGTGCGGGCGATCAGGTCGAACCCCTGCTGTGAGCCGTTGACGATCAGGATCTCGTCAGGCCGCGCCTCGAGGCCGAACCGCAGCAGGTACGTCGAGAGGTACTGGCGAAGCGGTGGATAGCCCCCGGCCGGGTAGTACTGCAGGAGCGAGGCGCCCTCCTCGCGAATGACCTGGTTCAGCACGCGACGGAACGCGTCGGTCGGGAAGAGGCCGCTGTCCGGCATCCCGCCGGCGAACGAGACGACCGTGCCGCTCGAGGGAATGGGCGCGACCGCGCGCGAGCGCTCGTTGTCGGCGCCGAGAATCTGCGCGCTGCGCGAGAAGAGGCCGGACCAGTCGAGCGCGACCGGCGGCGTGGCGGGCGGCGCGACGGCGGCGCCGGCGGGCGCCGCGCGCTCGGCGACGAAGGTGCCCTGCCCCACGTGAGCGCGCGCCCAGCCAGTGGCGACCAGCTCCTCGTAGGCGAGCGCGACCGTGCCGCGGTTGACGCCGAGCTGCCGGGCGAGCTCGCGCGTGGCCGGCAGCTTCATCCCCGGCGTCAGGAGACGCTCATGAATCAGCCGCTCCAGGTGCGCCTGGATCTGGCGCGGCAGCGCCGTGGGCTTGTCGCGATCGAGCGGGATGTTCACCCCAAGTTCTCCCTGCCAAGCCATTTTGGCCGGATCCCGGTGATCGTCAAGGGCCAATTGGCCTGATCGGCCCATGCCAATTCCGGTTAGGCCCGGGCGCCCCGGGGTGGTCGCGCTACAATGGCGGCCGGACGATCCGGAGTCGGAGGGAGGCCAATGGCCGGCGAGGCGCCCATCAAGCAGGCGGTGAAGTGGATCGAGGACCAGCTCCACGACAAGCCCGACCTCAATCGGCTCAAGCTCGTGGACGACGCGTCGCGGCGGTTCGATCTGTCGCCGCTCGACGCGGAATTCCTCTTGCGTCACCTCGCCGAGCGGCCGGCCAAGTGAGCGACGCCCACACGCGCCGCGTACAGGAGCAGTTCGGCGGCAGTGCTGCCGCCTACGTGACGAGCCCGCTCCACGCGGCCGGCGAGGACCTCGATCGCCTGCGAGCCTGGGGCGCCGCGCGGCGCGCCGAGCGCATGCTGGACGTGGGGACCGGCGGCGGCCACACGGCGCTCGCGTTCGCCGGCATCGCACGCCGGGTCGTCGCCTACGATCTCACCGAGCCGATGCTCGCGGCCGCGCGTGGGCACATGCGGGGCCGCGGCGCCGCCAACGTGAGCTTCGTCGCCGGCGACGCCACCGCCCTGCCCTTCGGGGACGGGGCCTTCGACGTCGTGACCTGCCGGACCGCCGCCCATCATTTTCCGGACGTGAGCGCCTTCGTCCGCCAGATCCACCGGGTGCTGCGCCCGGGCGGCTCGCTCCTGCTGCAGGACATCCTCGGCCACGACGACGCCGCGGCGAATGCGTTCATCCTCGAGGTCGAGCGTCGCCGCGATCCCTCGCACGTGCGCAGCTACCGAAGGGCGGAGTGGAAGGCCTTTCTCCGCGCGGCGGGGCTCACGGTCATGGAGGAGCACCTCATCTGGAAGATCCGCGAGTGGGACGAGTGGACCGGCCGGATGCGGATGACGACCGAGGCGCGGCGCGATCTGGAGGCGTTCGTGCGCCAGTCATCCGAGGCCTGCCGGGCCGCCTTCGACTTCAGGCTCACGCCGGATCGCGTCGTCTCGTTCAACGACCGGCAGATCCTGCTGCGCGCCGACCGAGACTGACCTCGCGAGGGCGCCCGGCGTGGCAGCGTGCGGCCGGCGTCAGGTCGCGCGCGGGCGGAGCCGGACGAGCGTCGCGCCGAAGCCGCCGCGCTCGGGCGGTGCGTCGGCGAAGCCGGCGACCAGCGGATGCCGGACCAGCAGCGACTGCACGATGCGGCGCTGCACGCCGATACCGCGGCCGTGGATCAGCCGGACCTCGGTGAATCCCCGGGCGTGGGCCGCTTCCAGGTAGTCCGAGACGACCGCGGGGACGTCGCGCGGCGCGAAGGCGTGAAGATCGAGCGCATCCTCGATCGGGATGCGGACGGGCTCGTCGTCTACAGCCGCGGCCCTCCCAGCACGTGCTCCTTCCAGTGGTCGAAGCTCAGGAGATCCTCCCCCGAGAGCTTGCACTGTCAGAACGTCGCGGCGCGCTCGAAGAACTGGACGTCGACCACTCCGACCCGCTCGGCGCTCGCCGTCTCGGCAACCTTCTGAGCCACCATTTGTCGGACGAACGGGATCGGGATCCGCCCGAGCCGGTGGATGACTTCCTCGGTGCAGCGAATGCGGGTGCCGGGCAGTACCGGCCCCTCCGCCACGACGTCGGCCACCTCGCGCTCCGGGTGCTCGCACGTTTCCGGGACCAGCTGCTGGAGCCGGAGCGACACGTAGTCGGTCACCCAGGCTTCGATCTCCTTCCGCGTCTCGCCAGAGCTCGGCGCCGTCCGGTCGAGCTTGGCGTCGATGGCGCCCAGGAGCTGCTCGAGTCGCCCGAGCCGCGACTCGAGCGCCGCCAGGCGCGCGTCCACGTTCGTGTCGCTCATGCGTGGTTCCTCCCGGGAGCGGTGACGGTCACGCGACGGGCGGCCGGCGTGTGTGCCAGTCCGTGAGTCGCTGATAGGCATCGATCACCCGCAGCACGGTCGCCTCGTCGAACGGCCGCCCGACGAGCTGCAGACCGATCGGCAGCTCGCCCGCCGTGAAGCCGCAGGGCGCCGAGCCGGCCGGATGGCCGGAGAAGTTGAACACGCGGGTGAGGCGGATCAGCGCCGAGCGCACGTCGGACTTGCCGTCGCCGAGCGTCGTCTCGCGCTCGCCGAGGGCGGGCGCGGGGATCGGTGTGGCCGGCGCCAGCAGCACGTCGCGTCTGGCCAGGGCGGCGTCGATCTCCGATCGCACCAGGCCGCGAAGCTGCTGGGCGCGAAGGTAGTGGGCGCCGCTGATGAACGCGCCGACGCGAAGCCGCTCGCGCACGTCGGGCTGGTAGTCCTGAGACCGCGTGCGCATCCACCCGGCGTGATAGGCGAGCGCCTCGGAGGCGATGATCGCCGTCGAGGTGGGGCCGACGTGTTGGACGTGGGTCAGGTTTACCTCGTCGACGACTGCGCCCGCCCCCTCGAGCTGCCGCGCCGCTGCCTCGACCGCGGCGCGTACCTCGGGCGCGGCCACATCCGTGAAGTGAGCGCGGAGAAGTCCGATCCGCAACCCCTTCACATCCCCAGTGAGCGCCGTGGTGTAGTCGGGCACCGGCAGAACGCTGGTGGTCGGATCGGCCGGATCGTAGCCGGCGATCGCGCCGAGCATCAGCGCACTGTCGCGGGCGGTGCGGGTCATCGGCCCCACGTGGTCCATCGACCAGGCGAGTGGGAGCACGCCAGCGCGACTCACCCGCCCGTAGGTCGGCTTGATCCCCGTGATCCCGCAGAGCGAGCAGGGAATGCGGATCGACCCGCCGGTGTCGGAGCCGAGCGATCCGGGCGCCAGCCCGGCCGCGACCGCCGCGCCCGAGCCCGAGGACGAGCCTCCCGTCACGCGATGCACGCTCGAGTCCCACGGATTGCGCGCGTCGCCGTAGTGCGCGTTGAGTCCCTCGGGCCCGTACGCGAACTCGTGCATGTTGAGCTTGCCGAGCACGACAGCGCCGGCTCCCGCCAGACGCGCGACGACCGTCGCGTCGCGGGCGGGCACCGAATCAGCGAGGATCTTCGAGCCGCCGGTCGTGCGAATGCCCTTCGTCGAGTAGAGGTCTTTCGGCGCCCAGGGCACGCCGTGGAGCGGCCCGGCGACCTTGCCCGCCATCAGGTCTGTCTCGGCGGCCCGCGCCGCCTGCAGCGCGGCGTCGGCGGAGACCGTGATGTAGGCGCGAAGCCGGGCGTCGAGCGCGGCAATGCGCTCGAGGTGGGCCCGGACGACCTCGACTGGTGAGACTTCCTTGGTGGCGATCATCCGCCCCAGATCGGCCATCGAGGTCCAGACGAGATCGGCCATCAGAGCACCCGGTACTGCGTCGTCGGCTCGAGGTCCCCGAGCGGCAGGCTCTCCAGTCGTGAGAGGGCGTCGAGGAGTCGCTCGACGGCGGGCCGGAGCGGCTCGAGCTCGGCGTCGGTCCACGCGAAGCCGCCGGCGGCGGCCATGCGCTTCATGCCCTCGAGTCCTATTTCCATGGGCGCGAGCATACCACTAGAATGTGAAGCTATGGCCGTCGCGCTGACGATTCTCCACGAATCCGGCGCCACTCCGTCGCGCCGGACGCTGAGCGTCGCGCCCGGGACCACAATTCTCAAGGCGGCGCACGCCGGCGGCGTGGACGTCATCGCGACCTGCGGCGGTCGGGGCCGCTGCACGTCGTGCCGGGTCAAGTTCCTCGCCGGCCTGCCGCCACCGCCGACGATCATGGACGAGGTCCAGCTCGGCGCCGACCTCGTCCGGGAGGGCTATCGCCTCTCCTGCCAGTGCGTCCTCCAGGAACCCGTCACAGTCCAGGTCGCGCCGCCGCTCGAGGAGCGCTCGTTCCAGATACTGGGCGCCGGTCCCGGCGTGCGGCAGCTCGGTCGGATCACGCTCGACTCTGGCATTGCCAAGCAGGTGGTGAAGGTCACGCTGCCGCGCCACGAGCATCACCAGACCTCGGACCTCGAACAGCTCCTGACCGCCGTGGGCCTCACCACTGCCGACGTCGGGCCCGCGGTGCTCCAGGGACTGCCGCAGGCCCTGCGTGACGACCCCGCCGGGGTGACCGTGACGACGTTCGCGTCCGGCGGGCGCGAGCGAATCCTCGCGGTCGAGCGCGGTGACACCGCGGCGATGAAGTTCGGCCTCGCCATCGACATCGGCACCACCAGCGTCGTCACGACGCTGGTGGAGCTCGAGTCGGGCGAGCAGCTCGCGTCGGTGTCGAGCCTGAATCCACAGGCGGTCTTCGGCGGCGACCTCATGTCGCGCATCGCCTTCGCCCAGTTCAATCCCGGTAACCTGCGCAAGCTCCATACCCGGATCCTCGGCCTGCTCAACCAGCACATCGAGCAGATCTGCCGAGAATCCGGCGTGCTCGCGAAGTGGATCTACAAGGTCGTGGTCGTCGGCAACACGTGCATGCACCACATTCTGCTCGGCATCGACCCCTCGCACGTCGGGCTGGCGCCGTACGCGCCGGTGATGCGCCACGCCCTGACCATGCCGGCTCGCGATCTCTTCCTGAAGGTCGCGCCGGAGGCGCGGGTGTGCCTGCTGCCGCTGGTGGCGGGATTCGTCGGCGCCGACGCCGTCGCGGTCGCGCTCGCCACCCGCATCGCCGAGAGCCCCGAGGTGCGCATCGCCGTCGACATCGGCACCAACGGCGAGGTGCTGCTGGGCTCGCGCGACCGGCTCTGGGCCTGCTCGGCGCCCGCCGGGCCGGCGCTCGAGGGCGCCCAGATTCGCCACGGCATGCGCGGCGCCCGCGGCGCCATCGATCGCGTGACCATCGACGACGACATTCGCGTCCACACGATCGGCGAGACATCGGCCCTCGGCATCTGCGGCTCCGGGATCATTGACCTGCTCGCCGGGCTCCTCGGCGCCGGCGTGATCGACTGGACGGGGCTCATCCAGGTCGACGCACGCGACGCGCTCCCGCCGCGGCTTCGCGACCGCGTGGTCATGCGAGGCGAGGAGCGCCAGGTGATCGTGCTTCGCCCGGGCGAGGCCGGCGCGGTCCAGGAGATCGTGCTGACCCAGGACGACGTGCGCCAGGTGCAGCTGGCCAAGGGCGCGATCGCCTCGGGCGTCGCGATGCTCCAGCGCGTCGCCGGCGTGGCGCCGGAGCAGGTGGCGGAGCTGATGCTCGCCGGCGGCTTCGGCAACTACGTCTCGATCGAGAGCGCCGTGCGGATCGGGTTGATTCCACCCCTGCCCCGCGAGCGGATCCGCTACGTCGGCAACGCCGCCTCGCTGGGCGCCCAGCTCTGCGTGCTCTCGGAGACCGAGCGCGCGCGCGCCGATGTGGTGGCGAGGCGCATCGAGCACGTCTCGCTTGCGGCCCACCCCGACTTCGAGGAGATCTTCGTGGACGCTATGAACTTTCCCCGACCATCATGAGCGTCGGCGGGACGATCCCCGGAACGATCGTGGGCACCGAGGTCGGCGCCCTCAGCACCTCGCTCGACGCGCGCTGGGTCATGGCGTACTCGGCGTCGCTCGGCCTGGACGATGCGCGTTACTACGACACGCTCTCCACCGACGGGCCCGTCGCCCATCCTGTGTTCCCGGTGTGCTATGAGTGGCCGGCGGCGGTCGCGCTCCGAGGCAAGACGGTGCGGGAGGCGTGGGTGTTGCTGGGCGTCCACGCGACCCACCACGTCGTCATCCACCGCCGTCCCCGCGCGGAGGACCGGCTCCTCACGCGCGCGCAGATCATCGAAGTCCGGCCGAGTCGGGCCGGCACGCTCGTGGTGGCGCGGTTCGCCACCGTGGACCGGAACGGCGGGCCGGTGACGACGACCGACTACGGCTCCGTGTACCGGGGGATCTCCGCGCAAGCGGAGGTGCGCGCGCCGGTCGATCCCTTGCCCCGGGCCGAGCGGCCGGGCGCGGACGAGACGCGCTGGACAGCGACAGTTCCAGTAGCCGCGCGCGCCGCGCACGTCTACTCGGAATGCGCACGCATCTGGAATCCGATCCACACCGACATCGCGGTGGCCCGCATGGCCGGGCTGGCGGCCCCGATCCTCCACGGCTCTGCGACCCTCGCGCTGGCCGTGTCGCAGGTGGTCCAGCATGACCTCGGGGGCGATGCGGCGCGCGTGGCCGAGATCGCCGCGCGCTTCACCGGCATGGTGCCGATGCCGTCGAGCTTCGTGGTGCGCGGCCGCGGTCGCGCGGGCGACGTGATCGCGTTCGACGCGGTCGACGCGCAGGGCGACTCCGTGCTGGCCGACGGAGTCATCCGGGGATGAAGCAGATGAGCCGGCGCGAGCGTGTCATGGCGGCCGTCAGCCGCCAGCCCGTCGACCGCGTGCCCTACGCGGTGTGGCGGCACTTTCCGAGCGTCGATCGCTCGCCCGCCGGGCTCGCCCAGGCGACACTCCGGTTTCACGAGCGCTACGGTTCGGACTTCCTGAAGATCACGCCACGCGGCGGCTATGCCGTCGAGGCCTGGGGATGCGTCGAGGCCGACGCTGTGCTCGAGGATGGGCACCGGGCGTGCGCGAGCTGCGCGGTCCGCGCGGCGGAAGACTGGCGGAAGATCCGCGTGCTCGATCCCACGTCGGCGCCCGGCTACGCCGAGGAGCTCGAGACGATCATCCGGCTCGGCTTCGATCGCCGGATCGGCGATGCGCCCGTCGTGCCGACGCTGTTCTCTCCGCTGTCGCTGGCCCGGAAGCTGTCGGGCGATCGCCTGCACTCCGACCTGCGCGAGCATCCGGCGCTCGTCACGGACGCGCTGGAGGTCATCACCGAGACGCTCATCGCGTTCGCTCTCAAGGCTCTCGAGGAGGGCGTATCGGGTATCTTCTACTCGATCCAGGCCGCGAGCCGCTCGGCGAACTCCGAGGAGGACTACGCGCGCTTCGGCGAGCCGTACGATCGGCAGTTCCTGGAGGCGATCGGCTCGAAGTCGACGCTGACGATCATCCACTGCCACGGCGACCGCCTCATGTTCGATCGGCTGGCTCGCCTTCCCGGCCACGCCTGGAACTGGGACGACCGGGCGACACCGCCGTCGCTCGCTGACGCCTCCGCTCAGGTGCCGGGCGCGGTCATCGGCGGGCTCCACCAGTGGCGAACGCTCAGGGACGGCACGCCCGAGCAGGCGGTCGACGAGGCAAAGGACGCGGTCGCGCAGACCGGCGGGACCGGATTGATCGTCGGTCCGGGTTGTGTGCTGCCGATGAACACCCCCGACGCGACGGTCGCCGCCGTGGTGCAGACTCTGGGCGGGCCGCTCAAGAAGATTCCCGGAGTGACGACCTAGCGTTCTTCTCGTGACGCCGCGGTCATTTCCCGACGTTGAATCGGGAGTGCTTTGAAAATCGCAAGTGTGCGGCGGCCGCGATTGCGCGGTTGAATCATGTAGCGTAAGGCTGGGTGTCCGGGTTGAAAATGACGGCTACCCACCTGACATTCGGCGCGATCTTGATGATCTCGATTGAAGCCATTTCCCTCCGATCGATGCGTCACTGGCGCCGAGCCCCGTGAACCCGCCGACCGCCGGCGCGACTGACCCGAATCGCCGCCGACCGACCACTCACCGCGTGATGTGTAACCAGATCGGCGTCACGAGCGGAGGGCCTGCCCGGACCCGAGCGGGATTGTTGCTGAGGCGAATCGGTTGGCCGTCGACCGCCGTCACTTCGAGCTCCGGAACCGCGCGCAGGACATCGGTGCTGTAGTCAAAGAGGAGCAGGCGCTCGTAGGGAATCCGTCCGACGAGCCGCGTGGCGGTGGTGTCGATAGGGCCCTTCACCCCGTGTGGGAACCATCGGCCGGGCGATCCGTAATCGGTCGTGTCCACCCCGTCACGATGGAAGCGCAGATGCCGCACGGTGTTACCCATCACGGACCACTCGTCGTAGAGCGCGAGCAGGTAGCTGCTGATCTCGTAGTGGGCCGAGTAAGGGGCGCGCCGGTCTCGCGCGGTGGCGATGACGATCACCGTGTCCGGCGCGACTCGCGGTGCGAGCTCGCGAAGGGACATCAGCATGGCCTTGTGGTGGGTCCACTCCCAGGAATACCCCTGCTTGGTGTCGAAATGGAGCAGGCTGCCGACGAAGGCCAGGAGGGCGAGGAGGGCCGAGACGGCCCAGTGGGGGAGCCGCACGATCCGGGCGAGGACCATGAGCACCGCCGGCGCAGCGAGTGCGATTCCCGGCACGACCACGAAGTTTGCCCGCGGCCCGTAACTCGTCTGGAAGAACATCTCGATGTTGATCGGCGAGAGTGCGACCGCGAACACGCCGGCGAGGAGGAACGCGACTCCGAGCGCTGCGGCTCGCAGCCAGCTCGCCGCACCATCGGCGTATTCGGCAGCCGCATCTCGAGCGATGGGCGCCTGTGAGCGCAGCAGCCGCTCACTCACCAGCCACGTGCTGGCGCCTATGACAAATGCGAGGCTGAGCCCGGCGACCGTCGTCCACCTAACGATATGGTCGGCGACGCTGCGCCACTGGTCGGCGACGCTGCGCCACGGGAACAAAGCCGCCGCCGTGGCGTTGCGGAGCGCTTTCGAGATCACGACGCCGGGATGCAGGAACGGCATCGACGGCGAATAGAACTGGTCGCCGTATAGCGGCAGGAGCAGGGTCCGCCACAGCGCAAAGAGCGCGAAGACCCCGCCCAGCGTGATGGCTGCTCGCACCGCCCGCCGACCGGACAGGGCGTGCAGCCCGACGAAAGCGAGGGGAATGAAGCCCACTGCCTCCTGGGTGAGCAGGCTGGTCGCATACGCGAGCGCTCCGCAGGCGAGCCACCACCTCGCCCTCCGAGGGTCGACGCTGGCGCTCTTGCCAGCGGCCAGCATGGCCACGGAGGCGAAGAACCAGGCCAGATGGTAGTGAATGGTGGCCGGCCAGATCGTCTGCAGGAAGGCGAGTGGGTAGAGGACGAACGTCGTGCCGACGGCGAAGACGAACCAGTCGTCGTCGACGATCGTGCGCGCCAGGCTCCCGAGGAGCGCGGCGTCCAGCGCGAGCCAGGCCACCAGGGTCCAGTGCACGGCGCCGACGCTGAACGCGAACGCCGCCCGCGTGAGGACGAAGGCCAGATACGCGAGCGGCCGCTCCGATGGAAGAGAATGCGCCGTATCGCTGACGATGAAGTCGAGAACACGATAGTCGACGCCCTGCAGGCCCTGCATGAGCTGCTCGGCATCGTCCCAGTAGAGTCCGAGATCTCCGGCCTGGAGACCGTGTGCGAACACGGTGAGGATCACTACCGCTGCCACCGCTCCAGGCCGGAAAATGGTCACGAGGATAACGCCGCCACCAGAACATCGGGGCGGTGTTTTCGTTTGTCCATGACGTCGACGGCAATATGTAGCGCGGAAGTGTAAGTTGCTGTTTCAGGCGTGCTTTGAGCTCTGGATTCTACTGCATTCGAGTATTGAATCGGAAGTGGCAGATCTCCCCGTCACGCACTAGGTAGTCCTTGCCCTCGAGCCGGAGCTGGCCCCGCGCCCGCAGCTCGGCGAACGAGCCGTCGACTGCCACCAGGTCGTCGTAGCTGTTGACCTCGGCGCGAATGAATCCGCGGCCGATGTCAGAATGAACGGAGCCGGCCGCGTCCTGCGCCCGCGTGCCCTGCGCAATGGGCCAGGCGCGGACCTCGTCCTCGCCGACCGTGAAGAACGACACGAGCCCGAGGAGAGCGTAGCAGTCGCTGAGCACCCGGTTGATCGCCGGCTCCTTCAGGCCGAGGTCGGCCAGGAAGGCGCGCTGCTCATCGCCGGCGAGCTGAGCCACCTCGGCCTCGAGCACCGCGGAGACCCAGCCGATCCGCGTCCACGCGCGGTCGGCGACGGCCTCGAGCCCGAAGCTCCCCGCGATGCGGTCGGCTTCACCGATCGCCGTCTCGTCCAGGTTCAGGCAATGCAGGATGGGCTTCTGCGAGAGAAAGGTGAATCCCCTCACTGCCCGGGCGTCGTCGGGCGCCAGCGTGACCGCCCGGAGCGGCCGCTCGCCCTCGAGCTCGGTCTTCAGGCGGGCGAGGATCGCCTGCTCGCGAACCTCGGCCTCCTTGCGCTGCTTCTTGATCGACGCGTCCAAACGCTCGAGCCGCCGCTCGATCACCTCTAGATCGGCCAGCATCAGCTCGGTCTCGAGGTCCTCGATGTCGCGCTTGGGCGCCGCCGCGCCGAGCGCCTCGTCGGTGAACGCGCGGACCACGTGAAGGAGCGCGTCCGCGTTCCTGAACTCCTTCGTGTCGAGCCCGGCGCGCTCGCCTTTCGCAATGCCCGCCAGGTCCACGACCTCGAAGGTCGCGAAGGTCGTCTTCTTCGGCTTGAACAGAGCCGCGAGCCGATCGACCCGCGGATCGGGCACGCGCGCCACCCCGGTGTGCAGCTCGGCGCGCCCGGAATCGTAGCGAGCGGTGGCGACGCTGGAACCCGTCAAGAGGTTGAACAGCGTGGTCTTCCCCGACTTCGCGAGCCCGATCAGACCGATCTTCATGGGTAGATTATGCCAGGTGTCGTATTCTCGAGAGCGCTCTGACCCCTGCTAGGAAAGACATGGACCTCACGGGCGCGGCGGCCGCCGTGCTCATCTCGCTTCTCTGGGGCGCCAACAGCGTCGTGATCAAGCTCGGCCTCGAGGACACGCCGCCCCTGCGCCTGGCCGGGATGCGCGTGATCGTCGGGGGCATCGTGATCTGCCTCTGGGCGTGGACCACGGGCCGCTTCGCCGGCTTTCGCGTCGAGCGCTGGGAGTGGCGGCCGCTCACGGTGCTGGGGCTGCTCTTCAGCGTGCAGATGGGCGCGACCAACATCGGGACTTGGCTCACCAGCGCTTCCCACGCAACCGTCTTGGTCAACCTCTACGCCGTACACACGGTGGTCCTCGCGCACTTCATGATCCCGGGCGACCGGCTGTCGGTGCGCAAGCTCGGCGGCGTGCTCGTGGCCTATTCCGGGATCGTCGCGCTCTTCGCCAGTCAGTGGAGCCACGGCGCGCCAACGCTCCTGGGCGACGTGATCGTGACCGCCGCGGGCATTCTCCTGGCCGAGCGTACCGTTTACCTGGCGCGGGCTGTCCAGCGGCTCGACCCGGTGAAGCTGCTCCTCGCTCAGGCGGTGGTGGGCACCGCGTGCTTCGCGCTCGCCTCGTTCCTCGTCGAGCCGACGTCGACCCGGTGGACCGCCCGGCTCGCCGGCTCCATCGCGTACCAGGGCGTGCTGATCTCCGGCTTCAACTTCGTGGTCAACCTGGCGCTCCTGCGTGACTATCGCCCGAGCGCGCTCTCGGCGTTCTTCCTGACCCAGCCGATCTTCGGCGTCGTTGCGGCTGCGCTGGTCGCCGGCGACCCGCTCACGCCGGTGCTCGTGCTCGCCTGCGTCACCGTCGCCGCGGGGATCGGGCTCACCTACCGCTGAGGCTGGGTATAATCGCCGCATGACCACCGCGCCGTCGAAGACGCTCGAAACCGTGCCGAATCCGCATCCAGACCGCGACTACGAGGTCACGATGACGGTGCCCGAGTTCACCTGCCTCTGCCCCCGCACCGGGCAGCCGGACTTCGCCACGATCCGCATCCGGTACGTGCCCGATCAGCACCTGGTGGAGCTGAAGTCGCTGAAGCTCTATCTGTGGTCGTATCGGCAGGAAGGCGCCTTCCACGAGGACGTCACCAACCGGATCCTGAACGACTTCGTCGCGGTCGCGCGGCCGCGCTGGCTCGAGGTGACCGGTGACTTCAACGTGCGGGGTGGCATCAAGACCGAGATCCGGGTCACGCACGGCAAGCGTCCGGAGATCTAGACCGGCGACCTAAATAGTATTGCTCGCCTCGGACGGCGGGGCCCCAGACGTTGACGCTCGTCGAGCGCGTGTCCCAGCCGCTTCATGGTCGTGTTGCGGAGCACCTCGAACAGCGCCGCCGCCAGGGACAGGACGAGCCACATGAGAGCGATCTAGGCGCGCGGGGGCATCGGGGCCGCGTTCTGCTTAGAAGCGTCCGCGGCGGCTCAGCGGGCTTTCCAGCCCAGCGCCTGGACGTGGGTGAATACCCAGAACGCGTCGGGATGAGCGCCCCATGCCCGGAGCGCCGCGGCCATCGACTCGATCTCGGCTCGCGACGCGTATCCGTACTCGACCGGGCGCTCTCCCATCGGCGAAGTGAGGAGACGATCGGCGTACGACTCGCCCCACTCCGTCGTTTCCTCGCGCGTGGCGTAGCACCAGACGCTGGCCGTGATCTCGAGGCTCGCGACGCCGGCCGCGTTGAACAGCGCGCGCAGCTGCCGGCCCGCCTGCGGCTCGCCGCCGTTCCGGTACCACGTGCGCAGATGAACGTCGATGAAGCGGTCCATCCACGGATCTCGCGGAAAGTAGGCCACCGTGCTCCAGTCGACTTCCCGCACCGCGACGACGCCCCCCGGCTTCACCACCCGCAGCATTTCGCGAAGCGCGAGGCCGCGCTCGCGCAGGTGCTGGAGGACCTGATGGGCGTAGGCGACGTCGAACGAGCTGTCGGGGAAGGGAAGCTCGTAGACGCTCCCCTCCTCGTAGCGGAGATTCTGGAGTCCGCGGGCCGCGGCATCGCGCCGGGCCCCCTCGAGCGTGTCGCGCGAGAGGTCGAGACCGACCACCTTCCCGGCGGACAGATGCTCGGCCAGACCGCGCGTGATGCTGCCCGGGCCGCAGCCCACGTCGAGAAGCCGCATGTCCGGCCGAAGGTGCGGTAGGAGGAACGCGGCCGCCTCGCCGGCCGTGCGCTGGGCGTGCTGCCGTACAACCGCGGGCGCGTGGCCATGCGTGTAGAGCTCGTGTCGGAGCGGCTCGTCGGCCATGGGAGGTTAGATCTCCAGCGCGACCTTGATCGACGCTGGGTCGGTGTGCGCGGTGAAGGCCTCGCCGATGCGGTCGAGGCTGAAGCGGTGGGTGATCAGGGGCGCCGTCCTCACGGCGCCGCTTTCGACGAGCCGGAGGGCTTCGGGAAACTCGTCCTGATAGATCATCGAGCCGGTGATTGTAATCTCGCGGCGCACGACCGAGAAGAACGACACCGGCGTGGGCTCGTGCGGAAGGCCGATGAGTACCACGCGCCCGCCCGGCCTGACCAGCTCGAGCGCATGCGCGACCGCCTCGGGCGTGCCGGCCGTCTCGACGGCGAGGTCGACGCCCTCGCGGCCCGAAAACCGGCGGGCGGCCTCGGCGAGAGGACCGTCCACGGTCGCGTGCGTTGTCTCGGCGCCGAGCTCGCCGGCCAGGGCGAAGCGTCGCCGCGAGCGGCTCACGACCATCACGCGCGCGCCGCGCCCACGGAGGACCTGCAGAGCCAGGAGCCCGAGGGTGCCGGCGCCGACGATCGCGGCGGTCTCGCCGCGCTCGGGCTCGCCCCGGTTCACAGCGCGGACCACGACGGCGAGCGGCTCGGCGAGCAGCAGCGCGTCGCGGTCGGCGCCGGCCGAGGTAGGTCGGCAGCACCGCGCGGGGACCCGCACGAGCTCGGCGAAGCCGCCGTCGACATTGATGCCGATCGTGATCCGCGAGAGGCACAGATTGCGGTTGCCCTCGCGGCAGAGCGGGCACCGGCCGCACGAGTAGTTCGGTTCGACGACGACGGGATCGCCCGGGCGCACCTCGGTCACCCCCGGCGTGACGCTCTCGACACGGCCGACGAGCTCGTGTCCCATCACGCGGGGATAGGCGACCGGTCGGCCACCGCTCCAGATCTCGTGGTCGGTGCCGCAGAGGCCGGCCGCGACGATCCGCACCACGACCTCCCCGGGCTCGGGCGTCGGATCGCGCGCGTCCTCTACGCGAAGATCGCGTGGCCGGTGGAGAATCGCCGCTTTCATGGCGCCAATCTACTCGACGGCCGGGGACGCGGCAACTAGGCGGCCGAGTGGCCACCGTCGAGGAAGAGCGTCTGGCCGGTCATGAAATCAGATCCGGACGACGCGAGATAGACGGCGAGCGGCCCGATCTCCTCGGCCCGTCCGATCCGGCGCGCCGGGATGTCGCGCGTCAGCCGCTCGTTGATCCGAGGATTCGCGAAGGCCTCTTGGGTCATGTCGGTCGCGAACCACCCCGGCGCGATCGCGTTCACCTGCACGTTGTGGCGCGCCCACTCCACGCCGAGCGAGCGCGTGAGCGCGATGATGCCGCCCTTCGTCGCGCCGTAGACCGTGTAGCCCGGGAGCCCCACCTGGCCCAGAACCGAAGCGACGTTGATGACCTTGCCGGATTTCTGGGCGATCAGGTACGGCGCCGCCGCGCGGCAGCCGTTGAAGACACCGGTCAGGTTCACGTCGAGCATGAACCGCCAGTCCTCGGGCGTCAGCTCGGCCAGCGGGGCCACCTTCGCCACGCCCGAGTTGTTGACCACGATGTCGAGCCGGCCGAGCTCGCGGACGGTGCGCTGGATCAGCGTGTCCACCTCGGCGTAGCTCGACACGTCGGTGGGCACCACGACGGCTCGCCGCCCCGCCCGTGTCGTGAGCTGGGCGGTCTCCTCGAGCCCGGCTTTGGAGCGGGCCGCCAGGGCGACGTCGGCGCCCGCCTCGGCCAGCGCCACCGCGATGGCCCGGCCGAGGCCGCGACTGGCGCCGGTGACGACAGCGACCTTGCCGGCGAGCGCGCCGGCCTCGGCGCTCAGCGGTAGAGCTCCTCGATCGCGTCCTGGTACTTCTGCGAGACCACCTTGCGTTTCACCTTGAGCGTCGGCGTTAGCTCGCCGCCGTCGAGCGTGAAGTCGGTGGGCAGCACCGTGAAGCGCTTGATCTTGGCGTACGACTGGAGCTGCGTGTTCTTCTCTTCCACCGTGCGTCCCACGCGCTCCATGACCTTCGGGTGCTTGACGATAACCGCCGCCTCGCTGGTCAGGATCCCCTGCTCGCGCGCGAACTTCGACAACTCGTCGGAGTTCACGGTGATGAGCGCCACCGGATAGGGCCGGCGATCGCCGTAGACCATCACCTGGCTGATGAACGGGTCGGCCTTGAGGAGGTTCTCGATGTTCTGGGGCGCGATGTTCATGCCGCCCGCGGTGACGATGAGGTCCTTCTTTCGATCGGTGATGAACAGGAAGCCGTCGCTGTCGATGGTGCCGATGTCGCCGGTGTGGAACCAGCCGTCGGTCCCGAAGACCTCGTGCGTGGCCTCGGGCTGCTTGAAGTAACCGAGCGTCGCGATGTTCGGCCCGCGCGCCAGGATCTCGCCGTCGGCGGCGATTTGGAGCTGGACGCCAGGCAGCGCCTGACCGACGGAGCCGAACTTGTAGCGGTCCGGCCGATTGAACGTGAGGCACGGGCAGGTCTCGGTCAGCCCGTAGCCCTCGAGAAGCAGAATGCCCGCGGCGTGGAAGAACTCGGCGATGTCGCGCGGGAGCGGAGCACCGCCCGACACGGCCCAGCGAAGGCGCCCGCCAAGGGCCGCGTGGAGCTTCGAGAAAACGAGCTTGTGGGCGATCTTGCGCTTGAGCTCGAGTGTGGCCGGCACGGGCTGGCTGCGCTGCTGATGGCGGCTCACGTCCCGTCCGACCGACACGGCCCAGTTGAAGATCTTCTTCTTGGCGGGCGAGCCCGCCTCGACCCCGGCGAGGATCTTGCCGTAGACCTTCTCGAACACGCGCGGCACGCTGCAGATGAAGTGGGGCCGGGTCTCCCGGAGATTCTCGCCGACCTTGTCCAGGTTCTCCGCGAAGGCGGTGGTGAGTCCGTGAGCGACGCCGAGGAAGGACTCGAGCCGCGCGAAGGAATGGGCGAGCGGAAGGAACAGGAGGTGTACCCAGCCTTCCTCGACAGGCGTCGCCTGCTTCGACGCGTTCACGGCGGCGATGTGATTGCCGTGCGTCTGCATGACACCCTTCGGCGGCCCCGTGGTACCCGACGTGTAGACGATCGTCGCGAGGTCGGTCGCACGTGTCGACGCCACGCGCTCGGCAAGCGTGCTCCCGTGCGCGCCAGCGTTCTCGCGCCCCAGCTGCCTGAGCGTCTCCCACGTCATGACCATCTTGGGCGGCCGCGGAGCGTCGTAGCCGCTGATGACGACAATCTGCTCGAGGTTCGGCGTCTTCTCGCGCGCCTGGAGTACCTTCGCGAGCTGCGCCGGGTCCTCCACGATGATCGTCCGCGCCCCGGAGTCGTTCACGATGTAGGCGATCAGGTCTGGCGGATACGTCGGATAGACCGGGACCGTCACGCAGCCTGCGGAGAAGATCGCGAAGTCGGCCTGGACCCATTCGGCGCGGCTCCCCGACAGGAGGGCGACCGCGTCGCCTTTACCCCGCCCGAGCGCTAGGAGACCGAGCGCCACCTCGCGCACGGTCTCGCCCACCTCGCGCCACGTGATCGTCTTCCAGCCCGCGCCCTGCTTGAACTGCTGCGCCGGACGGTCGGCGCTCCGCTCGACACGTTCCCAGAAGAGCCGCGCTAGGGTGTCGGCAGCCATGCCGATCCTCCTGGTAAGCCAGTAATCTAAAAGGGATAAGTGACCGTAGCACAGGTCGTATAACGCGATGCGTGAAACCAGTTGAATGCAATAACGCGTCGCGTTATGCTGAGTTTCGATCGCAGATGAGAACCAACGATAGGAGGACAAAGATGGATCTGGCTCAGTGGAGCGGCAAGGCGGTCGAGACGGCGACGGCGTGGACGGACGCCAATCAGCGGGTCCTGCGGGAGCTCGTGGATTTTTCCGCGGCGACGGCGCGAGAGGGTGTGAAGCTCTACGCTGAGCTCCAGCAGAACGCACTCGAGGCCCTGCGCGTGGACAGCGTCGAGAAGGCGCTCAAGCTTCTCGAGGGGCAGGCGCAGACGTTCGTCCGCTCGGCCGAGCGCATGCAGACGTCGGCGGAGCAGACCGGTAAGAGCATTCAGGAAACGTGCACGGCGGTGGTCGCGAAGATCAAGGACGTCTGCGCGCAGGTCTAGCGTCTACTTCGTTTGATTCTTTCGCTTCTCGAGCCGCTCCTCGAGGGAGCGAAGGCGCTCTCTGAGCGCCGATACTTCCTCGCGGAGCCGCTCGGCATCCGGCTCGGCGCCGTCACGCTTCGGCTCGGGGCGCGAAGCGCTCATTCCCCACCCGGCCCTGGCGGCCCAGTCCTGGAAGATGCGCTCCACCTCGCGCTGGCTCGACACGATGCCCTCGAGGCTCGACTTCATCGACCGCTGGACGAAGTCCTGCCAGGCTTCGCCGTGCTTGATCAACTGGTGGAGGAACGCCGTGGGCAGCGCGGCGCGGTGGTTGCGCTCGTTCTCGAGGATGATCTGGGCCAGCGTCACCGAGGTGAGATCCTCGCCGGTGGCGGCGTCGACCACGGCGATCTCGCGGCCCGTGCGGATCATCTCCTCGATCTCCTCGAGCGTGACGTACCGGCTCTCCTGCGTGTCGTAGAGCTTTCGATTGGAGTATCGCTTGATGACGTACGCCATGGCGCTCCTCTGCGGGATGGCCCCGACGGGCCTATTCTATCTCGTGGCGTAACACTTCGCGTCAAGAGCCCCACCCGCACGGCGTGCTAGACTGGCCGCCCACGCCGGAGGGAGGTTTCGCGCATGAAGCTCAAAGGGCGTACGGCGCTCGTAACCGGGGGCTCCCGTGGGATCGGACGCGCGATCGCGCTGGCGCTCGCCGAGGAGGGAGCCGACGTCGCCGTCAACTACGTCTCGAGCGAAGGGGCCGCGAACGAAGTGGCCGAGCAGATCCGGAAGATGGGACGCCAGTCGATCCTGGCCCAGGCCGACGTCGGCGACTACCCGGACACCTTCCGCATGGCGCAAAACCTCCTCAAGGACTTCGGCCACCTCGACATCCTCGTCAACAACGCCGGGATCAACTCGGACAAGACCTTCGTCAAGATGGACCACGCGTCCTGGCGCAAGGTGCTGGCGATCAACCTCGACGGCGTCTTCAACTGCACGAAGGTGTTCATCGACCAGATGATCCGGCAGAACTACGGCCGGGTGGTCAACATCACTTCCGTCATCGGGCAGATCGGCAACTTCGGGCAGGCCAACTATGCGGCCTCGAAGGCCGGCGTGGCCGCGTTCACCAAGTCGCTGGCCAAGGAGCTCGCTGGCAAAGGCGTCACCGTCAATGCGGTGGCGCCGGGCTTCATCGAGACCGAGATGGTCTCGGGGATTCCCGAGAAGGTTCGCGACAAGCTCCTGGGACAGATTCCGCTGAAGCGCTTCGGAACGGCGGAGGAAGTGGCGCGCGCGGTCGTCTACATCGTGTCGTCGGACGGCGACTACATCACCGGAGCGGAGCTCTCGATCAACGGCGGACTGCTGATGTGACGAGCGCGGCCCAGAGCCGCGCGGCCTGAGCGTCCATGGCCCACGGCCCGAGCGCCAGCGCCGCCAGCGAGCTCGTCGGGCGCGGCTGCTCCTCGTAGACGACGGGCGCCTTCGACGGCATCACCCACGCCTCGCCCGACAGCACTTCCTCGCCGCGCTGGTTCACGCACACGGTCTGAAGCCGCGCGCGATTTCGCTCGGCCAGCACCTCGAGCACGTCGACCCGCGCCGTGATCGTGTCACCCGCCCGCACCGGCTTCACGAACTTGAGACTCTGCGAGAGGTACGCCGCACCCGGACCCGGCAGCCGCGTGCCGATGACCGCCGAGATCAACCCCGCCGTGAAAATGCCAGGCGCGATCGGCGATTTGAAGGGCGTTGTCGCCGCGTAATGGACGTCGGTATGGACGGGGTTCAGGTCGCCCACCGCGTCGATGAAGCTCGCGATGTCGTCCTCCTCCACCACCCGGGCCATCTCGGCGCGGTCGCCCGGGTGAATCTCGGCGATCGTCTTGCCGATCATTGCGGCCTCTTGTCGCCGAGGCGCCGGATCGCCGCGGTGATCGTGTCCTCGAGCCGCTCGATCCGCTCCTCGAGCTCGACGATCTGCTTGGCCAGCGCGGTCACCTGGCTCCGCGAGGGCAGATTGAGCGCCTGGAGGGCCCCCTCGACCTGCTGGTCGACGGCCTTCTTCATGGGGCCGTGCGCGACGAGGAACTGATCGAGGGACTGCCCCATCATCTTCGCAAACTGCTCGGTGCCCATCGTCTGACCTAGCACCTTCGACCAGGCCTCGATCCACTGATCGAGGAACTGCTTCCACTGGGTCAGGAGCTCGGGCGTCGCCGGCGTCTGCGCGAAGAGCTTCGCCCAGGTCTGCACGCCCTGCTCGAGCACGGGCCGCCAGAATGCCGTCGGATCGGGCGGCGTGGGGGCCGGCGGCGTGACGAGGCGGGCCCAGGCCTGCGCCCCCTCCTCGAGCTGCTTCCGCCATTGCTCGAACAGCTGGTTAGGCCCGGGAGTGTCTGCCATTACTTCAAAATTCTAGCGCCTACGAGCGCGCACCGAGCCATCCCGAAACCTTCGGCCAGCAGTGAACGGCCGCTCCCCGTCCGGCGATGAGGGAAATGTGGCCGCCGGGCAACTCCACGTACTGCTTGTCGCGGCTGCCCACGGCGTCGAGGAGCGCCTGGACGCACGCAGGCGGCGCGATGTAGTCCTCCTTCGCGCCCACGACGAAGACGGGACACGTGATCCGGTCGAGCCGTACCGGCCGGCCGCCCATGACGAGTTCGCCTCGATAGAGCTTGTTGTCCTGATAGAAGTCGCGCACCCACTGGCGGAAGAACTCGCCGGGAAAGGCGACGTACTCGTTCGCCCACTTGGACAGCGCCTGGAATCCCTCGACGTACTTGTCGTTCCACAGATTCCACCAGAGGTTCAGGTTCGTCGAGAGGTCCATCGTGGGCTTGAGGAGCTTGAAGCCCGCCTTGACCAGATCGGCGGGCACCGAGCCCAGCGTGTCCACGAAGCGGTCGACGTTGAAATTCTGCTTGCCGAGCCAGAGCCCGAACAGCCCCACCTTCGTGAAGTCGATGGGACCGGCCATGTTGACGAAGCTCCGCACGGGCACCTCGGGGTGCGTGGCGACGAACGAGGCCGAGATGGGCGCCCCCATGCAATAGCCGAGCACGGAGAGCTCTTCCGTGCCCGACGTCTCCAGGACATTCCGCGCCATGCGCGGCAGGATCTTGGTCACGCAGTCCTCGACGGTCAGGTCGTTGTCCTCAGGGCCGAAGACTCCCCAGTCGAGCATGTAGAAATCGAAGCCCTGCCGGGTCATATGCTCCACGAAGCTGGCGCCCGGCAGGAGGTCGAAGATATACGGGCGGCTGATGCCGAGATTCGGGACGAACAGGACCGGGATGCGGTGCTGCCGCGACGACTCGTAGCGATAGAGCCGCGACTTGTTCCGCTTGTAGACCTCGACGCGGGGCGTCTGGCCGGTTCTCGGCTCGACCGGGTTGGTGAGCAGCCCGTGAAAGTTCTGGAGGCGGCGGAAGCCGCGCTCCAGCTCCTCCTGCCACCGCTTGACCGTCTCCGGAGACGGCTCGCGGGCGTCCTCGCCGGTGAATCGCTCGACGACGTCGGCGAAGCGCTCCTGACCCATGTTCGACGGCCTCCGCTACATCTGGAACATCGAGGCGAGTTTCATGGCCAGACCCATGTCGCCCTTGACCTTCAGCTTGCCCGACATGAAGAGCATCTGCCCGGATTGCTTGCCGGAGAGCATGTCGAGCCAATCCTGCGACGAGATCTGGAGCGTCAGGTTCGGGTTGGTTCCGGCCCCCGGCTTCACGACGCAGGCCCCGTCCTTGATGACCGCGTTCCAGGTCCCGCCGCCGTCACCGCTTACGTCGTACTGGATCACCGCGTTCGTCCCGCTGGACTTGTCGGCCCGGAAACGGCCGGCCATCGCCTCGAACGTCTCTTTCACTGTTGGCATATCATGCCTCCCTTTTTTGGATTGGCGTCGGGGTGGCTTCGCAGGGCTCCGGCGCCCGACGCTCGGCCATCAAAACGTAAAGAGGTCCATTCCGCCCGTCACAGTCAGCACAGCGCCGGTGATGTATCGAGCGCGCTCGGAGCACAGGAACGCGACCGCGTTGGCCACGTCCTCGGGCTCCCCCTCGCGCTGCATCGCGACCCGCTTCACCATCCGCTCGTACAGCGGGCTCAGCTTGGCATTGGGCGCGATGATACCCGGCGCGATCGCGTTACACGTGACGTTGTACCGGGCACCTTCGAGGGCGACCGACTTCGCAAACCCGATCAGGCCGATCTTGCTCGTAGAGTATGCCGTCTGACCGAAACCTCCCATGAGGCCGGCGATCGAGGCCATGCAGACGATCCGGCCCCACTTGCGTTCGCGCATGCCCGGGAACACCGCCTTCGTGACCTTGTAGGTTCCCGTCAGGTTCACGGCGAGGTTCAACTCCCAGTCCTCGTCCTTCAGGTCCTTGAGCTGACCCACCGTATAGATGAGCCCGGCGTTGTTCACACAGATGTCGACGGGACCGAGGTCGCGCTCGATCCGGCCCACCACATCGCCGACCTGCGCCGAATCGCGGATATCGCACGGGTAGCCGCGCGCTCGGCCGCCGGCCGCCTCGATCTCGCCGGCCGCGCCGGCGGCGCCGTCGCCGTCGAGGTCGACGATCGCGATGGGGCAGCCCTCGGCGGCCAGCGTCGTGGCGTCGGCTTTGCCGAGGCTCCGCGCGCCGCCGGTGACGAGCGCGACGCGGCCCCGGATCCCCAGGTCCATGCGTCTATCTCCCCTTGAAGCTCGGCTCGCGCTTGGCGAAGAACGCCTGGATGCCCTCCGAGGCGTCCTCGGTCTTGAGCGATTTCAGGAACGCGCGCACCTCGATGTCGATCGCCTTGTCGATCGGCGCCTCGAGGCCCTCGTCGACCGCCTCGATGATGAGCCGGGTCGCGATCGGCGGTCGCTTGGCGAGCTCACGCGCCAGCGTCTTCGCGTCGTTGAGGGTCTCGCCTTCCTTCGTCAGCCGGTTGACAAGGCCGAGGGCCAAGCATTCCGGCGCCGGCACCTGCGTGCCGAGGATGAGGAACTCGAGCGCCTTGGTGCGGCCGACGAGGCGCGGCAGGCGCTGCGAGCCGCCGAAACCCGGCGTGATGCCGAGGTTCGACTCGGTTTGTCCCATGCGGGCCGTTTCCTTCAGGAGCCGGAAGTGGCAGGCCATCGCGATCTCGCAGCCCCCGCCCAGCGCGTGGCCGTTCATGGCGGCGATGACCGGCTTGGGGAACCGCTCGATCCGCCTGACGACGGCGTTGCCGAAACGGATGAACGTGTCGACGTCACCCCCAGAGAAAGCCGAGCCCAGGTCGGCGCCCGCGCAGAAGATCCGGTCGCCCGTCCCGGTGATGATGACGGCCCGGACCGTGTCGTCGCTCTCGACCGCGTTGAGCGCCGCGTTCAGCTCTCGCATGAGCGGCTCGCTGATCGCGTTGGCGGGCGGACGGTTGAGCGTGATGATCGCGAAGGTTTCCTCGCGTGCGAACAAGAGGGTCTCATACACCATGGGCACAAACTCCCTGGAGGAAGATGGTCGCGACCGGGTCGGCCGCCTCGGTGAGGCGATACGCGCGCTTGCCCAGCACCCACGAGGTGGCCATCTGGTCCATCGCGCCGAACAGCATCTTGGTGGCGATTTTCACCGGCAGATCTCGCCGGATCTGGCCGGAGGCGGCGCCCTCCTCGAGCACGTCGTTGATCACCGTGAAATAGGCAGACACCTCGTGCGCCGACGCGCCGCGGAAGAACTTCTGACCCTGGCGCAGCTCGACCTGGACGACCTCGGCGAGCTCGGGGTTGTCCTCGAGCACCTTGAAGTGCAGCGCGACGATCTTGCGGATCTTCGCGAGGGGATCGCGCTCGGCGGCGACTTCGCGGCGGACCGACGCCACCCACTCCGCCATCTTCTCGCGGAACAGTGTGACGAGGATCTCGTCCTTGGTCTTGAAGTAGAGGTAGATCGTGCCGCTGGCGATGCCTGCCTCGCGGGCGATGTCCGAAACGCGCGAGTTGTAGTAGCCGTTACGCGCGAAGACGCGAATCGCGGCGTCGATGATCTGCTGGGGCTTGTCGGGATCGCGCATGAAGTCTGACTGAACCGCCGTTCATTTTACGGGCGCCCGACGGGAGACGCAACTTCGGCCTCGTGAAAGAGACGGCCGGCGCGCTCAGGCGCCGCCCTGGAATACCTCGCGTCGGCGCACGCTCCGCTGGAACTCGACGTAGCCCTGTCGCGTCATGCCCGGGACGGCCTGGGCAACGACCTCGTGAGCGCCAGCAGCGCTATCCCAGAGTAGATCGACGACCATCGCCGCCATCGCCCGCGCCGGCATGACGTAGGCGAGATGCTTGTCGACGATCTCGTAATCGGCGGCGTGGCCCGTGCCGCGCGCGCCGCCCATGTATGGATGGACCACCGGGATCACCTGGCTCAGGTCTCCCATGTCGGTGGACCCGGCCCGGTGCCCGGCCTCGCGGCAGGCGCCGGCGCCGAACATCGAGTCGGCGTTCTGTCTGAACATGCGCGCCAGCGTGGCGTCGGTGCGGAGCGGCAGGTAGCCCGGCAGGGTTTCGATCTCGACGGTGGCGCCGAGTGCCAGGGCGCCCGCCTTCAGCGCGCGGTCGACCTTCAGGTTGGCGTCGCGTATGCCCTCGAGGGTGCGCCCGCGCACGTAGGTCTCGATCCGCGCCTCGCCGGGGATGACGTTCACCTGCGAGCCCCCGTGGGTCAGGATGGGATGCACGCGGATCGTGTCCTCGTCGCGGAAGGTCTCGCGCTGCGCGTTGATCGCGGCGAGCGCGAGCTGCGCCGCGTAGAGCGCGTTGATCCCGGCGTGCGGCGCCCCGCCCGCGTGCGCCGCCCGCCCCACGAAACGCGCCGTCTTGCCGAAGCGGCCGTTGTTCGATCCGGGCACGCACGCCGGGCCGTCCTCGGCGCGCGGCGTCGTGTGAATCATCATCGCCATGTCGATGTCGTCCAGGTGCCCGAGGCGGAGGAGCTCGCACTTTCCGCCGAGGAACTCGAGCCGCCCGGCGCGCACCTCGGACAGGCGCCATTCGAGATCACCGCCCTCCTCGGCGGGCACGGCCATGAACGTCACGCGGCCCGCGAGGTGCTTCATGGCGCCGGCTTCGACAAGGCCCATCGCCGCGCCCACGAGCCCCGCGATCTGGGCGTTGTGGCCGCACGCGTGGACCGCGCCGGTCGACCGATCCGCCTCGGGGTGGCCGGCGACCACGAGCGCGTCGAGCTCACCCAGGAGCGCGAAGGTGGGCCCGTTCCCGGCCCCGCCAGTGACGTCGGCCCGCACGCCAGTCAGCGCCAGGCCGGTCCGCGGGACGAGACCGATCCCGCGGAATTTCTCCTCCACCAGCGCCGCGGTCTTGCGCTCTTTGAAGCCGAGCTCGGGATGACGGCGGATGGCCTCGCCGACACCGATGATCTCGTCGGCGTGGCGCTCGATCGTCTCGCTAACACGCTGCTTCAGCTCGTCCCGGGTCATGGACGATGTTCTCCTCCCCCGGTCGTCGGGTCTGGCGTAGGATAAGCCGATCCCGCGCCCCGGCGCGGGCAATTCGATCCCAGGAGACGCTCATGAAGGCAGCGGCGGCCGTGGCCGAGATCCTCAAGCGTGAAGGGGTGAAGTTCCTCATCGGGTATCCAGTCAATCCGATCATCGAGGCCGCCGCCGAGGCGGACATCCGGACGATCATCGTTCGCCAAGAGCGGACTGGGCTCCACATGGCCGACGCCGTCAGCCGCATCTCGTCAGGCGATCGGGTCGGCGTCTTCGCGATGCAGCACGGGCCGGGATCGGAGAACGCGTTCGGCGGCGTCGCCCAGGCTTACGGCGACTCCGTGCCGATCATCGTGCTCCCCGGCGGCTATCCGCGCCGCATCACGAACATCCAGCCGAACTTCAACTCGTTTCTGAACTTCCAGCACGTAACCAAATGGTGCGAGCAGGTCATCGTGCCCGACGCGGTCGTGGACGCGATGCGCCGCGCGTTCACCCAGGTGAAGAACGGGCGACCACGGCCGGTCCTGATCGAGTTCCCGACCGACCTGCTCCGCGAAGAGGTCGCCGAGCCCATCCAGTACGCGCCGACGCCCCGCCTGCGCTCGGCGCCCGATCCGCGCGACGTGTCACGCGTGGCCGAGGCCCTCGTGGCCGCGGAGCGCCCGGTTATCTACGCGGGCCAGGGCGTGCACTACGCGCGGGCGTGGCAGGCGCTGCGTGATCTGGCCGAGCTTCTCGAGGCGCCCGTGACGACGAGCCTGCAGGGCAAGAGCGCATTTCCCGAGAACCATCCGCTCTCGCTCGGCTCGGGCGGCCGCTCGATCAGCAAGCAGCTCAACCATTTCCTCAAGAACGCCGATCTGATCTTCGGAATCGGCTGCAGCTTCGCCACGACCAACTACGGCGTCGCGATGCCGAAGGGCAAGCGTATCGCCCATGCGACGCTCGATGCGACCGATATCAACAAGGACGTGCCGGCCGACCTCGCGCTGGTCGGCGACGCCGGACTCACGCTGCAGGCTTTGATCGTCGAGGTGAAGGATCGTCTGAAGGGCGGGCCGCGCGGCCGTTTCTCGGCCGTCACCCAGGAGATCAAGAACCTCAAGAGCGAGTGGCTGGCCCAGTGGACGCCGCGGCTCACGCAGGACACGAAGCCCCTGTCTCCCTACCGGGTGCTCTGGGACTTGATGCACACGGTGGACGTCGCCAACACGATCATCACGCACGACGCCGGCAGCCCGCGCGACCAGATCTCACCATTCTGGGAGCCCGTTGCGCCGCTGAGCTACATCGGCTGGGGCAAGACCACCCAGCTCGGCTACGGCCTCGGACTGGCGATGGGCGCGAAGCTCGCCGCCCCCGACAAGCTCTGCGTGAACGTCTGGGGCGACGCGGCGATCGGCTTCACCGGGATGGACTTCGAGACCGCCGTCCGGGAGCGGATCCCCATCCTCTCGATCCTGCTCAACAACTTCTCGATGGCGATCGAGCTCAAGATCATGAAGACGGCAACCGCCAAGTACCGCTCGACCGACATCAGCGGCGATTACGCGGCGATGGCGCGGGCCTTCGGCGGCCACGGAGAACGCGTGAGCGAGCCCAGCGAGATCGTGCCGGCGATCCGGCGCGCCATCCGCAAGACGCAGGAAGGCACGCCCGCGCTGGTCGAGTTCCTCACCGAGAAGGCCGAAGACTTCTCGATGTTCTAGACGGCAGCCTATGCAGATCAAGTACCGGATCGGCATCATGCCCGGGCCGTGGCCCGGCGGCTCGCCGGCCGACGGGCTCGACTTCTTCTGGAAGCTCATCGACGTATGCGAGCGGACGGCGATCGATTCCGTCTGGTTCTCGGACCGGCTCTCCTCGCCCACGCCGGTCCTCGAGCCGACGACCACGATGGCCGCTGTGGCCGCGCGCACCGAGCGGCTCAAGTTCGGCCCGAGCGTACTGGTCGCGCCCTTTCGGTCCCCGGTGCTCGCAGCGCGCCAGCTCGCGATGCTCGACTACCTCTCGGCGGGGCGTGTGCTCCCGGCGGTCGGCATCGGCGTCGAGCAGGAGCGCGAGTTCCTCGCCGCCGGCGTGCCGTTCCGGGAGCGCGGGCGCCGCACGGACGAGGCAATACGGATCATGCGGAAATGCTGGGAGGAGCCCGAGGTGACGTACGCGGGCGATTTCTGGCGCCTCGACCGCATCACGGTGCTGCCACGTCCGATCCAGCAGCCGATGCCGCTGTGGATCGGCGGCAACAGTGAGGCCGCGATGCGGCGGGCCGGCCACCTGGGCGACGGGTGGATTCCGTCGTTCATCACGCCTGAGCAGTTTCGAATCGGCGTCGACAAGACCATGACCTTCGCGGCCCAGGCGGGCCGCGAGGTGCCCGGCGACCACTTCGGATCGCTCGTGAACTTCTGCCTCGACCCCGACCCGGCAGCGGCCCGCGCGCTCGCGCTCCCCTTCATGCCGCGCGGCCGGGCCGATGCGCCGACGCTCGAGGCGTGCACGGCATTCGGCCCGGCCGAGCTGGTCGCCGAGCGCCTGGAGCAGTACGTGCGGGGCGGCGGTTCGAAGTTCGTGCTACGGCCGATGTGCCCGCCGGAGCGGATGCTGGATCAGCTCGCCGAGCTCGCGGCCGAGGTCGTGCCGGCGTTTCACGCCCGCTGAGGCTCGCCGCGGAAGTGCGCGCTGCAGGCCGTCGCGGGGCTGGGGCCCCGCCGGCCAAGGCGAGCCTATTATGAAGAACTTAGGATCTGGAGCAGGAGTTCCGGATCCACATTGCCTCCCGAGAGGACGACGCCCACGCGGGCGCCGCGTGGGACGCCGAGCTTGCCCGTGAGCACTGCGGCCGCGCCCACCGCGCCGGTCGGCTCCACGATGATGCGAGCGCGCAGCGCCAGGAAGCGCAGCGTCGCGACGATCTCGGCGTCGCTCACGAGCGCGACACCCGTGAGGTTCTGGCGGAGGATCGGGAACGTGAGCTCCCCCGGCGATTGCGGGCGGATCCCGTCGGCGATCGTCGGCGGCGGAGGAATCGTCACGCGCTCGCCCTTCTGCAGCGACAAGTAGGTATCGTTCGCGGTGTCGGCCTCGACGCCGACGACGGTGATCTGCGGTGACAGGCTCCGCGCCACCGTGCTACAGCCCGCCATGAGCCCACCCCCGCCGACCGGCGTGACCAGCGCGTCGAGCGCGGGCACCTCCTCGAACAGCTCGAGCGCCGCGGTCCCCTGGCCCGCCATGATCGCTGGGTCGTCGTAGGGCGGCACCAGCACGCGCCCGGTCTCGTCGGCGAGGCGCCGGGCCACGGCGGCGCGGTCGTCCTTCAGCCGGTCGTAGAAGACGATCTCGGCGCCGTAGCCGCGTGTCGCTTCGACCTTGAGCGCGGGCGCGTCGGTCGGCATGCAGATGATGGCGGAGGTGCCGACCATCTGCGCCGCGAGCGCCACGCCCTGCGCGTGATTGCCCGACGAGTAGGCGATGACACCACGGCCGCGTTCGGCCGCGGTGAGCGACCGGAGCTTGTTCAGCGCCCCACGAATCTTGAACGAGCCGGCGATCTGGAGGTTCTCGCACTTGAAGAAAACGCGACAGCCGCTGGCGTCGTCGAAGGGCTGCGAGGAGATCACCGGCGTGCGGTAGATCCGATTCGCGAGCCGCTGCGCGGCGGCGCGCACGTCGTCGAGCGTGAGTAGAGACTCGGCGGTCATTCGCCGATTATCCCAGAGCCCGGGAACGCGGTTCAACCCTGCGGGGTATACTGCCGGCATGCGATCGCCTGTACTCGTGCTCATGGTCCTGCTGCTCGCGGCGGGCTGCGCGCTCGTCTCGATCGATCTCACGCCGCGGATCAAGCCCCTCGACGAGCGGACCGTCGAGGGTTCCGGTCGGACGAAGATCCTCCTGACCGACATCTCGGGATTTCTCAGTGAAGAAGGGTCGTCGCCCACTCTGGTCATCGGCGCGCCGCCGCCCCGCGTCCCGCTCCTCGTGCGCATCCGCGAGGAGCTCAAGAAGGCCGAGGAGGACTCGAGCATCAAGACGCTGATCCTCCGGATCAACAGCACCGGCGGCACCGTGACCGCGTCCGACATCATGTTCAAGGAGATCGACCTCTTCAAGAAGAAGACGCGCATCCCGGTGATCGCCGTCATGATGGACGTCGCCGCCTCCGGCGGCTACTACGTCGCGCTGGCCGCCGACACGATTGTGGCCCACCCGACGAGCGTCACCGGCTCGATCGGCGTCATCATGCTCTCGCTGAACGCCGAGGGCCTCCTGCAGAAGCTCGGCGTCACGACGTCGGCCTTCAAATCCGGCGAGCGCAAGGACATGGGGAGCCCGTTCCGCGCGCTCACCGACGACGAGCGGAAGATCTTCCAGAGCGTGATCGACGGGCTGCACGGGCAGTTCCTGTCGCGCCTGGTCGAGTCGCGCAAGCTGCCGCTCGACGTCGCCCGCCAGATCGCCGACGGTCGCGTCTACACGGCGCAGCAGGCGCTCGAGCTCAAGCTGATCGACCAGGTCGGCTACATGGACGACGTGCTCAAGCTCGCCAAGCAGAAGATCGGCGTCGACGAAGCCCGCGTGGTGGTGTACCACCGCCCCAACGACTACCGGGCCACCTACTACGCGCGCGCCGAGTCGTCGGCCGGCGGCATCGACGTGACGGCGACCCAGCTCGCCTCGCTCATCGGCGGCGGCCCGCGGTTCCTCTACCTCTGGTGGCCCTGATCGGCCGGGCTTCCGGCCGGCCGGAAGCCCTCACACCTAGCGACCGGGAGTCGCGGATACTTCGCAAAGCGCGAATCCGTCGCGCTGAGATCGCAACGGACGAACGTCGAGCCCCTCGCCGAAACCACCAGCCGCGCGTGCTCACAGGCGGCGCAAAGGCCGGCCGTCGCCGCCGGGCGCGTCAGGGGCTCGTCCAGGGCCGCCTCATCGGCCGACCACGAGATCGAGGTAGTGCTTGACGATGCGGGCAGTCGCGCCCCAGATCGTGTCGCCGCGGTAGTCGAAGAAGTACACGGGCCGGCGAACGCCGTTGCGCTCCCACTCCTCGGTGCGCAGGCCTCCCGGCTTCGCGAGCTCGGCGAACGGCACCTCGATCACCCGTTCGATCTCGTCGCCGTCCGGACGCCACGTCACCGGCTGGCGGATCACGCCGACCCACGGCGTGATCACAAAGTTCGTCGCGACCGTTTCGGTGTCGTCCAGCGCCCCCAAGGGCTCCACCGCCGCCCGCGGCAGGCCGATCTCCTCCTCGCTCTCGCGCAGCGCCGCGGCGAGAAACGACGCGTCGCCCGGGTCGACGACGCCGCCCGGAAACGAGATCTGACCCCGGTGGCTGCCTACGGTCTCCGATCGCTTCGCGAAGATCATGTAGGGCTCGCCGCGATCGAGGAGCGGCACCAGCACCGCCGCCCGCACCAGCGGGCCGTCGGGCGCGACGCGGCGCTCGCGTGCGGCCAGCCGTGACCGCGTCAGGGCCGCCAGCTCATCCATGGTCATCGCGGGACGGACGAGCGACGCGGGTCGGATTGACGGAGCCAGACGAGGCATGCGGTGAACACGAGACCGCACGCCGCGACGAGCCCGGCGTTGAGGCTCCACCCCTCGAGCGTGCCCCAGAGCGCGGTGAGCATCGTGAAGAGCGCGTTGTTGATGACGTGACAGGCCATCGCCGGCAGCGCGCTGCCCGCCAGCTCCGTGATCCAGCCGAGGTAGAGACCGAGCGCGAAGGCCAGCAACCCGTGCAGCCAATCGAAATGGAGGATGCCGAAGCACGCGCCGGCCACGAGCACCGCGGCCGCGGGCGGAAAGCGCTCGCCGAGCCGCGTCTGCATATACCCGCGGAAGAAGATCTCCTCGGCGCTTCCGGCGAGGACACCGATGACGAGCACCGCGAGGAACAGTTCGGGGCCCACCGCCTGGGCGAGGGCACGGCGGATCATCACCATGGTGCCGTACTGCCCGAGCCCGGCGAGGATCGCGAGCGAGTCGAGCAGCTGCGCGAGCGCCAGCATGCCGATCACCATGACTGACAGCGTCCAGCCCGTCTCACGCCCGGGCAAGAGGCGCAGCCGCGCAAGCGAGGTTCCGCGATCGACCAGCAGGACCGTCACGAGCAATCCGGTCGAGGAGGCGATAGCCATGGCGAGCAGACCGGGGAGACTCTCGAACACAGCCCACTCCGGGAGATCTGGATACATCGCATGGACGGCACCGAGTCCGAGGATCGAGAAGACGACGATCGCGGCGAAGGCGCCGACGTAAGCGACGACGACGGGCCAGATCGGCGGACGCTCAGCCACGCTCGTAGGCGTGGCCCAGCCGGAGCACGGTCCCCTCGTCGAACGGCCGCCCGACGATCTGGAGCGCGAGCGGGCGGCCGTCGGGCGCGGCCCCGCACGGCAGGGCGAGCGCGGGCAGCCCGAGCCCGTTGAACGGCCGCGTGAGTCGGGAGAACCGGCCCATCATGGCCACGATCTCGTCGGGCGTGCCCGCCTTGACAGCGTCGAGCGCGGGCGCGGGCTCGGGGATCACCGGCAGCACCAGGGCGTCGACCTCCCCGAAGACCTCGCGAACGAACTCGCGCGTGAGGCGGCCGCGGAGCCGGAGCGCCTGAAGATAGTCGTGGGCGGAGATGTGAAAGCCCGTCTCCAGACGGGCGCGGACGGCCGGCTGCAGCTCGTGCGGACGATCGCGGAGGACGCGCGAATGAATCGTGGCCGACTCCGAGCGTGAGATGACGTTGCACACGTCGACGAGCGGCCGCGGGTCGGGCAGTCGGACCTGCGTGACGACGGTGCCCAGGGTCTCGAGCGCGCGCGCCGCGGTGCGAACGGCGGCAGCCATCTCGTCGGTGACGCCGTCGAAGTAATAGTTCTCCGGCACGCCGACGCGAAGACCGGCGATCGGGGTCTCGAGCATTCGCTCGTAGTAGGGAACGCCCCGCCGGCTCGAGGTCGTGTCACGCGGGTCGTAGCCCGCGATGATCCCGAGCACCGTCGCCGCGTCGGCGACGGTGCGGGTCAACGGCCCCACGTGGTCCAGCGACCACGAGAGCGGCATCGCACCGGCGCGGCTTACCCGCCCGTACGTCGCCTTGAGCCCGACGACCCCGCAGCAGGCCGCCGGCAGCCGGATGGAGCCGCCGGTGTCGCTGCCGAGCGCGGCGAGTGCGAAGCCGGCCGCCACCGCCGCCGCTGAGCCGCTGCTCGACCCGCCGGCGCAGTGCCCCTGCCGCCGCGGATTCTGGACGTCACCGTGATGGGCGTTGTCCCCGAACGGGCCCATGGCCAGCTCCGCCATGTTCAGCTTGCCGAGGCTCACCGCGCCCGCCTCGCGCAGGCGCGCGACGGCCGTGCATTCGCGGGGTGACGTGAAGTACTCGCGCGTCAGGGTCCCGCACGAGGTCGGTAGGCCCGGCACGTGGCAGAGATCCTTGTGGGCCAGTGGCACGCCATGCAGGGGGCCGCGCGACCGGCCGGCGATCAGCTCGGCCTCGAGCGCGCGCGCCGCGGCGAGGGCGCCCTCGGCGTCGACGGTAATGAAGGCGCGGATGCGTCCGTCGAGGCGCTCGATGCGGGCCAGGTGCTCCTGGGTCGCCTCGACCGGGGAGATTTTGCGCGCGGCGATCGCGCGCGCGAGCGTTGCGATGGTCCAGTCAGTCACGCCGCTCGCCCGACTCGTCTTCACCTTCCAACGCGACCGTGAAGCCGGCCGGCTCCTCGGCCATGGCGAGATCGGCCGCCGCGCGCTCGATGGCGGCGGCGAGATTCGCCACTTCCGCGCCGATCAGCTGCTCCGGGTTACCCATGTCGTCTCGCCAGCGCGATGATAGCACTGCGCCTCACCCGGACTCCCGGCCGAACCCCGGCGGCGGTAAGCTCTCGAACACAACGCGCCCGCCACGCGGATGCGCGAAGCCGAGCCGCGTCGCGTGCAGAGCGAGGCGTCGCATCGGGTCCGTGCGGGCACCGTATTCCCGGTCGCCGGCGATCGGGTGGCCGGCCGCCGCGAGCTGAGCGCGGATCTGACCGCGACGCCCCGTCACCAGGCGAAGCTCGACCAGCGCCCCTTCCCGACGCCGCGCAACGACGCGGTACCGCGTGATCGCCTCCCGGCCCGTGCGGTGATCGGACGTCGGGCGAACGCGCAGCGAGCGTTCCTCGGTGAGCCTGGAGGTGAAGGTGCCCTCCGCCGTCCGCGGCACGCCCTCGACCAGCGCGACGTAGACGCGCTCCACGGCGCGCGCCGCGAACTGCGACTGCAAGGCACGCTTCGCCGCGACGGTCTTCGCGAAGACGATCAGCCCAGAGGTCTCGCGGTCGAGACGATGGACGATGAAGAGCCGGGCGCCGGCGGAGCCGCGCGCAACCCAGTCGCGGAGAAGCCGGTAGGCGGTGCGTATACGCTCCCCCTCGGTGGCGACGCTCAGAAGCCCGCTCGGCTTCTCCACGACGAGGATGTCGTTGTCCTCGTGCACGAGGACGAGTGGCCGAGGGCAGTCCAGCGGCGGCGGCGCCGTCAGCTCGACCCGGTCGTCGGCGCGCACGGGCACGTCGCCGCGCCGGACGACGGTGCCGTTGACGCGCACGCGCGAGGTCGCGAGCCATTGCTTGAGACTGCGACGCGAGGCGTCGGGATAGAGCGCCTTCAACCGCTCGTCGAGCTGCACGGCCCAACAGTACCAGCAGATGGCATGATGCCGTTCCCCCACCCCAGAGGGGCATTCCGTTCTCGGGGTTGCCAATCCGCCGGGCGACTCTGCTCCTAACCATCGAAGAGTCAATGACTTAGCTCTGGCTTGAAGGATGCAGCCTAACCGGCCGAGGAGGTGCTCCCATGATGGTCTGCCGATGCGGCGGGTTCTTGACGCTGGATCGCTCGCACATCTCTGCGGCCGAGCGATTCGGCTGTCTGGAGACCGCCCCCCTGCTCTGGAAGTGCTGTCTCTGCGGGCGCTCGCGCTGGCTCGAGCAGTCGGCGGCTATCCGGCTGGTCACGCCCGATCCGGTCGAGGCCGGACCGGTGGCGTAATCGTGCCCTCGCGGGACGCATTCCACTTCGGCGGACGCGGCGACGCGAGGGATAATGATCAAGTCGTGGAGCCACGCCGGGCGCCCGGAAGCCAGCCTCGAGGCCGGATCCTCGTCGTCGACGACGAGCCCGATCTCGTCACCATCCTGACGAAATACTTCACCGACGCGGGATACACGGTCGATGCGGCGTCCCACGGCGGCGATGCCCTCATCGCGGTGTCGCAGTACCAGCCGGACGTCGTGGTCCTCGACGTCATCATGGAGGGTCTCGACGGCGTGCAGGTACTCCAGCGCATTCGATCGCTCGATCCGGCCATCCGCGTCATCATGATCACCGGCAGCACCGACGCGTCGCTCAAGCCCACGACCATGTCGATGGGCGCGTTCGCGTACGTGTCGAAGCCGGTTTCGCTGCAGCATCTGCACGAGGCGGTCTCGGCCGCGCTCACGCGTCCCCACGCGGGCTGACTCACCTCTTTACCACTTCTGATCTAAGTCCAGGTACCATGGCCTTGCGTGCGCCTGGCATCCCGAGTGCACGAACCGCACGCCGATGAAGAAGCTCGATGGCCTCCGGACGATGCTGACTGGACGGTTCGGCCGGTGGCGAGCGCTGCTGGTCGGCCTCGTGCTCGCCCTCGCGATCGGCGGCCCGTTCGTCTATTCGGCCGTCGAGCTCGCGAGATTCGAGCGCGCCGATGCTCGCCGCGCCACCTTCATCTATGCCACGGGGCAGTCGCTGGCTCCCGGCACCCACGTCCAGCGCATCGGCCTCGCCGCCACCCTTTCCCGGCTCGGTTACGCCGAGACCCGCGCCACCCCGGGCTCACCGGGACAGTTCCGGCGAGTCGGGAGCGACTGGGAGCTCGTCCCGCGCGGGATCGAGGAGCGCGGCGGCAAAGCCGGGCTCGTTCGCCTCCACGTGGTCGACGAGCGCATCCAGCGCGTCACGCGAGCGGGCGAGGAGATCACGGATCTAACGCTCGAGCCCGAGGTGCTGGCGAGCGCGTTGGACCGCCCCGGCGAGGACCATCGGCCGGTTCGGTTCGACGAGGTGCCGCGGATCCTGATCGACGCGGTGCTGGCGGCCGAGGATCACCGCTTCTTCGAGCACGGCGGGCTCGACCCCCGCGCGCTCGCGCGGGCCGCCTGGGCCAACGTTCGTGCCGGCCGGGTCAAGGAAGGCGGGAGCACCATCACCCAGCAGCTCGTGAAGGTCCGACTGCTCAATCCCCAGCGCACGTACTTCCGCAAGCTGCGCGAAGCGTGGCTAGCCGCGCTCGTCGAGTCGCGCTACTCGAAGAAACGCATCCTCGAAGCCTACCTGAACGAGATCTACCTCGGCCAGCGCGGGCCGATCGCGATCCGCGGAGTCGGCGCCGCATCACGAGCGTACTTCGGCAAGGAGATCCACCAGCTCACCACCGGCGAGGCGGCGCTGATCGCAGCGATCATCCGCGGCCCGAACGTGTACTCGCCGGCGGTCGACCCGGCCCGGGCCCGCGATCGTCGCAACGTCGTGCTGGCGCGCATGCGGGAGCTCGAGACCATCTCGCAGGCGGAGTACGAGCGCGTCCGGCGCTCGCCGGTGCGGGTGCGCCAGCTGGCCAGCCCGGGACAGCCGGCGCCATACTTCCTCGACCACGTGCGCCAGGAGCTCGAGCAGCGTTTCGGCGCGGAGGTCTCCCGGGTGCGCGGCGTGGGCATCATGACCACGCTCGACCTTACCTTACAAAAGTTCGCGGAGCTGGCCGCCGTGCGTGGCCTCGACCGGCTCGAGACCAGCGTGCCGCGTCTGCGCCGGCACGATCCCGGCCGGCGGCTGCAGGTCGTTCTGGTCGCGATCGAGCCCGTTACCGGGGAGATTCGCGCGCTGGTCGGCGGGCGCGACTATCTCGCTAGCCAGTTCAACCGCGCCACGCTCGCTCGCCGGCAGCCGGGCTCGGCGTTCAAGCCAATCGTTTACCTCGCCGCGCTCCATGCGAACAACGGCGTGCCGCAGTTCACCGCGGCCTCGCGCGTCGACGATTCACCGATCACGCTGAAGGTGGGCGGCCAGCCCTGGACCCCGCGCAACTATGAGGAACGCTACGAGGGCAACGTGAGCGTCCGGCACGCCCTCGAGCATTCGCTCAACGCCGCGACGGTCCGGATCGCACAGACGGTGGGCCTGCCGAGCATCGTCGAGATGGCCAGGACGCTGGGCTTGCGTGGCCATCTCACGCCGGTGCCGGCGATGGCGCTGGGCGCGTTCGAGGTCGCCCCGCTCGATCTGGCTCGCGCCTACGTCACGCTTGCGAACGGCGGCGTCCGGCTGCCGGCCGTCTCTGGAATCCATGCCGTCCAGTTCGGCGACGAGGAAGTGCAGCCGACCGGCTCGGAGGAGGCTGTTCAGGCCGTGCCGCCGGCCGAGGCCTTCCTGATGACGTCGCTGCTGAAGGGCGTCATCACCTCCGGTACCGGCAACGCGGCGCGGGCGAGCGGGCTACCCGAAGCGGTGGCGGGCAAGACTGGCACGACCAACGACGGCCGCGACGCGTGGTTCGTTGGGTACACACCCCGGCTCCTGACGCTCGTGTGGGTCGGATTCGACAACGGCGACGCCCACGGTCTCAGCGGCGCCCAGGCCGCGCTGCCGATCTGGACGGACTTCATGCAGCAGGCGACCCAGACCTATCCGCAGGGCGAGTTCTCCGCGCCGCCCGGGATCGTCTTCGTCGACATCGACGCCGGTAACGGCAAGCGGGCCGTCGCGGCCTGTCCCATCGTGGTCCGCGAAACGTTTCTGAGCGGTACCGAGCCGCCGCCGTGTGACGAGCATCGGGGCGTCGTCGACCACGTCATCAGCGGATGGAATCGCCTCAGGGACTGGATACGCGGCACGCCCCGCGAGTCAGCCAGCGAAAACCGCCTCAGGTGAACACCCGAGACCGGTGACAACGGGGCGACGTCCAGCCGACACCTGTGTAAGTTTTACCGTCGCACCTGTCGCCCAGTCGACTGCTGCGTAAGAATTCGGCGGTCTGCCGTCTAGCAATCCGTGCCGCGAAGTCAAGCGTTTAGGGTGCGTGTCAGTGCTCTGGCACGGCCGATGCTCACGTCCGGGCCGTCGATGACGCAAAAAATCACCACCACGCCCGAGACAACGAGGAGCGAATGATCATGACGACCTTCTGTGAGCGCTGCCGAGCGCTCCGGTCGATTGAAGACTGGCACGAGATGCACGACGAAATGCTGTCGATCGTGCTCGGACCCTGCGGTCACGTGGTCAGGCGTACCGCACGGCTGGAATGGCACCTTCCGCGCCGCGCGCCGCTGCGCCTGCTGCGGCGCACGCCTGACCAGGAACGAGTCGCACTGTCATGAGCAAAGTCGCGTCGGAGTCACGCATCCTTGTCGTCGATGACGAGCCCGCGTCGCGCACGGGGCTCAAAGATCTCCTCACCCTGTGGGGCTACGAGGCTATGGCGGCGTCCGACGGTCAGGAGGCCTTGCAGCGCTCGGCGGGATGGACACCGGATCTCGTGATCGCCGATCTCGTCATGCCTGGACTCGATGGCATGGGACTGCTCGGCAAGCTCAAGCGCGACTATCCCAGCACGGCGGTGGTTCTCCTGACGGGTCAGGGCAGCATCGACAGCGCGGTGCGGGCGATCAAGGAAGGCGCGTATGACTATCTGACCAAGCCGGTGGATCCTACGCGGCTCCAGCTGGTCGTGGACCGGGCGCTGGAACGGACCGAGACCACGCGTGAGGTTCAGCTGCTGCGCCGACAGCTCCGCCAGCGCGGCGCGTGTGGTCGGCTCGTCGGCAGCTCCAGCGGGATGCACGAGGTCATGCGCCAGGTCGAGGTGGCGGCGCCCACAGATGCGACGCTCCTGATCGCCGGCGAGAGCGGTACCGGAAAGGAGCTCGTCGCCCGCACGGTGCATGCGCTCTCGTCGCGCCGGAAGGGGCCGTTCGTCGCCGTCAACTGCGCGGCCATTCCCGAGACGCTACTGGAGAGCGAGATCTTCGGCCACGAGAAGGGCTCCTTCACCGGCGCCGTCGAGCGTCGCCAGGGCTGCTTCGAATTGGCCGACGGCGGCACCCTGTTCCTCGACGAGGTGGCGGAGATGAACCCCGGAACCCAGGCCAAGTTCCTGCGAGTGCTGCAGGAGGGACAATTCCGCCGCCTCGGGGCCCAGAGCGAGACGCACGTCAACGTCCGGATCGTGGCGGCCACCAACAAGGATCCGCTGAAGGCGTTGCAGAGCGGCGCCCTGCGCGAGGATCTCTACTACCGACTCAACGTACTGACGATCACGGTGCCGCCCCTGCGCGAGCGGATGGAGGACGTCCCCGAGCTTGCGCAGGCGTTCGTGGACGAGTTCAACCAGCGGCACGGGCGTTCGATCCGCGGCGTCGCCGACGACGCCCTCGACGTCCTCCGGCGCCACCGGTGGCCCGGGAACGTCCGGGAGCTCCGCAACGTCATCGAGCGAGCAGTCATCGTCTGTCCCGACGAGCTCATCCGCACCGAGCACCTGCCGGCCTTCGATGAGGCGTCGCTACCCGCCGCATCGGGGACCGAGGCGGACGTGGTCCTGTCGGTCGGCACCACCGTCGAGGACGCGGAGCGCGAGCTCATCTTGAAGACGCTCAAGCAGACCGGCGGCAACAAAACCCGCGCGGCCGTCATCCTGGGCATCAGTCTCAAGACCCTGCACAACAAGCTCCACAAGTACCGAAGCTGAGCTGATGGCCCTTGGGCTCCGCGCCCGCCAGGCCGTGGCGCTCGGCGTCGCGGTTCTCCTGGTCGTCGCCGGATCGACCGTTGCGCACCTCGCAAGCGTCGCGCGCGTAGCGCTGCGCGGAGCGGTCGAAGAGGGTGAGCTCCTCGCGCAGCAGCTCTACCACCAGAGCTCGCGCGTCGTCGCGGAGTCGCCGCAAGCCGACCCGCTGCTCTTGCAGCGCGATCCCGGGATTCGCGCGATGCTCGAGGGCATCGTCGGCTACTCGCACACCGTGGTCTATGCCGCCATCGTCGATCCATCGGACCGCATCCTCGCCCA
>JBKPCO010000046.1:0-3420 GCA_046727415.1 Candidatus Methylomirabilota bacterium
ACGGGGCGGCGGCTCCAGGTCGCGATGCAGGACGCGATGATCCACTACATGCGTACCTGCTTCGCCACCCAGGCACGCACCGGTAAGCCGGCGCCGCGCCGTGGCGGGAAATCCAGTGCCGGCACCAATTCGCCCTCCGGCCTCTATCAGTGCAAGCCCATGGGCTCCAACGACTGGGTCTACATCACCACGAGCCGCGGCAATCCCGAGCACTGGGGTCGGCTGATGCGGCTGATCGGGCGCGAGGAGCTGATCGACGACCCGCGCTTCGCCACCGGCGCGGCTCGCGTCCAGAACGAGGCCGAGGTGGACGCGATCATCACGGAATGGACGCGCCGGCACACCAAGGAGGAGGCGATGACGCTGGTCAGCGGCGTCGGCGTGCCGGCCGGCGCGGTCTTCGACACGATGGAGCTGCAGAACGATCCGAGCTTCGAGAAGCGCGGCATCATGCAGGTGATGGACCACCCGAACGGGCCGTTCAAGATGCCGACCTGGCCGGTGCGGCTCGACGGCAAGACGGCCCGGATCAAGCCGTCGCCGGGCCTCGGCCAGCACAACACCGAAGTGCTGAACGCCTGGCTCGGCATCGGCGCCGACCAGGTCGCCGCGCTGAAGAGCGAGGGCGTGCTCTCGTAACTCTGGCGGTGGCACGCGTTGTCCTGATCAGCCTCGACGGGTTCGCCGCCTTCTACTGGGGCGACCCTCGCGTGCGCATGCCGACGCTGCGTCGCCTCGCCGAGCGCGGCGTGGTGGCGCGGCGCATGGAATGCGTGTTCCCGAGCACCACCTGGCCCACGCACGCGAGCATGGTGACGGGGGTGCGCCCCGATCGCCACGGCGTCGTGGCGAACTACGTCCTCAACCGTGAATCGGGGCGCGCGGAAGATCTGACCGGCGACCCTATCTACGACGCGGACCGGCTTCTGCGGGCGCCGACCGTGTACGACGTCGCCCACGCTGCCGGCCGACGCACGGCCGCGGTCGATTGGCCCTGTACCCGGCGCGCGGCCGGTCTCGATTTCAACCTGCCGTTCTTCAAGGATCAGCGGGTCTTCGAGAGCGCCACCCAGCCGGACGTCTGGCGCGAGCTCAAGGCACTGGGTCTCCCGGTCGACCGGCTGGGCGAGTGGTCGCAGCTACCGAAGCGGTTTCTCCGGGACGACGTGGTGGCCGACGCGGCGGCCCACGCGCTGAATCGCCACGCTCCCGATCTGCTGCTCGCGCACTTTCTCTGCGCCGACAGCTTCCAGCATCTTCACGGGCCCCGGTCGCCGGAGGCGTACTGGGCGCTCGAGTACGTGGACCACTGCGTGAGCCGCGTGCTGGCCGCGCTTCCGGCGGGCGCGCTCGAGCGCGACACCTCGGTGCTCGTGGTGTCCGACCACGGCTTCCTGCCTTCCGAGCGGGAGATCCGGGTGAACGTACGCCTGCGTCAGCTCGGGCTCCTGACGATCGACGCCGAGGGGCGCATCGTCGAGAGCCGGGCCCGCTTCGTCACCAACCACGGCGCCGGCTACGTCTACGTCCTCGATCCGGACGATCGCGCGGCGATCGTCCGGGACCTGAAGCCCGAGCTTGCCGCTCTCGAGGGCGTGACGGGCGTGTGGGGCGTGGCCGACTATGCTGCGCTCGGGCTCCCGACGCCGGCCGTGAACCCGATGGTCGGCGAGCTCGTGCTCGAGGCCGCGGAAGGCTACGCCTTCGGCGACGAGGCGCGCGGCGAGGAGCACGTCGGGTCGCCGCGCTATCGCGGCAACCACGGTCACCGGCCGACCCATCCGGACAACGGGGCGTTCTTCCTGGCGGCCGGGGCGGGCGTGAAGCGTGGCGCGGAGCTCGGCGACATCAGAAGCCGCGACGTCGCGCCGACGGTCGCCCACCTGCTCGAGGTCAAGTTCCCGGACGTCGAGGGCACGCTGCTCTCCGGCGCGCTCGCCTAGCGACGGGCGTCGTGCTCAGGACGCCTTCCACACGATCAGCTCCTCACCGCTGATCGCGAGCCCTGTGCCGAGCTTGTCGCACCGGCGCGTGATCTGCTCGAGCGCGTCCTTGTCGTGGCGCGGATCGCAGACGTACGTCTCATTGCGCTCGTTGTGCCGCACGAGCGAGAACCCGACCTCGACGAGCGCCGCGTCGTCGAAGGTGAGGCGTGCGAGCATGCCGACCCAGTCGCCGTGAGCGCGGCCGCCGTGCCCGGTATGGAACGAGAAGCTGCCCAGGCCGTAGAAGATCGGCTTGCCGCGGTACATCTCGACGGCGCACGCGTAGTGCGGTCCGTGCCCCATGACCACGTCGGCGCCAGCGTCGATCGCCGCGTGGGCGATCTCGACCTGGTAGTCCAGGACGTCCTCGGCCAGTCCCCAGTGATGCGAGGCGACCACGACGTCGGCCGTGGCGCGCACGGCGCGCAGATCAGCCGTGAAGTCGGCCAGTGATCTGGCATCGGCCCAGGTGACGATGACCGGCGGAAGGCCGGGACGATTCGCGGGCGGGGCACCGGCGCGCCGCGTGTGGAGTGGCGGCTCGTACGCGGTGCGCCCGGTCAGCACGGCGACCCCGGGCGAAGTGTCGGTCGCCTCGTGACCGGTAGCCCAGTAAACCGAGGTTCGCTGCAGGAAGCCGAAGCGCAGGTTCCGGTTGGTGACGATGACGGGCGCCCGCGCCGCCTTCCTGTTCACGCCCGCTCCGGTGCAGGGGATGCCGACGCGCTCCAGCTCCCGGAGCGACGACCGGATCGCCTCCTCGCCGTAGTTCACGTTGTTGGCGTTGCCGATCGCATGAAAGCCGCCGAGGGCGAGCGCCTGCGCCGACGCGAGTGGCGCGTAGAAACCTTCGCGCTCGACCGAGTGCCCCGCACCGGGCTCGTGGAAGCAGCACTCGAGGTTCCCGAACAGCACGTCGGCCCGCCGCAGGGTGTCTCCGATGCGCGCGAACGGCACCTTCGGATCGGTGACGTTCATCAGATTGACGTCGCCGGTCAGCATCAGCGTTCGTCTCATAGCTCACTCTCTGTCGTCGTGATAGGGTTCAGCGACACCATGGAGGTGCGAGAATCTCGACCGACCGTGTCCGCCTGAGCGTGGCGGAGGCCCGCGCGCTGGCCGAGCGGGCCATGCGCGGGATCGGCTACGAGCCCGAGGAAGCGCGTATCCTCGCCGACCACGTGATCGACGCCGCGCTGTGCGGCTACGAGTACTCCGGCCTCGCCAAGCTGCTCAACGTGGCCGACTATCCACGCTTCAAGGCGCCGCGAGGCCCGATGCGCGTCGTCAAGGAGACGAGCGTGTCGGTGCTGTTCGACGGCGGCAACCAGAGCGGCATGCTCGGGATGTACTACGCGACGCGCGCTGTCATCGGGCGGGCGCAGGCGCATGGCTTCGCCCTCGTCGGCGTCAACAACATCTGGATGAGTGGCCG
>JBKPCO010000047.1:0-24909 GCA_046727415.1 Candidatus Methylomirabilota bacterium
TCGCGTCGCTGTTGATCAGCTCTCGGTAATAGCCCGGCCGCTGGACCCCGATCCGGTAGACGTGGCGCGGCACCGGCGTGAAGTTGCATACGACGAGGACGAAGTCGCCGGGATCTCGGGCGCGTCGCACAAACGACACCACGCTCTGCTCCCAGTCGGCACAGTCGATCCACGCGAACCCGGCGGGGTCGGCGTCGAGTTCGTGCAGCGCGCGCTCGGACCGGTAAAGCCGGTTGAGGTCGCCCACCAGGCGCTGGAGCCCGCGGTGGTAAGGGCCCTCGCCGAGTAGATGCCAGTCGAGGCTGTGGTCATGATTCCACTCGCGCCGCTGCCCGATCTCGCCGCCCATGAAGAGGAGCTTCTTGCCAGGGTGCGTCCACATGAACGCGTAGAGCGCGCGAAGATTGGCAAACTGTTGCCAATCGTCGCCAGGCATCTTGGCGAGGAGCGAGCGCTTGCCATGCACGACCTCATCGTGCGAGAGCGGCAGCACGAAGTTCTCCGTCCAGGCGTACAGGAGACCGAAGGTCAGCTGGTTGTGATGGTACTTGCGATGCACCGGATCGAGGCTCATATAGTCGAGGACGTCGTGCATCCACCCCATGTTCCACTTGAACCCGAAGCCGAGCCCGCCGAGGTACGTCGGACGCGAGACCATGGGCCACGAGGTCGACTCCTCCGCGACGACGATCACGCCTGGATGGGTGCCGTGCACCACCTCGTTCATCCGGCGGAAAAAGGCGACGGCGGCGAGGTTCTCACGTCCGCCGAACCGGTTGGGGACCCACTCGCCCGGCTTGCGCGAGTAGTCGAGGTAGAGCGCGGAGGCGACGGCATCGACCCGGAGACCGTCGACATGATAGCGGTCCAGCCAGAAGAGCGCGCTATCGAGTAGATAGTTCGCGACCTCGTTGCGTCCATAGTTGAAGATGAGCGTGCCCCAGTCAGGGTGCTCGCGCTGCCGCGGGTCGGCGTGCTCATACAGGTAGCTGCCGTCGAAGTAGACGAGCCCGTGCGGATCACGCGGGAAGTGCGCCGGCACCCAGTCGAGGATCACGCCGACGCCGCGACGATGAAGATGGTCCACGAAGGCCATGAGCTCTCGTGGGCCGCCATAGCGACGGGAAGGGGCGAAGTAACCGATGGTCTGATAGCCCCACGAGCCGTAGAACGGGTGCTCCATCACAGGCAGGAGCTCGACGTGGGTGAAGCCCATGTCCCTGACGTAGTCCGCGAGCTGGTCGGCCAGCTCGCCATAGTCGAGGAAGCGATCGCCCTGCTCTGGCACGCGTCGCCACGAGCCGAGATGTACCTCGTAGACCGACAACGGCTCGCGCAGGGGGTCGCATCGGGCCCGCTCGGCCAACCAGGCCTCGTCGCGCCACTGGAAGTTGTCGAGATTCGCCACGACAGACGCCGTGCGGGGGCTCTCCGCCTCGAAGGCGAGCGCGTAGGGATCTGATTTCAGCGCGAGCGGCTCCGCGGAGCGCCCGCGGATCTCGAACTTGTAGCGCCCGCCCTCTCCAAGCCCCGGCACGAAGATCTCCCAGATGCCGTTGGCTGGATGAAGTCGCATCGGATGGCTCCGACCGTCCCAGTTATTGAAGTCTCCCACGACGCTCACGCGCCGCGCATTTGGCGCCCACACTGCGAAGGCGACGCCGGTCACGCCGTCGATGGTGGCCGGGCGCGCGCCGAGCTTCTCGTAAGCGCGGTGGTGCGTACCCTCGGCGAGAAGGTGGCGGTCGAAGTCGCTCAGGAGCGACGGGAAGCGGTACGGGTCCTCGATGGTGCTGACGTGGCCGTCACGCGTCACCTCGAGCCGGTAGGTGAACAGGTCGCGCCGGCCGTGCAGCACCGTTTCGAAGAAACCGGCGGGGTGCAGCCGCTCCATCGGAATGGGTGACGCGTCAGCCGGCAGGACGCGGACGGCGGTCGCGCCCGGAACCATCGCGCGCACTGCCACGGCTGCGCCGTCTGGCGTCTGCACCTGGTGCGGACCGAGGACGGCGAAGGGGTCACCATGCTCACCTTCCACGACCGCGCGAATTGCTTGCTGGTCCACCGTCATGCCGCCCCCGGCTGTGGTCTTTCCCTTCTCGGGATGTTCCCAGCCCCCGGTCAAGTTCTCCTGCTCGATCATTCCGCAAGGTTGCACCGCGGCGCCCAAGATTGATACACGTACGCCACAGCGGTGGCGTGATCGGCGTCAAGGCGGGAACGAAGTATGGGGAAGGAATTCCCGATGACCATTGAGATGGTCCGCAGCGTGATCGGCTGGTGCGCGATCATCAACTACGCCGTGCTGATCTTGTGGTTCCTGGTCTTCCGATTGGCCCACGATTGGATCTACCGTCTCCACAGCCAGTGGTTCCCGATGCCGATTGAGCAATTCAACGCGATCCACTACGCCGGGACGGCGATCTACAAGATCGGCGTCCTGTTGTTCAGCGTGGTGCCGTACGTGGCGCTCGTGATCATGTCACGAAGGGGTAGGCGTTAGTTCGTCGGCTCTGCCACGAAGACCGGAATCACCCGCGTGGTCTTCGCCTGGTATTCCTCGTACGGCGGAAACGCCGCGACAGCCACCTTCCACAGCCGCGCCCGCTCGGAGGCGTCCTCCACCTCGCGGACGCGCATGGGCTGCACGACGGTGTGGTCACGGATCTCGACCGCGGGGTTGCTACGCAGGTTGTGGACCCAAACCGGGTTGGTGGGGGCGCCGCCCATCGAGCCGACCAGCACGTAGCGGGCGCCGTCCTTCACCCGCATGAGCGGCGTCTTGCGGATCGCGCCGGTCTTGTTTCCGCGATGCGTGACGATGATGACCGGCAGCCCGGTGTCGCGCAGCGTCGTCCCTTCCTTTCCGCCGCTGCGCTCGTAGAGATCGACCTGATCGCGAACCCACTGCCGGGGACTGGGGAGGTACTCAGCCATTTGGTCATCTCCTCGCTTGGGTTGCTGACGCTCCCTCGAATGTAACCCGAACCGTCAACGCCTGCCCGCGATTGACATCGGTCTAACGCCAGGCTTACAACGCCCGCCAAGGGAGACCACCATGACGACGGCGCTCGCGATCGCGCTGGTGGTGCTGACCGTTCCCGCTTTGCTGATCAACCTCTACTTCACCCTGCTGCTGCTCGGCCGGTGGCCCGGAATTCGAGACAGCCTCGGCGCGCTGTTTACAACTTGCGGCGCCGACACGTCGTCGTGCGCCATCGTCGTGCGAACGCCGTATGCCCGGCTGTTCGGTGGCGCCCCGAACGTTCACGTCGGTATCGCATGGAACCTGGCGTTGCTCGGCCTCGCCCTCGCGTGGATGCTGACCGGCCGGGCCTCGGTGCCGTGGCCATACCTGATCGTCGCGGCGGCGAGCGTGCTGGTCGCGCTCTATCTCGTGCGCGCTTTGGTCGTCGACCTTCGACAGCCGTGTCCGCTCTGAATCGCCGGCCATGTTCTGCACGCGGCGGTCGCCGCGCTGCTTGGAGTCGTCAGGTGGGTCGCCTGATGAGAATGCCCTTTCCGAGCGCAGCCCGACGGAGTACGCTTCGGCCCACCTGTAGTTGACCCGACCTGAGGAGGACCCTATGGACGTATCGCGTCGTGACTTCGCGGTTGCGGGTGCACTTGCGTTGAGCGCGTCCAGCCTGTTGCTCGCCAGTGCCGCCGGCGCAGACGCCGCCGACGAGGCGGCGGTCGCTCAGGGCGTGGAGACGCTGCGCAAGGCGGTGCTCGAGCAGGACAAGGCCAAGCTCGACCAGGTGGCGTCGACGCAGATCAGCTACGGCCATTCCGACGGTCGGGTCGAGACCAAGGATCAGTTCATCACCGGAGTGATGACGCGCAAGCAGACGGTCAAGTCGCTCGCCTTCCCCGAGCTGAAGGTGGCCGTCGTCGGCAATGCCGCGGTGGTCCGCCACATCTACCTGTCCGACTCCGAGCTCGAGGGCAAGCAAACCACCACAAAGATCGGCGCGCTGCAGGTCTGGCAGAAGCAGGACGGAGGATGGAAGCTCCTGGCGCGGCAGGGGTTCAGGCTGCCGGCGCCGGCGTAGCTTCGCGCAGCGCGACAACCGCCGCCGCGGCGGCGACTTGCAATCGCGGCGGCATTCGCATAGCTTCACGGTGAACGCGCCCGGGATGCCCATGAGGGCCCAGGGAAGGCGGTGCGAGACCGCCGCGACCCCGTCACTGTAATCGGGGACGAAACCCGCAAGTGTCACTGGCCGCGAGGCTGGGAAGACGCGGGGACTAGGACGATCCGAGAGCCAGGAGACCTGCCAGGGCGCAACCACCTCAACCGGTCTTCGAGGGAGGATCCGGAGATGACAGAGCGACCGACCGTGTGGTTCCGTCCCGTGTGGCTCGGCTTGCTTATCGCCGCGATTGCCGCGCTCACCACCGGGTACACGTGCATCACCCCCTTCGCGGCCTTTGCCGTCATCGCCGCCGTCACCCTGTCGCGGCGCGACGCGGTGATCCTGGCGGTGGCGCTGTGGCTCACCAACCAGGCCGTGGGCTTCGGCGTGCTGAGCTATCCGTGGACAGCCTCGACCTTCGCCTGGGGTGTCGCGATCGGTGCCGCGACCGTGATCGCCACGCTCGCCGCGCATTGGGCTGTCCGGCGGCTGGCCACGCTGCACATTCTCGCGCGAATGGCCGCGGGATTCGCCGGAGCGTTCGTGCTCTATGAGCTCGCGCTGTACGTCGTCGCCGTGTCGCTGCTCGGCGGGACCGAAGCGTTCGCGCCTGCCATCGTCGGCCAGGTGCTGTTCGCCAACGCCGTCACGCTCGTCGGGCTCGTCGCCCTCCATCAGCTGGTCGTCATCGGAACCGCGGTCCTGAGTCGTCGTCGCCGCGCTCAGGCGTCGCCGGCCCGCCTGGCGTAGGCCGGGAATCGACGCGGGCCGAACGAGAGACGCGCCACAGGTCTCGAGCGATGGGCTATCGTGTCGCCTCGCTGCTTCCGGCCGCCACGGAGATCGTCTGCGCCGTGGGCGCCGAGGCCGACCTCGTGGGAATCTCCCACGAGTGTGATTTCCCCGAAGCGGTGCGAGGCCTGCCGGCGCTGACCCGCGCCCGTGTGCACCCCTTCGGGGCCAGCCGTGAGATCGATCGGGAGGTGCGCCTGGTCCTGCAGGACGCGCTCGCCGTCTACGAGATCGAGCTCGCGCGGCTGGAGGCGGCGCGGCCCGACGTCATCGTCACCCAGGATCTCTGTGACGTCTGCGCGGTCTCGTTCGATGACGTCTGCGCCGCGGCGGCCAAGCTCGTCGACCGCAACATTCGCATCGTCAACCTGCACCCGACCCGCTTCGGCGACGTGTGGTCCGACATCGCCCGCGTCGCCGAGGCGCTCGGACGATCGGCTGAAGGCGCGGCGGTCATCCGAAGCCTCCAGGCTCGAGCCTCCGAGATCGCCGCGCGCGCCTCGGCCCGGGGCACACGGCCGCGCGTCGTCTCGATCGAGTGGATCGAGCCGGTGATGATCGGGGGCATGTGGATGCCCGAGCTGATCGAGATGGCCGGCGGTACCACGCTGGTCACCAGCCCTGGCGACCATGCCCCCACGCTCGGGATTGATGCGCTTCGAGAGCTGTCGCCGGATGTCGTCGTGGTCAGCCCGTGTGGGTTTCCGCTCGAGAGAACGCTGGAGGAGCTACACGCCCTTCGAGCCGCGCTGCCGTGGGACTCGTGGCCGGCCGTGCGGGCCGGGCGCATCTACGTCGCCGACGGGAACGCGTACTTCAATCGGCCGGGGCCGCGAATCGTCGAGTCGCTGGAGATTCTCGCGGGCTGCCTGCACCCCGATGCGTTCGCCGAGCTCCGCCGCAAGCACCAGTCCGCGGTGGTTCGGCTGGACGCCGACCTGAAGCCGCACGCGTTCTAGACCCCCGCGTAGCGCTCTTCGCTCCAGCCCCGCGCCACGTCGACCAGCGTCGCCATCACGCGCCGATCGATCGCGCAGGCGACGATACCCGACAGCCGCAGCATGTTCGAGCGCTCGTCGAGCCACAGCTCGCCGAAGTGAACGGGCCGGCCGTCCTTCACCCAGACCGCGTCGCCGCCGAGCGCCCGGGCGACGTGCATGCACACCGGAAAGTCATAGACGTTGGGCGTGTGGAAGAGCGCACCGCCGAGGTATCCGCTGGCCATGATGGGATAGAGGCTACCGGGTGTCTCGGAGCCCAGGACACCCTCGAGCCCCGCGGCGCTGACCGCCCGGGCCCGCTCGCGGTCGTGGCCCAGGAACCCGCTGACGAGAATGCGCCCGCGCTCGCGGGGTCGATCGGCAGCGACTGGCGGCAAGGCATCGAGCGCTGCGCGGGCGGCGCGGCTCGTATCGTCCGGGCCGAGAGTGATCCGGCCGTCCCGCACCTCGAGCCATGTGCCTTCGGCGCTCTCCTCCGGCAGATAGACCAGGGAATAGTGGATCGTCTCGCGAGTCCGCGCGTGGAGCATGACGGCGTACTCGGTGCCGATCCGGTCCCGATAACCGCGCGTGCCGTCGATGGGATCGATGCCCAGGACCCATTCGCTCTGCTTCGCGAACCGGCCGAGGTCGCCGGTGCTCTCCTCGGCCTCGATGCGGCACGCGCGAACGACGGGCCCCATGTCGCGGAGCGCGGCCACGAGGATTTCCTGTACGGAGAGGTCGGCGAGCGTGAGCGCGTCGGTCGACGCGTATCCCGAATTCTTTCCGGCGAGGGCGATGTCGTGGCGCCGGAGCTGACGCGCGAGAGCCCCGGCCCAGCGGAAGACCCGCGGCAGCTCCGCGGAGAGGAGCGAGATCAGCTCGTTCATCTCGCCCTCACCGCGGGGGCCGCCACGGCGCGATTCACACGCGATTGACCGCGCTCACCACCGCGCGCAAGGAGGCGGTCATGATGTTGGCGTCGAGCCCGACGCCCCAGCGGGTCCTCCCGCCGACGCGCGCCTCGACGTACGCGGCCGCCCGCGCGTCGGCGCCCTCGCTCAGCGCGTGCTCCGAGTAGTCCGTGATCTCGATGGCGGTGCCGGCGCCCCGCAGCGCGTCCACGAACGCGGCGATCGGCCCGTTGCCCTGGCCCTTGAGCCAGCGCTGACCGCTCGGCATCTTCACGTGCGCCTCGATCGTAGCGTCGCCCGTGTCGGACGCGGTCGTGATGACGGGGTGCCCGATCAGCGCGAGCGGCTCCTGAGTCGTCAGATAGGTCCGCTCGAACGCCGACCAGATCTGATCGGCCGTGATCTCGGTACCGCTGGCCTCGGTCAGCTTCTGGATAACCGACGAGAACTCGATCTGGAACCGGCGCGGCAGGTCGAGACCGTGCTCGAACTTCATGATGTAGGCCACCCCGCCCTTGCCCGACTGGCTGTTCACGCGGATGACCGCCTCGTACGAGCGCCCGAGATGGTGCGGGTCGACCGGGAGATAGGGCACTTCCCACACGTCGTAATCCTTGCCGAGCGCCTCGAATCCCTTCTTGATCGCGTCCTGGTGCGAGCCGGAGAACGCGGTGTAGACGAGGTCGCCGACGTACGGATGCCGCGGGTGCACGGGCAGCCGGTTACAGTGCTCGACCGTGCGCCGGGCGGCGTCGATGTCGGAGAAGGTCAGCATCGGGTCGACGCCCTGGCTGAAGAGGTTCAGCGCCAGCGTAACCACGTCCACGTTGCCGGTCCGCTCGCCGTTGCCGAACAGCGTGCCCTCGACCCGATCGGCGCCGGCCATCACCCCGAACTCGGCGGCGGCCACTGCGGTGCCGCGGTCGTTATGCGGGTGCAGCGAGAGAATGATCGTGTCGCGGGCGCGGATGTTGCGGTGGAACCATTCGATCTGATCACCGTAGATGTTCGGCGTCGCCATCTCGACCGTGGCCGGGAGGTTCAGGATGACCGGTCTCTGCGCGGTCGGCTCCCAGACGTCTATGACCGCCTCGCAGATCTCCTTGGCGAAGTCGAGCTCGGTCCCGGTGAAGCTTTCCGGCGAGTACTGGAAGTGGATGTCGGTCCCGGGGACCGTCGGGACGAGCTTGCGGCAGAGCTGGGCTGACCGTACCGCGATGTCCACGATGCCGGCCCGGTCGAGGCCGAAGACCACGCGGCGCTGGAGCGTCGAGGTCGAGTTGTAGAGATGCACGAGCGCCTGCCGAGCGCCGCGCACCGCCTCGAACGTCCGCTCGATCTGCTCGGGCCGGGCCTGGGTGAGGACCTGGATCATGACGTCGTCCGGGATCAGGTCCTTCTCGATGATCAGGCGCACGAAGTCGAAGTCGGGCTGGGAGGCCGCCGGGAAGCCCACCTCGATCTCCTTGAACCCGCAGCGCACCAGGAGGTCGAACATCGTGCGCTTGCGCTCGACGTCCATCGGATCGATCAGGGCCTGATTGCCGTCGCGCAGGTCCACGCTGCACCACCGAGGCGCCCGGGCGATGACGCGGCTCGGCCACGTCCGATCCGGCAGCGGGATCGGCGTGAACGGACGATAGAGATGGAACGGCATCGGTACTGGCGGACCGGCCTTCGGTGCCACGGGCGCCTCCTCCTTAGTTAATAGGCGCGCCTCTGCCGACGGGGCCCAGCCCCGCAACGGCCTGCAGCGCGCACATCCGCGTGCTGACAAACAAAAAAGCCTCCCCGATTCACGGGAGAGGCTTTTCCGGCGCGCGCCCTCGGGGACGCGCGCCTAGTTCAGGGACAGGGTCGCGAGCGGGTTGTCCGCGCTCGTCGTCCTCGCAGTTCTCTGGGTCACGGCGTTCATGTGCCCACGTATTGTGGGCAAAGCGATTGCGGTTGTCAACTCGGCCGTTTTTCGGTGGTCGGCGGGCTCACCGCGCGGCCGGCTGGACTTCGCGGAGCCGGCGCTCGAGGAACCGGCGCTCGGTCTCGTTGCTAACCAGCGCCAGCGCGCGGGCGTAGCTCTTCGCCGCCTCCGCGCCGTCGCCGAGGCGGCGCAGCAGCTCGGCGCGCGCGGAGTGCAGGAGATGGTAGCGGTCGAGCTCACCGCCGGCGGCCAGCTTGTCGACGAGCGCCAGCGCTGGGGCGGGGCCGTCGACCATGGCGACGGCCGCGGCGCGGTTCAGGGCGACCACTGGCGAGGGCTGCTGGCGCTCGAGGATGTCGTACAGGCGGACGATCTGCGGCCAGTCCGTGTCCTCGGCGCGCGCCGCCTGGCAGTGCAGCGCGGCGATTGCCGCCTGCAGCGCGAACGGGCTGGGCCCGTCGCGCAACGCCTCCTCGACGAGCGGTAGCGCCTCACCGATCTGCTCGTGATTCCAGCGGCGCCGGTCCTGGTCCTCCAGCAGGACCATCTCGCCGGCTTCGTCCAGCCGCGCCTCGCGCCGTGAGTCGTGCAGCAGCATGAGGGCCAGGAGCGCTGTCGATTCCCCCGGCGGCGGCGTCATCAGCGTTCTCACGAGACGGCCGAGACGAATGGCCTCGGCGCAGAGATCGGTCCGCACCAGGGCCTCGCCGCGCGTCGCGGCGTAGCCCTCGGTGAAGATCAGATAGATGACGGTCAGCACCGCGTCGAGCCGGCCCGGCATGTCCTTGGTGTCGGGCACCGAATAGGGGATGCCGGCATCGCGAATCTTGCCCTTCGCGCGAACGAGGCGCTGCGCCATCGTCGGCACCGGAACCAGAAACGCCCGCGCGATCTCGTCCGTCTCGAGGCCGCCCAGCGTCCGGAGGGTCAGCGCCACCTGGGCCTCGGGCGCCAGCGCCGGATGGCAGCAGGTGAAGATCAGCCGCAGCCGGTCGTCGGGAATCTCGTCCGGGTCGTAGTCGGGCTCCTCGACCATCTGGGGCGACTCGGCGGTGTAGGCATCCAGCTTGTCGGCGAACCGCGCCTGGCGCCGGATCCGATCGATGGCCTTGTGCCGCGCGGTCTGTATGATCCAGGCGCGGGGAACGTCGGGCACCCCGGAGCTCGGCCACTGATCGACCGCTGCGGCAAACGCTTCCTGGGCGGCCTCTTCGGCCACGTCGAAGTCGCCGACCTGGCGGATCAGCGTGGCGACGATCCGGCCCCAGTCGGAGCGATAGACGGCGTCGACCGCGGCGTTGGCGCCCAGGACGTGGTTCACGGTCATAATTTACGATGGGTGTCGATTCAGGCCGCCCGCGTTCGACCTACAGGTGGAGGCAGACATGAAATACATGTTGCTGGTTTACCTCGACGAGTCCTGGCACAAGCGGAGCCTCGCGGAGCGGCAGGAAGCCTTCTGGGCCCAGACGAAGCACACGGAAGAGCTCATCTCGCAGGGCCGGTACCTCGGCGGCAACCCGCTCCATCCCCCCTCGACGGCGACCACCGTCCGGGTGCGCGACGGCAAGCGGCTCCTGACCGATGGCCCGTTCGCCGAGACCCGCGAGCACCTCGGGGGCTACATGATGATCGACGTCGACAACCTCGACGAGGCGATCGACTTCGCGGCCCGCGGCCCCTTGGCAAGTGTGGGTACCATCGAGGTACGGCCTGTCAGGGAAGGGCCGCCGAGGTAGCCCTCGGCGCGTCCGGGGCGTCCAATCACCGGAGGAAACGGGACATGAGGGTTGCGCTGTGGATCGTCCAGGGGCTGCTCGCGCTCCTGTTCCTGTTCGCAGGCGTCGCGAAGCTGATCATGACGGTCGAGGAGATGACGAAGGACATACCGTTGCCGGGCGCGTTCCTGCGCTTCATCGCCGTGGTTGAGATACTCGGCGCGATCGGGCTCATCCTGCCCGGTCTTCTTCACGTCAAGCCCGGCCTGACACCTCTCGCCGCGGCCGGCCTGACGATCATCATGATCGGAGCGACGGTGATCACGCTGACGACCGGAGCCGTCGCGATTGCGCTGTTCCCGCTCGTGGTCGGAATTCTGGCGGTGTTCGTCGCGTACGGCCGCTGGCGGTTGGCGCCGCTGGAGGCGCGTTAGGCATGCTCGTCAAGATTCTCATCGGTCTCGCGGTGCTCGTCGTGCTGCTGGTGGTCGTGGTGGCCCTTCAGCCGTCCGAGTTCCGGATCACGCGAACGACGACCGTCGCAGCACCGGCATCGGCGGTGTTCGCCCAGGTGAACGACTTCCACAGGTGGGAAGCGTGGTCGCCGTGGGCCAAGCTCGATCCGGCGGTGCGGAACACCTTCGCGGGCGCACCGGCGGGAGCTGGCGCGGTCTTCGCGTGGGCCGGCAACAGTAAGGTCGGCGAAGGGCGCATGACGATCGTGGAGAGCCGTCCGAACGAGCTGGTGCGGATCAAGCTCGAGTTCCTGAAGCCGTTTGCGGCGACCAACACCGCGGAGTTCACGTTCAAGCCCGAAGGCGATCGGACGGCGGTGACGTGGAGCATGTTCGGCCACAACAACTTCATGGGCAAGGCGGTATGTCTCGTCATGAACATGGACAAGACCCTCGGCGGCGAGTTCGACAAGGGCCTCGCCGCCATGAAGTCGGTCGCCGAAGCGGCGGCCAAGAACTAGACGGAGGCGTGACGATGCGATGCATGGTTCTGGTGAAGGCGAGCAAGGACAGCGAGGCAGGAGTCATGCCGAGCGAGAAGCTACTCGCCGCCATGGGCAAGTACAACGAGGAGCTGGTGAAGGCCGGTGTGATGCTGGAGGGCGAAGGGCTCCACCCGACATCGAAGGGCGCGCGCGTGAAGTTCTCGGGCCAGACGCGCACGGTGGTCCGCGGCCCCTTTGCCGGGCCGAAGGATCTGGTGGCCGGCTTCTGGATGTTCAAGGTGAAATCGCTCGACGAAGCGATCGAGTGGGTCACGCGCTGCCCCAATCCCATGGAGGGCGAGAGCGAGATCGAGATCCGCCCGGTGTTCGAGGCGGAGGACTTCGGCGCCGAGCTCACGCTCGAGCTCAGAGAAGCCGAGGCGCGGATGCGCGCCGAGATGGACAAGAGGAGGTAGGCGATGAGCAGCGTACGCGTGCTGGTCGGGACACGGAAGGGCGCGTTCATCCTGACGGCGGACGGCAAGCGCCAGCACTGGGACGTCAGCGGCCCGCACTTCGGCGGCTGGGAGATCTATCACCTGAAGGGCTCGCCCGCCGATCCGGACCGGCTCTACGCGTCCCAGTCGAGTAGCTGGTTCGGTCAGGTCATCCAGCGCTCGAGCGACGGCGGCAAGACATGGGAAGCGGTGGGGAACCAGTTCGCGTACGACGGCCCGACCGGCACGCACCTCTGGTACGACGGCACGCAGCGCCCGTGGGAATTCGCCCGGGTCTGGCACCTCGAGCCCGTGCGCAACGATCCGGACACGGTGTACGCCGGCATTCAGGACGCGGCGCTGTTCCGCACGACCGACGGCGGCAAGAGCTGGCAGGAGCTGCCGGGGCTGCGCAACCACGCCTCGGCGCCGGCCTGGCAGCCGGGCGCCGGCGGAATGTGCCTGCACACGATTCTCCTGGACCCGAGCCATGCCGGCCGGATCTACATCGCCATCTCGGCGGCCGGCGTCTTTCGGAGCGACGACGCCGGCACGACGTGGCGGCCGATGAACCGTGGCCTCCGGTCGGAGCAGATCCCCGACCCGACGGCCGAGGTGGGCCACTGTGTGCATCGGATCGCGATGCACCCCTCGCGTCCGAACGTGCTGTTCATGCAGAAGCACTGGGACGTCATGCGTAGCGACGACGCCGGCGAGACGTGGAAGGACGTCGGAGGGAACCTGCCGACCGATTTCGGCTTCCCGATCGACGTGCACGCTCACGAGCCGGAGACGATCTACGTGGTGCCGATCAAGAGCGACTCGGAGCACTACCTGCCGGACGGCAAGCTGCGCGTCTATCGCAGCCGGACCGGCGGGCACGAGTGGGAGGCTCTCACCCGGGGGTTGCCGCAGAGCCACTGCTATGTCAACGTGCTGCGCGACGCGATGGCGGTCGATTCGCTCGAGCCCTGCGGCGTGTACTTCGGGACCACCGGCGGCCAGGTCTACGCCTCGGCCGACGCGGGGGACAGCTGGGCGCCAATCGTGCGCGATCTTCCCTCGGTCGTCTCCGTCGAGGTTCAATCGCTGCCATGATCGTCCGGGTCGTGCTGCCGGCCCACCTCAGAACGCTCGCGCGCGTCGACGGCGAGGTGAAGGTCGACCTCGAGGGGCCTGCCACGCAACGGGCCGTCCTCGACGCGCTCGAGACTGCGTACCCTATGCTGCGCGGGACCATTCGCGACCAGGAGACGAAGCGGCGTCGCGCGTTTTTGAGGTTCTTCGCCTGCGAGGAAGATCTGTCCAACGAATCGCCTGATGCTCCGCTGCCCGAGGCGGTTGCGAGGGGTGCCGAGCCGCTGCTGGTCATCGGCGCCATGGCGGGCGGCTAGAGGTCCTTTTCGAATGAAGCTCTTCTACGGCTGGATCGTCGTCGGCGTGGGCATCGTGGTGAGCTGCATCGGGGTGGGCACCATGCTGTCCCTCGGTGTCTTCCTGCAGCCTATCTCTGAAGCCACGGGCTGGTCCCGCACCGGCATCTCGACGGCGGCGCTTCTGAACTGGCTCTGCATGGGCATCGGGTCGTTTCTCTGGGGCGCCCTATCCGACCGGTTCGGCACGCGCGCGGTCGTGCTGAGCGGCGGCCTCCTGCTCGGCGCCGGCGTCGTGACAGCCAGCCGCGCCGCGTCGCTCGGCCAGTTCCAGATCTTTTTCGGCGTCCTGGTTGGCCTGGCGGCGGGAAGCTTCTACACGCCGCTGACCGCGACGACCACGCGCTGGTTCACGAAGAACCGCAGTCTCGCCGTGGCGCTGGTGTCGGCGGGGCTCAGCCTCGGCTCGACGATCATGGGACCGCTCGCTCGCTGGATGACCACGAGCTACGACTGGCGCACGGCGATGCTCGTCATCGGCGACCTCGCGTGGCTCCTGATCATTCCCGCCGCCCTGGTCATTCGCGAGCCGGCCGCGCCCCGGCCCGGCACGGCGGCCGGCGGCGAGGGCGGCGAATTCACGGTGGCGCAGGCCCTGCGCACGCCGCAGTTCGCCGCCATCGCGCTCACCAACTTTGCCTGCTGCGCCGCCCACTCGGGTCCGATCTTCCACATGGTCACCCACGCGATCGATCACGGCATTCCGGTGATGGCGGCCACCACCGTGCTCAGTGTGGCCGGTCTCGCCTCGCTGAGCGGCCGGATCATCTGCGGGCTCATGGCCGATCGCATCGGCGCCAAGCGCATGCTGCTGATCGGGCTCGCGCTGCAGGCCGTGTCCGTGAGCCTCTACGTGTTCACGCGCGATCTCGCGGGCTTCTATGCGGTGGCGGTCATGTTCGGCTTCGCCTACGGAGGCGCGATGCCGCTCTACGCGATCATCGTGCGCGAGTACTTCGGCGCCCGCATCATGGGCACGGTCTTCGGCGCCGTCGGCGCGGTAGCCACGCTCGGCATGGCGCTCGGCCCGTGGGTGGGTGGCTGGCTCTACGATTCGCTCGGCAGCTACTTCTGGCTCTACATGGGCTCGTTCGGGATCGGGCTCGGCGCGGTGGCCATCGCGTTCACGTTCCGCCCGCCGCGGCGCATCCCCGCGACCCTGCCCAGCCCCAGCGTCGCCGGCTGAGCGTCGCTCGCTTCATACAACTTTACCTTCCGGAGAAACGCGAGCAATCCCAGGCGCTCAACTTGATCGTGAGACAGTAGAAATCTCCGATCAAAGGAGCGGCCATGGATACGACGCAGCCCACTCAACCTTCAACCACCGGTCAGGACAAGCCCCGCCGGCGCTTCATTCGACGCGTGGCGATCGCCACCGCCATCGCCGGCCTGGCGGCCGGAATCGGCATCAAGGCCTTCGCCCACGGCTACGGCGGCTGGCATCGCGGCGGCTTCATGGGCGCCGCGATCGACCCGGCCATGATGGACGAGCATCTCGATCGCATGCTCAAGCACCTCTACGTCGAGATCGATGCTACCGAGGCGCAGAAGCAGCAGCTGGCGCCGATCGTGAAGGCCGCGGCGCACGACCTCCTGCCGATGCGCACCCAGTTCCACGACGGGCGGCGCCAGGCGGTCGATCTCCTGTCCCGCGAGAGCGTCGATCGCGCCGCGCTCGAGGCGCTTCGCGCCAATCAGCTCCGGCTTGCCGAGCAGGCGTCGATCCGGTTCACCCAGGCGCTCGCGGATATTGCTGACGTGCTCACGCCCGCGCAGCGCAAGCAGCTGGCCGAGCGCATCGGCCGCTGGCACGGGCGGCGCGGGTAAACTTGGGGAGTGACCCCGCGCATCCTGTTGATCGAGGACGATCCCCGCCTCGCCGGATTGGTGTCCGAATATCTCGGCGAGGCGGGTTTTCAGGTCTCGACCGCCGCCACCGGCCGCGCCGGGCTGGACCGGATCGGCCGCGAGCCGTACGAGGCGGTGGTCCTTGACCTCATGCTGCCCGACATCGACGGCCTCGAGGTGTGCCGGCAGCTCCGCGCGACCTCGTCCGAGGTGCCGGTGCTGATGCTCACCGCGCGGGGTGACACGATGGATCGGGTCGTCGGGCTGGAGATCGGCGCCGACGATTACATGCCCAAACCTTTCGAGCCGCGCGAGCTGCTGGCGCGCCTGCGCGCGATTCTCCGCCGCCGCCCGTCGGCGCGCGGGTCCGACGTGCTGCGCTTCGGCCGGCTCGAGATCGATCGGGGCGCGCGCGCAGTGCGCGTCGACGGCACGGAGCGGACCCTCACGAGCCACCAGTTCACTCTGCTGGTGGCGCTCGCCGGGAAGGCGGGTCGTGTGCTCTCGCGGGACGCGCTGATGGATCTCGTCAAGGGCGAGGCGCTGGAGGCCTTCGATCGCTCGATCGATGTGCACGTGTCGCGCATCCGCGCGGCGATCGAGGACGACCCGAAGAAGCCGCGCCGCATCCTCACCGTGCGCGGCGCCGGCTACGTCTTCGCCCGACAGCAGGACTGATGCACCGCCTCTATCTCCGGATCTATCTGGCCGTCCTGGCGAGCCTGGCGGCGTTCGCGCTCGTGTCGGGCTTTCTATGGCGACAGCTAGGCGACCTCGGCCCCGCCGGCCACGCGTTCGAGGTCGCCGGGACGCTCGCGCAAAACGTCCTGCCGCCCGCCGATGCGCCGGGCGCCGTGCAGCAGGCGGCGCTCGAGAAGATCGCGGCCAATCTGGGGGCGGACGTCGCACTGTTCGCCGCCGACCGGACTCGGCTCGCCGCTGTCGGTAGCTCACTGCCTGTGCCGGACACCGTTCGCGAGCGCAGCGGCTGGCTGCGCCGCTGGGGCGGCCCGCCCGCTGGCGCGATCCACCTGCCGGACGGCCGGTGGCTCGTCGCGCGCGGCCGGCACGACCGTCACCGTCCGGTCTTCGGGTTCTTCTTCATGCTGGCGCTCGTCGCGACCGCGGTCGGCGTGGGCGCCTATCCAGTGGTGCGGCGGCTGACCGGCCGCCTCGAGCGTCTGCAGGCCGGCGTCGAATCGCTCGGCGCGGGCGACCTCTCGGCGCGCGTGAAGGTCGAGGGGCGCGATGAGGTAGCGCAGCTCGCGAAGAGCTTCAACCGCGCCGCCGGGCGCATCGAAGAGCTGGTCGGTGCCCACAAGTCGCTCCTGGCCAACGCGTCTCACGAGCTTCGCACGCCGCTGACCCGGATTCGCATGGCGGTCGAGCTCCTGAAGGAGAACGCCGATCCCCGGCGGAAGCGCGAGCTCGAGCAGGACATCGTCGAGCTCGATGCCCTGATCGACGAGATCCTGACCGCGAGTCGCCTGGACGCCGTCGGCGCTGGAGCGACCGAGGAGATCGATCTGCTCGCGCTCGCGAGCGAGGAGTGCGCGCGCTACGAGGAGACGCAGCTGACCGGCGAGCCGGTGACGGTGCGCGGCGACCCTCGGCTGTTGCGGCGCCTCATCCGCAACCTTCTGGAGAACGCGCGGCGGCACGGCGCGCCCCCCGTCGAGGTTCGGGTGGGCCGCGCTGGAAGCGAAGTCGAGCTACGCGTCAGCGATCACGGGCCGGGGATTCCCGACACCGAGCGAGAAGGCGTGTTCGAGCCCTTCCATCGGTTTGGAGGCGAGCGTGCCGGGGCCGGGCTTGGTCTGGCGCTGGTGCGCCAGATCGCGCGCCGGCACGGCGGCGATGCGCACTACGTCGGGCGCGAGCCGTCGGGGGGAAGCTTCGTCGTGATGCTCGGTCTTTCACCGCCGCGCCGCGCCGACTGACGGCGCGGCTCGGGCAACGCGATAGATCACAATCGACGGCTGCCGATACACGGCTTCGAGCCACGGCGGGGTTGCCGCGGGATTCGCCAGAGCCCGGAAGGACGGCAGGAACCGAGCCCAGCGATCGTAGACGAGGTACGAGGGCGGCCGGGCGAGGATGAGCGCTTCGAGCGCGCCGGCTGAGTCGGCGGCGGGTACAGGCTGGTAATTCCGCCGACTCAAATAGGCGATCTGTGCCCGGATCGACATGACGGTTGCGCCCGGCGGCGCGACGCTCTCCAAGAACCTCGCCGCCGGCAGTAGTTCAACGGGCTGGCGCGAAAGAGTTTTGACCGTCTCGCGCCGGGCAGCCGCGCTCGACGGACAGAGGATCATCAGCGCTAGTGCTGCCATCGTCGCCGATGCTGCCAACCGGGAGTCGAGCCGCCGCCCGACCCAGCGGCCGGTCTCGACGATGGTGTACGCGGCGAATCCGCCCCAGCAGACGAGGATGAAGAAGTAGTACCGCGTCTCCCAGTGGGTCAGCGCCATGAGCAGGAGGAACGACAGAGCAGCGAGCAGGACGAGGAGCACCGGCTTTCGGCGATTGCGGGCGAGGCTCAGCACGATGCCGACTGCCGCGAGCGGGCCCACGGGCAAGAGCGCCAGGCTTGCCCCCAAGGTGTTGGCCACGTTGCGCGCGAGGTTGGACGCATACGTCCTCGCGAAGAGGATGGGGTGCTGGAGCACTACCTCGGCAATGGAGCCGAACGGACCGGACACGCGCATGAGCCGCGCGACGTCCTCGTGGTTCGTGGCGAAGAACGGCGACCCGTGCAGATGATAGTTCGCCCAGAGCCAGGGGCTGACGATCAGAAAGAAGCTGACCAGAAACGCGGCCGCCGATCTTACCCGCTCCGAACTCGGGCGGCGGCCCCAGGTCGCCGCCGCCAGCCCCGGCAGCAGCAGAAACACGCCGTTGTACCGGATCAGACAGGCGATCCCGCACAGGCCGCCGCTGAGGATCGCCCTCCGGAGAGGCGGCCCATCGCCCGTGATCGCTATCATCGCGAGAACGCACACGCCGACGAACGGCACGTCCGACATCGCGGTTATCGCGTACCTCGTGAACACGGCCGACGACAGGATGAGGGGCACCGTGAGTAGCGCCGGATCGCGGCCGAACAGCCGCCTGACAAGCACGAAGGCCAGCACCCCGGTCAGGCCCCCGGCGAAGAGCGACATCCACTTCCCGGATGTGAAGTGATCGCCACTGAGCATCGAGACCAGGGTTAACAGGATGGGATAGCCGGGTGGATTGTAGGTATTCTGCGGCGCCTCGCCCCGGGCGATTCGATCCGCGTCGGGCGCGAACCGCAGGTAGAAGTCCGAGACGGTTCCCACGACGTGGAGGTGGACGGGGTATGCCAGAACACCGACGTAGAGGACGGCGACCGCGAGCGCGCCGAGCATCGGGGCGCGCGCGTTCATGCAAGGTACGCGGCCGGTAAGACGGACGTCGTCATTACAGCGAGGTCGTGCGCGCCCAAACCGCGTAGAGCGGATCGCCGTAGCCGCCTGGCGATCGGTCCTCGACACTCGCATCCGTCCAGCCGCGGGCGGACTCGAAGTACGAGCGCACGAGCATCATGTGCTGCTGGTCGCTCGAATCAAGCCAGATCGCGACGGCCTTGGTGGGAAAGCACCGGTTCGAGAACGACACCACGAACGGCGATCCCGGCTTGAGCACGCGGCGGACCTCGCGGAACAGCAGCAGCGGATGGATCACGTACTGGATCGACACGGCGCACATGGCGCCGTCGAACTCGCCGGGGCCGAACGGAAGCCGCGGATCGCGGTTGACATCGTGGACGACGTGGCTCGTGAGCTGAGGGTTGTCTTCCATCTCCTCAGCGTTCAACCCGAGCCCGACGACCTCGCGGGCCTTGAAGCCTGCCGGGAGATGACTGCGCCAGCTGCTCATCAGGTCGAGCAAGCGCCCACTGGAGGGCAGCACCTCGGCGTACAGGCGGCCCAGCGCGGCGATGGCGCCGTCGTCGATATGAACGACGCGCCGCGGGAAGGAGTAGAAGAGCTCGTCCGGGGACTCGTCCTCGCGTGTGTACGCCTCGCCGCTCGCGGCATCACCGTGCGTGTCGGTCATGGCCTTCTGACCGCGCAGTATAGATGCCGCCGGCCCGCCGCTGCGCTACGATTGCACGCCATGACGGAGAGCTCGTGGCCGACAGCACCGACGAAGGGCCCCGAAGGCGTCGGAATGGCGCGCGACGGAAGCGTGCTGACCCTCACGCTCGATCGGCCGACCGACCAGAACCGGCTCACTCGGGACGTTCTCGTGAGCCTGCAGTCCATCGCCGATCGCCTGCGCGACGACGGCGAGATTCATGCGGTCGTCATCACCGGGAGCGGCTCCGAGTTCTTCTCGATGGGGATCCTCAACCCCGCGGTCCGCGCCACCTACACCAAGGACCAGATCCTCGAGCTGGTGCGCCTGGCCAACCGGCTCTACGACGCGATCGAGGCCCTCCCGCAGATCGTGATCGTGGCGCTCAACGGCATCGCGCGTGCCGGCGCGGCTGAATTATCGCTCGCGTGCGATATCCGTCTGGCCGCATCGCACGCGACGTGGTCGCTCCCCGAGGCGCTCTGGGGCGGTTTCCCCGGCGCCGGCGGCCCGGTGCGCTTGCCGGCGATCGTCGGGCGGGCCCGCGCGCTGGAGCTGATCGGCACCGGCCGCGAGCTCGACGCCGCCGAGATGGAGCGGCTCGGGCTGGTGCTCTCGATCGTTCCCGGCGAACGGCTGCTCGCCGAAGCGCGGGGCCTGGCAGCGCGGATCGCCGCCAGCGGGCCGCTCGCTACCCGCGGCGCGAAGCGCATCATGAACGTCCGTACCACCGGTGGCTTCGCCGCCGCCCGCGCGCTGTCGGATGCGCTCCGTCACGAGCTCGAGTTCAGCTCCGACGTCGCGGAGGGCATGGCGGCGCACCGCGAGGGGCGCGCGCCCAGATTTACCGGGCGCTAGCCCGGGTCAGCTCCGGAAGAACTTGACGAGCGTCGTGTACGTCTCGTCGGGCGCCTGCTCGGCGGGGTAGTGCCCGCACGGCAGGGCAACGCAGCCGACCACGTTCTCGGCGTAGTGCGCCCAGGCGTCCTCGTAGCTGTAGAACTTCGAGGTGTGGCTCTGGGCGCCGACGATCACCAGTACCGGGCAGGTGATCTTGCGCCCCGCCGCCTGGTCGGCGGCGTCCATCTCGTAGTCGATGGTGGCGCCGGCGCGATAATCCTCGCAGACACCGTGAATCTGCTCGGGCGTGCAGCAGCGGATGTATTCCGCGAGCGCCTCGTCGGTGATCCCGCCCTTGCCCATGCCGTGCGAGCCCAGCTTGAGCCGCATGTAGTATTCCTCCTTGCCGGCCAGGAGCCGTTCGGGGAAGTCGTAGGGCTGAGCCAGGAACGCCCAGTGATAGCTGTTGAGCGCCCACCGGCGATTGACGTTGGTCCACACGTGGTGCGTCGGCAGGATGTCGATGGAGCAGAACTTGAGCACCGCGCCGGGGTGATCGAGCGCCATGCGATAGGCGGTGCGCGCGCCGCGGTCGTGGCCGGCTACCATGAACCGCTCGAAGCCGAGATGGCGCATCACGTCGACCTGGTCTTGCGCCATGCGCCGGAACGAGTAGTTACTGTGATCCGGCAGGCCGCGGGGCTTGCCGCTGTCGCCGTAGCCCCGAAGGTCTGTCGCGACCACCGTGAACTCGTTCGCCAGCCGCGGAGCGATCAGACGCCAGTGAATGTGCGTCAGGGGATTGCCGTGGAGCAAGAGCAGGGGCGGGCCGGCGCCGCCCACCACGCCGTGAATCGAAACTTGCGGATCGGTGGTCTGGATGTCGAAACGGCGAAAGCCCTCGTACATCGCTCACTCCCCTCGGTCAGTCGACGGCGACGGGCTTGATCTCACGCAGGCGCGGCAGCACTTCCTTCGAGAAGAGCCGGATGCTCTTCTCCGACTCGGCGTGGGTCATGAAGCCCGAGCGGCCGACCAGACTCAGATGGCCGAAGCCGCCGACCTTGTCGTAGAAGTCCATCACCTGCCGGTAGACGGAATCGGGATTGCCTACGAACAGGATGCCCTGCGCGATCGCCTGCTCGGCGCTGATCGACGTGAGCCGCGCGGCGTTCTGGCCGGCCGAGAGGACGGCTCCTCCCGGGGCGGCGCCCGCGGGCGGCGCCGTGCGATAGAGCTGCGGCGCGGCCTGCGGCGGCGAGTTGCCCGGCAGGAATCGGGAATACTGCGGCGCCGACTTGAGGCTCGTGTGCAGGAACCAGAGGAGCTTGCTCCCGACGCGCACGCCTTCCTCGTCGGTGTCGCCGACGTAGACGAAGGCCGCGTAAGCAAAGTTGTCGGTGGTCACCTTGGGTAGGCCGGCCTCGGCGCGCGCCTTGCGATGCGCGGCATAGGCTCGCTTGGTTCCTTCGGGACCGCGTAGGACCAGCACGTGCACCATGCCGCGGCGTCCGACCTCGGCGGCGGTCTCCGGGTCGCCGGTGGCCGACCACATCCGGGGATGCGGCTGCTGCCAGGGGCGCGGCCAGATGTTCACGTGACGGTGCGTGAAGTGCTTGCCCTCCCAGCTGAAGGGCCCGTCCTGATGGCTCAGAGCCTTCTTGATGAGATCGATCGCCTCCCAGTAGCGCTCGACGTTGTTCACCGGGTTGGCGTTGTTGGACGCCATCTCGGAGCCGCCCGACTTCACGAAGCCGATCTCGAGACGCCCGCGCGAGATGACATCGGCGGTGGCGTATTCCTCGGCCACGCGGACCGGATCCTTGCGCAGTGAGATCAGGGTGCCGAGGCTCAGGATGCGGACCTGACGCGTCTGGCGCGCCAGGATGCCGACCAGTAGCGGGTTGGCGCCGAGCAGCGAGTTGATCCCGGCGTGATGCTCGACCGCCAGCACGTTCATCCCGAGGTCGTCGCAGAGGAGAAACTCGTCGATGACCTCCTCGAACAGGTCGGCGGCGATCTTCGGGTCACAGTACCGGTTCGGCAGGCTCGCGCGCACGGAGTCGGTCGCGCTGAGCACGTCCTGCGGGACGAACGGGTAGGGGACCTCGCACTGCCACCAGGCATCCATCGGTTCTCTCCGTCAGCGATCAAGGAAGCGGCCGACTACCTTGGCGAAGGTGTCGGCCTGCTCGATCTCGGGATGATGCCCCGCCCGCTCGATCAGCTCGAACCGGGCGCCGGGAATGAGCGCGCTGTAGGCCCGGCCGTATGATGGCTTCACGATGCCGTCGCTGGCGCCCCACACGACGAGCGTCGGCGTCGTGATGCGGCGGAGCCACCGCTTGAGCTGGGGATTGTACATAAAAGGATGCCAGCCGTAGAGGCAGGCCGCGTCCCAGTTGCGTGCGCGGACGATCAGCTCGTCGTCCGACATTGCATTCGGATCGGGCGCCAGTCCGGCGTCGTGCCAGCTTCGGCGCAGCACTTCCTGCGGCGAGGTGTTGAAGATGTCGAGGATGTCCGGCGTCTCGCGGTCGCTGACCTTGATGCCGAACGCGTCGACGAGCACGAGCTTGTCGATCCGGTGGCGACACTTGACGGCGACTTCGGCAGCCAGCCAGCCACCGAAGGCGAATCCCATCAGCGCCACCTTCTCGTACGGGAGCGCCTCGAGCACTTCGAGGTAGAGGTGCACGAGGTCGTACACGGTCTCGAAGTCGGCCGGGCGCGGCGAGAGGCCGAAGCCGGGGTGCGAGGGCGCGATGATCTCGGCGGTGCGGCCGAGCAGATCGAGAAAACGCGCCCGCGGGTCGATCGTCGAGAGGCCGTGCAGGAGCAGGACGGGCCTACCTGAGCCCCGGCGCAGGACTTCCAGCTCGACTTCTCCAACCGACAGCCGCTCTGCGACGGCGGAGCCCGAAGCGTTCGTCACGTCACCTCCGACGGTGCGGCGCGTCTCCGCGCCGTGAGCCCGGGTAGCGTAGCACAGCCGCCGTTTGACACCGCGGCCCCTCCCGGTACGGTCCTCGAACGCCACGCGACACGAAGGGGAGATGCCTCACAGCTCGGCCACCTCGCGCATCACGCCGCGCACGTCGCCGCCGAATAGGAAGTGCCAGACGAGACGAGCCTGCCGGCTTGACCGCTCCGGCTCGTGCGACTACTCTCGCGGCACTCCCGACTTGGAGGCGATGATGGCCCACCGAATCGTTGGACAGCCTCTCGGCAAGCTCGAGGGCATCGGGAAGGTTAGCGGCCAGGCACGCTACTCCGGTGACGTGACCCTCCCCGGTCTGATCTGGGGCAAGGCCCTCCGGAGTCCGTTGCCCCACGCGCGAATCCTCCGGATCGACACGTCCCGGGCCAGAGCTCTTCCGGGGGTTTTGACCGTGCTCACGGCCCAGGACCTCCCGGACATCCTGGTCGGCCGCCGCATGTTCGACATGCCGATGCTGGCGCGGGACCGCGTGCGATTCGTCGGTGAGAAGGTCGCGGTGGTCGCCGCCGTCGATCCCGACATCGCCGAAGAGGCGCTGGCACTCATCGACGTCGAGTACGAGGATCTGCCGGCCGTCTTCGATCCGGTCGAGGCCATTCGGGACGGCGCGCCGATCCTGCACGAGAATCCCGGCGCCTACGACGGCGCCCCTTCCGAGCGCCCGCACCCGAACGTCCAGTCCGTGCTGCGCTTCAAACTGGGCGACGTGGAGGCCGGGTTCGGCAAGGCTGATCGGATCTTCGAGCATACCTTCCGCACGCAGCTCGACCACCAGGGTTATCTCGAGCCCCACGCGGGGGTCGTGGCGATCGACGACGACGGACGCGTCCAGGTCTGGGCGTCGAACAAGATGCCCTTCCGACTCAAAGAGCTCCTGTCGCACGCGCTGCAGCTGGCCCCCCAGCAGATCCGCGTGAACCTGACGCCGATCGGCGGCGATTTCGGCGGCAAAGGCTCGCTGATGGATCTCCCGCTCGCCTATCACCTGGCGCGCGTCACTGGGCGCCCGGTGAAGATGCTCATGCGCTACGCGGAGGAGTTGATGGCGGGCAACCCGCGCCATCCCTCCGTCATCACGATGCGCACCGGCGTCACGAAGGACGGGCGAATCCTCGCGCGACGCGTGAAGGCGCTCTTCAACAGCGGGGCGTACGCTGCCTTCAAGCCGGCGCCGAGCGTGAATCTCGGCGGAGCCGGCATGGGCGCCGGCGTCTACCGGATTCCCAATCTCCTGATCGAAGCACTGTGTGTCTACAGCAACAACATCCCGTGCGGGCACGCGCGGTCACCGGGCGAGCCCCAGATGGTCTTCGCGGGCGAGTCGCACATGGACATGATCGCCCGCGAGCTCGCGCTGGATCCGGCCGACCTCCGCCGCAAGAACCTCCTGCGTGACGGAGATCACCTGGCCAACGGCCACCATCTCGAGCACGTGCGGGCCAGCGATACGCTCGAGGCGGCGCTCAAGGCGAGCCACTGGGCCGAGCCCAAGGCGGGCCCGTGGATCGGGCGCGGCATGGCCATGACGCACCGGCATATCGGGGTCGGATTCACGAACGCGCGACTGCATCTGGATGCCGGCGGGACGGTGATCCTGTCGATTGCCTTGCCCGACACAGGTACGGGCGCCCACCTAGTTCTTCGCCAGGTCGTCGCCGAGGTCCTCGGCCTTCCGCTCGACCAGGTGGAGATCGAGATCGCGAACACCGACGACTTCGAGACCGACTCCGGCGTGGGCGGCAGCCGGGTCACTCACACCGGGGGACGCGCCGCGTACCACGC
>JBKPCO010000048.1:0-12981 GCA_046727415.1 Candidatus Methylomirabilota bacterium
GTATCCGCCTTTCCCTTGCCCACCCAGCCACCTTCGCCTAGCCTGTCGTCGGTTCCTGCACTGTGACAGGCAAGGAGAAGCCAAGGGGGAGGGCGCAACGGGCCAACTCGCGGACGTGCTAGAGCCGATCCAGGTGGCGGATATGCGCGACCGCTCCCAGACGTTCCAGGCCCGCGAGGTGCTCGTCCGCGCTGGGTATCGAGCGGCACTCGCAGTCCCTCTGGTGCGCGAGGACCACCTGCTCGGCGGGCTCACGGTCTTTCGGAAGACTCCGGGAGAGTTCGCGCCCGAGATTGTCGACCTGCTGCGGACCTTCGCTACCCAGTCCGCCCTGGCCATCCAGAATGCCCGGCTGTTCCTCGAGATCGAGGATAAGAGCCATCAGCTCGAAGTGGCCAGTCAGAGTTCCTAGCCAATATGTCCCACGAGCTGCGGACACCCCTGAACGCCATAATCGGCTTCTCCGAGGTCCCGTCGGAGCGGATGTTCGGCGAGTTGAACGAGAAACAAGAGGAATACCTGAAGGACATCTACGCCTCGGGTACTCACCTGCTCTCCCTCATCAACGACATCCTCGACCTGTCCAAGATCGAGGCCGGGCGGATGGAGTTGGAACTCACGGACTTCCATCTCCCGCAGGCGATCGCGAATGCCCTCACGCTCGTGCGGGAGCGGGCCGGGCGTCGCGGGATTGCTTTGGCCCACACGATGGACGAGCGCCTTGGTGAAATTCGTGGCGACGAACGGAAGATCAAGCAAGTCCTGCTGAACCTGCTGTCGAACGCGGTCAAGTTCACCTCAGAGGGTGGACGGATCGAGGTCGCGGCAGTCTCAAAGGACGGATTGGCGGAGGTGTCGGTTAGCGATACGGGCGTCGGCATTGCGCCGGAGGACCAGGAGAAGGTGTTTGAGGAGTTCCGCCAGGTCGGGGCGGCGGAGAAGAAGGCGGAGGGGACCGGCCTGGGCCTAACCCTGTGCCGGAAGTTCGTCGAGCTTCACGACGGGAATATTTGGGTGAAGAGCCAGGTGGGTGTGGGCTCCACCTTTACATTTACGATCCCGCTGCGTCGAGGCGAGTAGGTGCCAACCGTCACCACGTCCAGGCCCACTCGCACGCTTCGGCGGCCGGGGCGGTGTGGCTGGGGAATGATGCCGTGCGGGATGCTGCGGCATCCGTTGTTTCTCGCCTGGAGCTGACGGCGAAGCCTGAACGCACGTGGTCTGTCGTTCTCTTTATCGCTCTGCTCGTCGGCGGCTGCCTGGGGCGCCCGCTTCCGCCGCCGACACCAAGGCCACAGACGATGTGCCACGCTCCTGGCGGTGGATACGTTCCATGCAACTTCGGCTACCACGGTTCGCAAGGGCCTTGAGCGGTAGCGTGGGGCCAGCTACTTGATTCGGCAAAACCCCTGCGCCTCGATGCCGAGGGCCACGTTGAACTTCGAGCGGAAGTTCTCGAGGGCCACGGCGGCGGCCAGCTCGACCATCTGCGCCTCGCTGAAATGCGAGCGCACCCGGGCGAACAGCTGGTCGCTCACGCGCCGATCGCTGAAGGTCATCGCCTCGGCGAACTCGAGAGCCGCGCGCTCGCTCTCGCTGAAGAGATCGCTCGACGCGGCCTTCGTGACCTCGGCGATCTTCGCCTCCGACGCGCCCGCTTGCATCCCACGGGATGCATTGATGTCAATTCAGAACGGGCACCCGTTGATCAGCGCCACGCGAAGATAGATCAGGGCGAGGAGCTCCGGCGGCAAGAGCCCCGAGCGCTCGACGGCCGCGCCGAGCTGTTTGGCGGCCTTCATGATGCCGGGCGTGTGGGCCTGGATTCGCGTTGTATTCAGCACGAACCCGAAGGTGTCGGTCTCTCGCGCGAACGTCTCCTTGAGGATCGGATCCGGTCCGGGGTCGTTGACCTCGCTGACGCGCGGCATGCCGCAATTATACCCTCGGCCCGCTCACGGCCGTGCCGCGGGCGCGCGATTGAGAGTGTCCTCGATCGCCGGCAGGGCATCGAGCAGCACGTTGCCGACGATCTCCAGGCTCCGTGCCGATACTTTGTCGAGCGTGTCCTGGGCGGTGTGCCAGGGCGGGTAATCGAAGTCGATCAGCAGGGCCGACGGCACGCCCGCCCGCAGGAACGGGGCGTGATCGTCCTCGACGGGCAGCACGTCCGGCAGGAAGCTCGCCTGATGGCCGAGTCGCGAGGCGCTGGCCCAGATGATGTCGGTCAGCCACGGCGTCGAGGCGGCCTCGCGGCGGATGTTGAGATCGCGGTCGCCGATCATGTCGGCGACGATCAACGCGCGCGGCAGCCGCCGGCTCTTTTGGAGATCGGTCGCCATGCGCCGCGACCCGTAAAGGCTGTCGATGGGCGTCCACGACTCGCGCGCTTCTTCGCCGTCGAACCACGCGATCCAGTACGTGTACTCGCGCGGTTGCTCGCGAAGGCAGCGGGCCACCTCGATCAAGAGTGCGGCGCTGGAGCCCCCGTCGTTGGCGCCCACAAACCTGAACTCGCGAAACCACTTCGTGTCGTAGTGTCCGGCGATCAGGATCACGTCGGGGCGGCGCCCGGGCAACACGGCAACGATGTTGGCCATCGGAAGGCGGCCATGCGGTGTGTCGGCGTCGAATGGCTCCACGCGCACGGTGACGCCGGCCGCCCGGAGAATGTCCACAATGTACTGGCGCGCCTTGACGCCGCCCGGTGATCCCGCCACGCGCGGGCCGATGGCCACGAGCCGCTCAACGTGGCGCAGCGCCGCGGCGCCGTCGAACGCCGGGGCGGCTCGGCGCTCCTGCGCGGCGAGCGGCACGAGCCCTGCCATGAGCACCAGAACTAGCGCCAGCGCGGCGCTCTTCGGCTTCATTCGGGCTTCGTTCCGACAGCGCCATAGTAGTTGAGCGTCATGACGAAGGCGCCCTCGGCGACGACCTCGGTGAAGCCGTCGAGCCATCGGGTAGCGGTTGGCTCGTCGACGACGCCGAAGCGCACGGCGCGCTCGGCACGGCGCTCGAGGAAGGTCTTCGTCCACGGCTCGAGCGTGGTGTCCTGGTAGACGTCGGTCAGCAGGCGCACGCCGTCGAGAGCCGCGCGACGCAGGAGGCCCGGAAGCCGCCGGCCGCTGTGCGGCTCGGGATAGATGTGCTCGGCGACCCCGTGCATGATCCGATCGGTCAGCACGCGGTCCGGATGGGTGAGCGCCACCACACCGAAGTCCTGATCCTGAAGCCCCACGCGGCCGCCCGGCCGCGTCACCCGCGCCATCTCACGCACCACCCTGAGCGGGTCGGCCACGTGGAGAATGACCGTGATGGCGAGAGCGGCGTCGAACCGGTTGGCGGCGAACGGCAACTCGGCGCCGTTGGCGAGCCGCAGTGCGATGCGTGACCGGCGGGCGGCGTCCTGACAGAGCTGGCGCGCGCGGGCCAGAAGGAGTCGGCTCGGGTCGATGCCCACAACCTCGCCCCGCCGGCCGACCAGCGCGGCCAGATCGCGAATGACCACGCCGGTGCCGCAGCCGACCTCGAGGACGCGATCGCCGGATCGGACCGGGACGAATCGCAGGAAGCGCCGGCGCAGTCGCGCCTGGGTCGGCGTCCGCCCGCGCGCCTCGAGCCCGGCGGCCATCTCGTCGACGTTCGCCTCGGCGTCGGCGTCACGCCACGGATCGGGAGGACGGCGGGACGTGTCGGCGCCGCTCACCGGAGCGGCGTTCTCAGAGCGGTGAGATCTCACGCGAGAGGGATCAGCGGCCCGCGTCGAGCCGGGCGCACTGCTCGCTGCAGAAGTAGCGCACGCCGCCGGCATCCGTGCGGCGAACCGCGCGCGACTTCACGATGTACGTCTGGCACACCGGATCCTTGACGAGCTCGTCGCGGACGGTGGTCGGCACGGGCCGTGCGGGCGGACGCAACCGGCGCAGGGTGGGGAGCAGGAGCATGATCGCGACGACGGCGAGGATGAAGAACGGCAGCAACCGCATGACGCTCAGCGGTCGGGTTTGATCGACACCGCCCGAAGAAATTCTTTGTCCTGGGTGGTTAGCTCCGACGAGACCGGGACGCCCTTCTTGCTGCCGGCGAAGAAGATGCCGGTGTCGGCGCCCCGCTTGAGAATCTCCTGAACCGCATCACGCGCCGCGTCCGCGGCGGCCAGGGACACCTCGATCGTCTGCATGAGCTTCTTGAGGAGCACGTCGATCTGGCGTTCCCGGGCCATCGCGCCTCCTACGATATCATAGCGCCGTGAGCGCGGCCTGGACCCGCCTCTCGTCGTCGCCCCGCTACGCGCGCGGAAAGCTCACGCTGCGCGAAGATGCGTGGCGCCTTCCGGACGGGAAAGAGGTCGTCTACCCGGTTCTCGCGGTGGGCGTCACGGTCGGCGTGCTTCCGTTCGTCGATGCGACCAGCGTGCTGTTGATCGGCCAGTACCGCCACCTGCAGGCGGCCGTCTCGTGGGAGCTGCCGGGTGGCGGCGCTCAGGCCGGTGAGGATCCAATGACCGCGGCCCAGCGCGAGCTGCGTGAAGAAGGCGGCTATCGCGCCGAGCGCTTTGCCTTCCTGACGCGCTTCTACCCGTCCAACGCCTATCTCGACGAAGTCGCGTACTGCTACGCGGCGTACGGGCTGACCCCCGATCCCCTGCCCGCCGACGACGACGAGTTCATCGAGCGCCGGGTCATGCCGCTCGCGGAAGCTGTGCGCATGGCCCTCGACGGTGACATCACCGAGTCGGTCTCGAAGATGACGCTGCTGCAGTACGTCGCCCGACCGCCCGAGCGGCCGTAGGTGAGGGCGCTGGTCCGATCAGGCCAGCGCCTGGTCGAGGTCGTCGATCAGGTCGTCCGGGTGCTCGAGGCCGATCGACAGCCGCAAGAGATTCTCCGGCGTGCGCGTGCCCGGGCCCTCGATTGACGCGCGATGCTCGACGAGGCTCTCCGTACCCCCGAAGCTCGTCGCGCGCGTGAACACGCGGAGCTTCGCCGCAACTTGCATGGCGCGCGCCTGGTCGCCGCGCACCTGCACCGACACCATCCCGCCGAACGCCGCCATCTGACGGCGCGCGACGTCGTGCGCCGGATGCGTCGGCAGCCCGGGGTAATGCACCGCCTCGACGCGCGCGTGGCCGTGCAGGAACGTGGCGACCTTCAGCGCGTTTTCCGAATGGGCGCGCATCCGGTACGGCAGGGTGCGGATGCCGCGGAGAACGAGCCAGCAGTCGAACGGCGACGGCACGGCGCCACCGGAGGCCTGGATCGCCCGGATGCGCTCGAAGACCGCGTCACGCGCCTGGGCGACGACGGCGCCGCCGAGCACGTCGCTGTGGCCGCCCAGGTACTTCGTCGTTGCATGCAGGACGAGGTCGGCGCCGAGCTTGAAGGGCGACTGCAGCACCGGCGTGGCCGTGGTGTTGTCGCAGACGTAGAGGGCGCCAGCGCGACGCGCGATCTCGCCGAGCGCGGCGATGTCCGACACCTTCCACAGCGGGTTCGACGGCGTCTCGACCCAGACCAGACGCGTGTTCCCCCGGATCGCGGCCCGAGCGGCCCCCGCGTCGGTCATGTCGACGAAGGTGGTATCGAGCTTCCACCGGGCGAACGTCTCGCGCAGGAGACGCAGGGTACCGTGATAGGCATCCATCGGCGCGACGACGTGGTCCCCCGGCTCGAGTGATAACAAGATCGCCGCCGTGGCGGCCGAGGCCGAGGCGAAGGCGGCGGCGTCCTGGCCGCCCTCGAGTGCCGCGAGGCACTCCTCGAGCGCGGCGCGGTTCGGCGTGCTGTTGCGCGAGTAGAGGAACCCGCGCGGGTACGAGCCGTCGGCCTCCCGCTCGAAGGTCGTCGACGGATGGATGGCCGGCGTCACGGCCCCGGTGCCAGGGTCGACGTGCAGCCCGGCGTGCACCGCGACGGTCTCGATCCGCCGGTCGTCCTTGCCGGGGCCGCTCATCCCGCGGTGAAGCCTCCGTCCACGACCAGCTCGGCGCCGGTCATGAACGACGATTCGTCGCTGGCCAGGAACAGCGCGACATACGCGATCTCGCGCGGCTGGGCGATGCGCCCGAGCGGTATTCCCGTCTCGAACTCCTTGCGAATCGCGTCGGTGAGATACGGCGCCTGCAGCGGCGTGTCGACGATGCCCGGATGGATCACGTTGCAGCGGATCTTGTCACGGGCGAACTGGATCGCCAGTGACTTGGTCAGGGAGATGAGGGCGCCCTTCGCGGCGGTGTAGGCGTCCTGGGCCCGCGTGAAGCCGGCGAGGGCCGAGACGGAGCCCATGTTGATGATGGAGCCGCCGCCGGCACTTTTGAGATATGGGATACCGTGCTTGGTCACCCAGAACACCGACTTGAGATTGATCGCCATCACCCGGTCCCACCAGCGATCGTCGGTCTCGAGCACCGAGCGGTCGCGATCCTTCCACAGGACACCGGCGTTGTTGTGAAGCACGTGGAGCGCGCCGAAGCGCCGCACGCCCTCGTCGACCATGCGCTGCACGTCGGCCTCGAGCGCGACGTCGCCGACGACATCGAGCGCCTCGCCCCCGGCCTTGCCGACGCGCGCGGCGGTCTCCTTCGCGGCGGCCGCGTCGATGTCGGCCACCACGACGCGCGCCCCTTCCTCGGCGAAGAGCACGGCCGTCTCGCGCCCCATGCCCATGCCGCCGCCGGTGATGAACGCGACCTTGCCGGCCAGGCGTCCGCTCATCAGATCCTCTCGAAGTTGCGCGCCAGCTCCCAGTCCGTCACGACCTGGTCGAAGGCCCCCTGCTCGAGCCGCGCGGTGTGCAGGTAGTGCTCGATCACCCGTTCGCCGAACGCGGTCCGCGCCACCTTCGAGCGCTCCAGCTCCGCGATCGCCTCGCGGAGCGTCTTGGGCACCTGGGGCAGCGTCGCGTCCTCGTACGCGTTGCCCTCATAGAGCTTCGGCGCCTTGAGCCCGCTCGCGATGCCGTGCAGCCCGGCGGCGATCGTGGCGGCGAAGGCGAGATACGGATTGGCGTCGGCGCCGGGAATGCGGTTCTCGACGCGAAAGCCTCCCCCCTCCCCGCACAGCCGGAAGCCGCACGTCCGGTTGTCCCAGCCGGCCGCGATGCGCGTGGGCGCGAACGATCCGGACTGGTAACGCTTGTATGAGTTCACGCCCGGCGCGTAGAAGTACGCGAGCTCGCGGGCCATCGCCAGCTGGCCGCCGAGCCACTGGCCGAAGAGCGCGGTGCCGGTCGTCCGTGATCCCTTGCCGCCGGCGGCGAACAGGGGCTTGCGCCCCGTCTTGTCCCAGAGCGACGAGTGCAGGTGGAACGACGATCCGGCCGCCGCCATGTCGTACTTGGCCATGAACGTGATGGCCGAGCCGTGCTGGTACGCAATCTCCTTGGCGCCGTGCTTGTAGAGCGCGGTCCGGTCCGCCATCTCGAGCGCCTCGGCGTAGCGGAGGTTGATCTCTTCCTGGCCGCGCCCCCATTCGCCCTTCGAGGTCTCGACCGGGACGTCCGCGCCTTCCATGCCGTTGCGGATCGCGCGGATGAGCGGCTCCTCCTTCGAGGTCTGCAGGATGTGGTAGTCCTCGAGGTAGCCCGACACCGGAGTCAGGTCGTGGTGGCGCTTGCGCCGCGCCTCCTCGAACGACTCCTTGAAGCAGTAGAGCTCGAGCTCGGCGGCGGTCTTGACGACGTAGCCTAGCGCCGCCGCGCGCTCGATCTGCCGCTTGAGGATCCACCGCGGCGCCTCCTCGATCGGCTCGCCCTCCTCGGTGTAGACGTCGCAGAAGACCAGCGCGGTTTTCGGCAGCCACGGAATGAGCCGCAGCGTCGCCAGGTCGGGAACCATTTTCATGTCCCCGTAGCCGCGCTCCCATGATGTCAACTTGAAGCCCGGCAGCGGCTCCATCTCCATGTCGACGGTGAAGAGATAGATGCAGGCGTGGGCGCCGTCGTCCACGACGTGATCGAGGAAGTAGCTGCCGACGACGCGCTTGCCCATGAGCCGGCCGAAGGTATCGGGGAACACGGTCAGCACCGTATCGACGTCGCCCTTCTGGACGAGCTGCTCGAGCTGCTTGTGCCCGATCCGGCCCGGCATGGCGCGGATAGTAGCGTACCCGCCAGGGCTGTGTCATCCTGCCGGGCGTGACGCGGTCGTCGCTCCGCACGATTATCGCGTGGACGCTGTACGACTTCGCCAACTCCGCGTTCGCCTCGATCGCGCTCTCCACCGTCTATCCCGCGTACTACGCGAACCTAGTCGTCGGCAACGCGACCGGCCGCGGCGATTTCCTGTGGGGAGCGGCCATCTCGACCGCCATGGTCATCGGCGCGCTCACCTCGCCCCTGCTCGGCGGCATCGCCGACCACGCCGGGGCGCGCAAGCGCTTCTTCGTCGGCTTCACGGTAGTCTGCGTCGCCGCGACGGCTCTGATGGCGACGGTACGGCCGGGGATGGCCCTGTGGGGCTGGGTGCTGGCGGTGGTGGGCGTTGTCACCTACGAGGCGGCGATCATCTACTACAATTCGTATCTGCCCCGCATCGCGCCGCCCGAGCAGCTCGGCCGCGTCTCTGCCGCCGGGTTCGCCGTCGGCTACGCCGGCGGGATCGTCGCGTTCCTGGCCGCCTACCCGTTCGCCGTCGTCGACGCGTTCTGGGGCTGCTTCCTGTCCGCCGCTGCGCTCTTCGCGGTCATGTCGCTGCCGTCGTTCATCGTGTTGCCGGCCGACCAGCGCCATCCCATGCCGATGGGCGTCGCCGCTGCGCGGGGCGCGCAACTCACGCTGGCCACGCTCCACGAGATCCTGACGTCTCCGGAGCGGGTCCACATGCGCCGCTTCCTCGGCTCGTACCTGATCTACGAAGACGGCGTGAACACGGTCGTCACCTTCGCCGGCGTCTTCGCCGCCAAGACGCTCGGCTTCTCCTTCAAGGAGATCATTCTCCTGTTCATGCTGGTGCAGATCACCGCGCTCGTGGGCTCGGCCTTGTGGGCGCGTCCGACCGACTCGCGCGGCCCCCGCTTCGTGGTGCGGGTGACGCTGGTGCAGTGGGCCCTGGTCACGGTGCTCGCCTTCTTCGTCCAGGAGAAATGGCACTTCTGGATCGTCGCCATCCTCGCCGGTACCGGGCTCGGCGCCGTGCAGGCGGCGAGTCGCACCTTCATGGCCACGCTCACCCCGCCCGAGCGCGAGGCCGAGTTCTTCGGCTTCTATGCCCTCGTGGGCAAGACCGGTGCGGTGCTGGGCCCGGTGGTCTTCGGCCTGGTGTCGTGGCTCCTGTCGGGCGACCAGCGCGCGGCGATCATCGCGGTCGGCCTCTTCTTCGTCGTCGGCTTCTTGCTGCTGGGGCGTGTGCACGCCGGCGGCCCGACCTCCGGCGCTCGCCGGGCACAGGTTTCGACGGTCGATCGATAGATCGATCAGGTCTCGAGTGAGGGCGCTGGCGCGCGGCGTACTGTTTCGGCTAGACTCCTGGCCGTCGCTGCCAGAGCCCACCGTGACGACTACGTGAGAACTCTCGCCCGACTGGCTGTGATCGCGTGTTGTCTTCTCACCACGGCACTGGCCGCGGCGGCGCAGCCGGCGCGAATGCCGAAGATCGGGGTGCTGTCGCTCGACTTCCCCGACAACGCGACGTGCGTCGACCGGTTTCGCCGCGGCCTCGGCGATCTCGGCTACGTCGAGGGGCGGACCCTCGTCCTCGAGCTCCGCTGGGCGAAAGACCGGGTGGATCTGCTGCCGGGGCTTGCTGCCGATCTCGTCCGGAGCAACGTGGATCTCATCGTGTCGGCATCGGGGCCGGCCGCAGCCGTCGTGAAGGAAGCGACCACGGCGATACCGATCGTCCTGGCGTCGAGCTTTTACCCCGTCGAGGCCGGAATCATCCAGAGCCTTGCCCATCCGGGAGGCAATGTCACCGGGGTGACCCACTTCACCCCCGAGCTCATGGCGAAACGAGTCCAGCTCATGAAGGAGCTCGTGCCGAAGGCAACACGCATCGCCGTGCTTCGGCTATCGGGGCGGCTGCAGGATCTCGTCGTCCGGGACATGAACGCGGCGGCGCGGCAACTCGGGATCGAGCTGCAGCCGATCGAGGTTCGCGGCGAGGAAGACATCGCGGCGGCGTTCGACACCGCGATCAAGGGGCGCGCCCAGGCCGTGATGAGCACCCAAGGCCCCTTCTTCTGGCGTCTTCGCAGCCAGATCGCCCAGCTCGCCCTCAAGCATCGGCTGCCCAGCCTGTCCGGGGAGCCGACGGCCGCCGAGGCTGGTTCCCTGCTGTTCTATGGGCCCGACGTCATGGAGGGCTGTCAGCGCGCCGCCAAGTACGTCGATCGCATTCTGAAGGGCGTCAAGCCGGCGGACCTCCCCGTCGAGCAGCCCACCAAGATCGACCTCGTCATCAACGTCAAGACGGCGACGGCGCTCGGCCTCCACGTCCCGCAGTCGCTCGTGCTCCGAGCAGATCGCGTGATCCAGTGACGCAGGAGCCCTCCTCCACCGCTGCTGAAGATCGGGCGGCAGCACGGCTCCCGGCCGCGCTCGCGCCTCGGACGCTAGTGGATGACGACGGGCGGCAGCATCAGGACGAGCAGGACGAGACAGACGACGCCGACCAGACGGCGGCCCGGCGACAGCGGCGAGAGGTCGTCGAGGGGCGGCGTGTGGTGGAAACCGACGAGGAACGAGATCAGGCCCGCCCACACGAACCAGTTCAGCGACGACGCCAGCGCGGTCACCGCGTCGCCGCCGCTGGCGCGGAAGTTCCACAGGAACGAGCCGACTCCGAAGAGCAGAAGCGCCGAGACCGTCGCCTTGCCGATGGCGCGGTGGCGTCGGCCGAAGAGCGCGTAGGCGATCCGGCCGCCGTCGAGCTGGCCCACCGGGAACAAGTTCAGCGCCGTCACGAGAAAGCCGGCCCACGCGGCGTCGGCCATCGGATGCGTGAAGAGCATGTAGCCCGGCGGGATCGGCCCGAAGCGCAGGTAGGCGAGGGTCCACGTGAGCGCCGAGTCACCGAACGCGCTATAGCCTCCTGGCGGCATGGGCACGACGCTCGACCACGCGAGGCCCAGGAAGATCGCTGGGAACGCGACCGCCAGGCCCGCCAGCGGACCGGCGGCGGCGATGTCGAAGAGCGAGTTCCGATCGCGCGCCGGCGAACGCATCAGGATGATCGCGCCGAGGGTGCCGAATCCGAGGGGCGCCGGAATGAAGTAGGGCAGGCTCACCGCTGCGCCATAGTAGCGCGCGGTCACGTAGTGGCCGAGCTCGTGAACGCCGAGAATCGCCATCAGCGTGAACGCGAACGGTAGGCCGGCCAGGAAGCGGGCGGCCGACGACGACTCGCGGAGCGCGTCGAACGTCGGAGAGCCGGCGAACGAGAGCCCGGCAACGAGCGTCGACAGGCAGGTGATCACGAACAGCAGCACGTTCACACCGATCTGCCGGGGCACCGCGGTCTCGGCGAGCGGCCACGCCTGCACGGCCACCGTGTCGCCCTCCTGGCGCAGGAACGGGGTGTAGCCGAAGGGCCGGAAGCGGTCGATCAGGAGCTCGAGCGCGCGCCGCGCCCCGATCGTGAGCACGCCGCGGAACACGATGACGCTACCGCGCACTTGCCGGTCGCGCAGGACCAGGACGTCCTCGACGCTCCGGCGCAGCTGCTCCTCGGTGAGGAGCACGTCTTCCGGCGGCGGCGCGGCCGACCGGCGGCGTGGGCGAGCGGGCCACAGGCGCATGGTCTCAGGCTACCACGCGATCACGCGCCCGATCGCAACGCGCGCGGCGTCGATGCCGCCGTCCAGATAGACCGCGCCCAGCACCGCTTCCAGCGTCGTCGCCAGGATCGATTCGCGCTCGCGGCCACCGGACTGGTCCTCGCCGCGACCAAGCCGTAGGAGCCGAGGCAGCTCGAGCGCGAGCGCGAAGCGCGCGAGCCGCGCGCTCCCGACGACCTCGGCGCGGCGGGGCGTCAGGACACCGACCGGTGCGTCCGGATCGGCCGCGATGACGTGCTCGGCGACGACCAGCCCCAGCACCGCGTCACCGAGGAACGCGAGCCGGTCGTGATTCGTCGCCGGCGGGTGCTCGTGGGCGTACGACGCGTGCGTGAGGGCGCGCTCGAGCAGCGCCGAATCGCGGAAACGGTAGCCGAGCCGCCGCTCGAGCCCGGCGACAGGGTCGGCGTCCACCTACCCGACGTAGGTGAGTGATGTGTTAACTATTCGATACTTAAGGACACGCATTGTCCAACAGTGTGCAGAAGTGTCCACCAGTGTGCAACCCAGACGCAACCTAAATGCCCGGCTGAAGCCCGAGGCTTGCCCGGCCGAAGCCCTGGAACAAGCCCTGCCCTCTGGCTGGCAAGCCCGATTTCGCCTGCTATGATGTGGCCACGCAACCAGCATTTGGCAGTGATTGAGCAGTTCTTTGATTGGAGTCACATGAGCCGACGATTAACGCACGGCCTCTCGGCCCGCCACCGCGTCACCACCGCGGTCGTGAACCTCCGGGGGTTCAATCTCGACCGGCGATCCAAGCCGTTTCTCCTGGCCACCGAGGTCATGAACGCCCTGGGGGGCGCCGAGCACCTGTCACCGCAGAAACGCCGGCTGGTCGAGCTCCTCACCCGAGCAAACCTGCTCCTGGACGCGGCGGACGCGTGGCTCTTCGAGCAACAGAGCATCATCAGCGCGGACGGGCACTCGCTCCTGCCGGTCATCAAGGAACGGCAGGCGATTGCCGAACATGTCGCCCGGCTGCTCGACAAGCTCGGCCTGGAGCGGGTGGCGAAGCCCATCGACCTCGCCAGTTACTACGCCGATGCGAAGCCGGTCGAGGCCCAGCCGGACGAGCCTGTCGTCTCTGAAGTCGTTCGCCAGCCGGTTCGACGCACGCATGCATCGCCAGCCAAGCCTGTCGATCTGATTGACTTCGATCCCTCTGTCGGGAAGGAGCCTGCATGAGAGAACCGACTCAAGCCGAGAT
>JBKPCO010000049.1:0-18267 GCA_046727415.1 Candidatus Methylomirabilota bacterium
CATCGAGAAGACCGCCCGCAAGCTCCAAGTGCCCGGCGAGCGGCTGGCCGCCATGCCCTACGAGGGCATGAGTCTCCACAAGGTCTCGAGCAAGTGCGGCATCTTTGCCGAGACCGACGCGAACACCCTGGTGAAGACCGGGGTCCCGGTCGAGGAGATCATCGCCAGTCTCTTCGAGGCGGTGGTCTACCAGAATCTGGCCACGCTGACCAAGGGCAACACGCCGGCGCCCGAGGTCCTGCTGCTCGGCGGGCCCAATCTCTTCTTCAAGGGGCTGCAGGAGGCCTGGCGGCATCACCTGGCGAAGCTCTGGGCTCAGCGCAAGGTCGATCTGGGCGGTCGCGAGCCGGCCTCGCTCATCGTGGTCCCGGCCGAGGCGCTCTACTACGCGTGTCTGGGCTGTGTCGAGATCGGCGCAGGCGAGAAGCCCGAGGTCGCCATCTACCAGGGGCCGGACAAGCTCCGCTGGTGGGTCGAGACCGGGCAGCATGAAGCCAAGGCGAAGGAAGGCGCGCGCGGTCTGGTGGCGGGCGCCGGTGATCTGGCGACGTTCGTGAGCGAGTACGTGAAGCCGGCGTCGACGCCGACCCGGACGAGCGGACACGCGGCAGATGACGGCGAGGCTCGCGAGCGCCACGTCGGCTCGGTGCTGTTGGGCTGCGACTTCGGCTCGACCACCGCCAAGGCGGTCGTACTCTCTGAAGACCGCGAGCTCCTCTTCTCGTGTTACGCGCTCAGCAAGGGCAACCCGATCGAGGACGCCCAGGCGCTGTTCCACCAGGTGCGCGAGGCGGGCTACACCGACGTGGGCGCGCTCGCGCTCACCGGCTACGGCAAGGATCTCCTGAAGGACGTGCTGGGCGCCGATCTCGGCCTGGTGGAAACGGTCGCCCACGCGACGGCCGCGCTGCACTTCTACCCCGACGCGGACGTGATCTGCGACGTCGGCGGCACTGACGTGAAGATCATGATCCTGCGCCAGGGCACCGTGGCCGACTTCCGGCTCAACTCGCAGTGCTCGTCGGGCAACGGCGCCTTCCTGCAGGGCGTGGCCGAGCGCTACAACGTCCCCCTCGAGGCCTACGCCGACCGCGCCTTCGAGGCCAAGGCGATGCCGAGCCTCACCATGGGCTGCGGCGTGTTCTTGCAGTCGGACATCGTCAACCAGCAGCGCAAGGGCTGGTCGGCCGACGAGATCATGGCCGCGCTGGCCGCCGTGCTGCCGGTGAACGTCTGGATCTACGCGGGCCAGCTCCAGAATCTCCGAGCGGCCGGGCGCAAGTTCATCCTGCAGGGTGGCACGCACCGCAACATGGCGGTGGTCAAGGCGCAGGTCGACTTCATCCGCGGCAAGGTGCCGGACGCCGAGGTCGTGCTGCACCCCTACTCGGGCGAGGCCGGCGCGATCGGCGCCGCGCTCTGCGCCGGCGACTGGCGCAAACGCGGTGAGGCAACGCACTTCCGCGGCTTCGACACGATCGCGGCGCTGACCTACACCAGCACGACCAGCCCGGCGACCGTCTGCAAGTGGTGCCCGATCAACTGCACCCGCACGTTCATCGACGTCCAGCTGCCGGGGGCCAAGGGTCGCGAGTGGAGCAAGCTGCCGCTGGCGCCCGGCTGGGAACGGGTCATCAGCGGTAACTCGTGCCCCAAAGGGCTCGTCGAGGACGCCAACGAGCTCAGGGTGGTGAAGGCCAAGCTCGAGGAGGTCAAGCGTGAGTACCCTAACGTTGCCGAGATGGTTCGCAAGGACGCGTTCCGCCGGGTCGCCCCCGCCGCCGTCGCGGACTAAGCTCCGGATCGGCATCCCGCGCGTCCTGAACCTCTGGAACACCCATCAGTTCTGGATGGGGTTCCTGACCACGCTCGGCGTCGACCCCCGCAACGTGGTCTTCTCCTCGGACACCTCCGAGGAGCAGGGCCGGCAGTTCGGCAAGGGCCGGGGCACCGTGGACTGCTGCTACCCGGTCAAGTGCATCTCCGGCCACTACGGCGAGCTGGTGTTCGGCCAGAAGCAGAAGCTCGACATCCTGCTCTCGCCGATGATCTACAACCTGCCGTCGTTCCTCTCGGGCCACGTGGCCAAGACGCTGACGTGCCCGCGGGTCATGGCCGCCCCCGAGAACATCAAGGCCGGGTTCATCAAGGAGCAGGACGCGTTCGCCGAGGCCGGCATCACGTACGCCACCCCGTTCGTCTCGCTCGACGAGCCGCTGCTCGTGCCCAAGCAGCTCTTCACCGGCCTGCGCGACGCGATCCCCGGGCTGACGTACGAGGAGACAGCGAAGGCGGCCGACGCCGGATTCCGCGCGCTGCGCGAGTTCAGCGAGCGTCTGCGGAAGAAGTCGCGCGAGGTGCTCGAGTGGTGCGCCCGCGAGAACCGTGCGTGCCTGATGGTGATCGCGCGGCCGTACCATATGGATCCGGGGATCGGCCACGAGATCGAGGTGGACTTGCAGGCGTACGGCTATCCGATCCTCTGGATGCAATACTTCCCGATCGACGCCGACCTGATGGACTGGGCGTTCGGCGAGGACATCCGCGCCGGCCACATCAAATCGCCGTTCGACATCCGCGACGTGTGGCCGTCGTCCTACAGCTCCAACACGAACGAGATCCTCTGGGGCGCCAAGGTCGCGGCGCGCATCCCCTGGGTCGCGTGCGTCGTCCGGATGTCGTCCTACGAGTGCGGCATGGACCAGCCGACCTACACGCCCGTGCAGCAGATCGTCGAGCGCTCCGGCACGCTCTTCTTCTCGTTCCAGGACCTCGACTCCACCAAGCCCGCCGGGTCGGTGAAGATCCGGGTCGAGACCATCACGCACTATCTCGAGAAATACGCGGGCCAGATCATCGAGAAGAAGAAGGCGGCGATGCCGGCCGGCTGCCCGCTCCTGCCGGCGGTGTCATGACGGGGCCGACCGAGCGCATCGGCCCGCTGGGTCTCTCCGTGGGCCAGCACGCCCGGCGCACCAAGACCGTCACGGCGAAGGACGTGGAGCTCTACGCCGAGATCACCGGCGACCGCAATCCGCTCCACTTCGACGCGAGTTTCGCCGGGCGCACGCGGTTCAAGCGGCTGGTCGCGCAGGGCGGAATCACCAGCGGGATGCTCAACGCGCTCGTCGCGATGGACCTGCCGGGGCCGGGCACGGTCTTCATGAGCCAGTCGCTCAAATATCTCGCGCCGACCTATCTCGGAGACACGCTGACCGCCGAGGTCGAGGTGCTCTCGTTGAAGCCCGACAAGCCGGTGTGCCAGCTCCGCGCGACGATCAAGAACCAGGACGGGACGGTTCTGCTCGAGGGCGAGTGCTGGACCTACACCATGCGCCCGGAATGAGCGGAGCGCGTCAGCCCCTGGCGAGCTCCTGCTCCTTGAGCACGCGGCGGAGGATCTTGCCGGAGGGTGTCTTGGGGATCGAGTCGACGAACTCGACCTCGCCGGGAATCTTGTAGTTCGCGAGGCGGCCCTTGACGAAGGCGACGACGTCGCCGGCCGTCAGCTCCTGCCCCTTCTTCCGAACGACGAACGCCTTGGGGATCTCGCCCGCCTCCGGATGTGGCTTGCCGATCACCGCCGCGTCGGCGATCGCCGGGTGCTCGACTAGGAGCGACTCGATCTCGGCGGGCGCGATGCCGAATCCCTTGAACTTGATCATCTCCTTCTTGCGGTCGCGGATGTAGAGATAGCCGCGCTCGTCGACGTAGCCGATGTCGCCGCTGTAATACCAGCCGTCGCGCAGGGCCTCCGCCGTCGCCTCCGGAGCCCTCCAGTAGCCCTGCATGATCTGCGGCCCGCGAATACAGATCTCCCCGACCTCGCCCGGTGCGAGGATCCGCTCGCCGGTCTCGATGTCGACTACCTTGTGGGCGGTGTCGTGAGCCAGGAGGCCTGCGGAGTCGACGACATTCAGGCGCTCGTCGTGGACGGGGTTCACGTGCGTGAGCGGCGACGCCTCGGTCATGCCGTACCCCTGAATGACCGGGACACCGCTCTGCTGCCGGAAGCGACGGGAGAGCTCGGGTGCGAGTGGAGCCGCGCCCACCATCGTCAGACGCAGGCTCGAGAGATCGTACTTCGTCAGGTCCGGCCAGTTCGAGAGCATCAGCAGCACGGGCGGCACCACGAAGAAGAGCGTGACGCGATGCCGCTGCACGAGCTCCAAGCACTCGACCGGCTCGAACCGCTCCATGATCACGGAAGTCGCTCCCGCATAGACCGCCGCGCCCATCAGCATCGTGCCGTAGATGTGATAGAAGGGCAGGAACAGCATCAGACGGTCGGTCTCGCGCATGCGCATACAGGCGACGAACTGGATGTTGTTGATCACCAAGTTCTTGTGGGTGATCATCACGCCCTTCGGAAGCCCGGTCGTCCCGCTCGAGTAGGGCAGCGCCACCAGCTCGTTCTCGCCGATCTCTACCGGCGCCGGCGGCGCAGCCGGCTGGTTCGCGACCAGCTCGATGAAGCTCCGGACGCCGGCCGACGGCGCCTGACCCGGCCCCACGGCGATGACGTGGCGCAGCCCCGGGGTGCGCGCGCGAACGGCCTCCACCAGCGGCACCAGGCTCGCGTGCGCGACGATCGCCACCGCCTCGGTGTCGTTCAGCTGATACTCGATCTCGCGCTCCCGGTACGAGGGATTCATCGGGCTGGCGATCGCGCCGACGCGGGCGATCGCGTAGAACGCGATGATGTACTCCGGGCAATTGGGCGTGAGCAGGCAGACGCGATCGCCCCGCGACACGCCGAGCGCCGCGAGCGCGTGCGCGAAGCGATTGGTGAGGGCCTCCAGCTCGCGGTACGTCAGGCTCACGTCGCGGAAAACGACCGCCACGTTCTCGGGATGGCGAGCGGCACCGTGCGAGAGCATCTGATCGTACGGGATCCGCGGATACTCGAGCGGCGGGCGGAAGAACTCGAGGCTCATAGCGCCCGCGCCCGCTCGCGCAGGGTGTATTTCTGGACCTTACCAGTCGACGTGGTCGGCAGCGCGCCGAACACGACCGTCTTGGGGATCGCGAAGTGCGGCAGGTTGTCCCGGCAGAAGCGTATCAGCTCCTCCTCGGTGGCCGTGGCGTCCGGGCGAAGCTGGACAAACGCGCAGGGCGTCTCGCCCCACTTCTCGTCGGGTCGGGCGACGACGGCCGACATGAGCACGGCCGGATGGCGATTCAGGGCTATCTCGACGTCGATCGAGGAGATGTTCTCGCCGCCCGAGATGATGATGTCCTTGGCCCGGTCCTTGATTTCCATGTAGCCATCGGGATGCTGCACAGCGAGATCGCCAGTGTGGAACCACCCGCCGTCGAACGCGGCATCCGTGGCCGCCCTGTCCTTCAAATAGCCGAGCATCACGGTATTGCCGCGCAGCAGGACCTCGCCGAGCGTGCGCCCGTCGGCCGGAACCGGGCGAAGCGTCTTCGGATCGGCCACCATCTGGCCGTCGAGCGTCGGATAGCGCACGCCCTGGCGCGCCAGCTTCTCGGCCCGGTCGCCGAGCTCGAGCGCCTCCCACGCCTCCTGCGGTGCGCAGAGCGTCGAGGGGCCGTGCACCTCGGTCAGGCCGTAGAGGTGGGTCACGTTGAAGCCCATCTCGCTCATGGCGCGGATGACCTTGGCCGGAGGGGAGGAGCCGCCGGTCTCGAGCTCGACCACCTGCGGAAACGCCGTCCGCTGAGCGGGCGGAGTCTGGATCAAAAGCGTCAGCACGGTCGGCGCGCCGCACATGTGGGTGACGCGCTCGCGCGCGATCAGCTGGAACACCAACGGTGGATCGACGCGGCGCAGGCACACGTGCGTGCCGGCCATCGCCGTCACCGCCCACGTGTAGCACCAGCCGTTGCAGTGGAACATCGGCAGAGTCCACAGATAGACCGCGCGCGGCGGCAAGGGCCACATCATGATGTTGCCGACCGATTCCAGGAACGCGCCGCGGTGATGGTAGACGACGCCCTTGGGGTTGCCGGTGGTGCCCGACGTGTAGTTGAGCGTGATCGGCGCACTCTCGTCGGCGGGCGGCGTCCAGGCGAAATCGTCCGATCCGGTCACCAGGAACGCCTCGTACTCGATCTCGCCGAGCCGATCCCCCGGCCCCTGGTAGAGCGCGTCGTCCACCTCGATCACCAGCGGCTTGCGTGCGAGTCTCTCGAGCGCGGGCCCGACCGTGGCCGCGTACTCGCGGTCGGTCAGGAGCACCTTCGCCTCACCGTGCTCGAGGATGTAGGCGATCGTTCGCGCGTCGAGCCGCGTGTTGATGGTGTTGAGCACGGCCCCGATCATCGGCACGCCGAAGTGGGCCTCGAGCATCGCCGGCACGTTCGGAAGGACTGCTGACACGGTGTCGCCCGGCCCGATCCCGCGCCGCGCGAGGGCTGAGGCCAGCCGGCGCGCCCGCGCGTCGAACTCGCGGTAGCTGATGCGCCGGCCGCCGTGGATCATCGCCACCCGGTCGGGATAGATCGACGCCGAGCGCGGAAGGAACCCGAGCGGCGTCAGCGGCGCGAAGTTCGCCCCCGCTCGCCCCAGGCCCATCCGGAAAATGTTGTCAGCCGCCATGCCGTCCTCCGGGGCCCGACCTTAGCGCGGCGCCCGGCGCCGGTGCAAGCGCTCGCGACGCGCGGCGCCGCCGGCCCCGGCGCCCTACAGTCGGGGAGCGATCCGCTCGACCGCCTGCGCCGAGGTGACGACCGGAATCACCTCGAAATCCGTCACGTCGCTCCAGCGGGTCATCCACTCTTCGAGAATGCGGCGGTCGACGCATTCCATCACCTGATAGCAGCGGTCCATGTCCTCCGTGACCCAGCTCGAGACGTACGCGAGGCCTTCCGGCGCCATCCGGCCCTTGTCGCGAAAGCGCCGGTACACCGGCACCGGGTCACGATTCTTGAAGCGTTCGATGATCATGTAGAGCACGTGGGACCTCCTCGCGCGATCAGCGAACGAGACCGGCGCGTCGCGGCAGGAAGAGCGTCAGCTCCGGGAAGATGATGAGGATCAGGAGACCGATGAAGAGCGACAGCAGGTAGGGCCAGTACGCCCGGAAGTGGCGGCCCACCGAGATGTCGGCGAAGCGCAGGGCCATGAGCAATCCGACGCCGATCGGCGGCAGGAAGAGCCCGATGCCGACAGCGGCGGTGAGCACGGTGGCGAAGTGCACGGGGTGGATCCCGATCTGTTTCGAGATCGGGAACACCACCGGGATCAGCACGACCGCGGCCGGCAGTCCCTCCAGCACCATGCCGAAGAGCATCACGAGGACGGACACGGCCAGCAGGAACAGCCAGGGCGTCGACTCGAGCGGTCGCAGCACCTCGCCGAGCATGGCCGGCACTCCGAGCATGCCCATCAGGAACTGGTAGATGCTGGCCACGGCGAGGAGGAAGATGACGGCGGCCGTGAGAAGCGCGGTCTCGTGGAGGAGCCCCCACATCTCCCGCAGCGTCACGTTGCGGTAGTAGAACAGCGCGGCGGCCATCGCGTAGGCGGCCACCAGCGCGCCGGCCTCGGTCGCCGTGAAGACACCGAAGAAGAAGCCGAGCACGATCACCACCGGCACCACGAGCGGCACCAGCGAAGCGCGCCCGGCCGCGCCCAGCCTCGCCCATGTCGGGCGTTCGTCCTTGGGCCAGCCGAGCCGGTGCGCCTGCACGAAGATGATGCTCATCAGGCACACCGCGGTGACCGCCGCGGGAATGAAGCCGCCGAGGAAGATGGCCACGACCGACGTGTCCATGATCTGGCCGAGCACGATCATGAAGATGGCAGGGGGCACGAGGATGCCCATCGCCGTCGCCGACGCCACCAGCGAAGCGGCGTGCTCCGGCTTGTACCCGGCGCGCAGCATCGGCGGCGTCAGCATCGAACCGATGGCCGACACGTCGGCGATCGTGGAGCCGGAGATGCCCGAGAAGAAGTATTCGGCGAGGACGACCGACATGCCGAGCCCGCCGCGAACCCAGCCGACCAGGCCGCGCGCGAGGTCGACCAGCGCATAGGACATCCCGCAGCGCTCCATGAGGCTCCCGGCGAAGACGAACGTCGGGACGGCCAGCAGCACCCAGCTCTGCGAGCCGGCAACCAGCGCCGACGGAAGCTTCTGGAGCGAGAAGTTCCCGAGAACGAGACCGACCAGGCCGGAGAACCCCAGCGCGAACACGATGGGCGTCGACAGCGCAACCAGGACGACGAACGTGACGACGACGGAGGCGACCACGATTAGGCGGTACCGCCCGCCGCGCCGCCCCAGTGCCCCCGGCCGCCCAGGACGTCGCCGAGAGACAGGAGCCCGTAGACGGCCATCAGGATGCCGCCGACGACCGACGAGAGATAGAGCCACCAGAGATTCAGCACCAGCGCCGGCGAGAAGGACTGGCTATTCAGATCGGCGACCTGCCAACCGAACCAGGCCACCAGAAGGCCGAACGCGACGACCAGCAGACACTGGCCGGCCAGTACCGCGGTGCGCAGCGCCGGCGGGAACCGGTCGATGACCAGGTGCACGGCGAAGTGGATTCCCCGTCGCACGCCCACGGCCGCGCCGATGAAGGTGAGCCAGGCCAGCGACCACTCGCCGACCTCCTCGACCCAGAAGAAGCGGATGGTCGGCAGGTCGAACGTCGCCGAGACCCAGGTCATGACGTAGCGCAGGAAGACGCCCACGAGCATGTCGACGATGACGACAATCATGAGCAGCGTGATCACGACGTGCGGGATGGCGCCGATCCACGACAGTCGCGCGCGCATGGCGCGCGGATGGTAAAGTTGCCCCGCTCTCGAAGTCAAGGCCACTCAGGACGGGGGGAAGGCCCATGCGCGGAAGACTCTTCGGTGCGGCAGCGACGGTGCTGTTGGTGGTGGCGGTGGCGCTCCCGGGCGGGCATCGCCCCGCCTCGGGCCAGGCCAAGGCCGGGGTGAAGAAGCTCGACTTTCCCCACATCACGGCCCCGCCGGAGTCGAGCGCGGTCGCCTTCAAGTGGATGAGCGAGGAGCTGACCAAGCGCTCGGCCGGCAGCCTGAACGTCGTCTTCCACGGCGCCACGCTGATCACAAAGGAGCTCGAGGTCATGGACGCCGTGAAGTCGGGCAACGTGGCCATCGCCAACCCGGGCGGAGCCGCCTGCACGGTCTTCCCGGAGATGTGCGTGTTCCTCACGCCCTTCCTCGTCCGCGATTACAACCACGCCTACGCCATGTTCAACGGCGAGATCGGCCGGAACCTCGACGAGATCTTCCAGAAGAAGTACAAGCTGAAGGTCCTCTTCTTCTACGACTACGGGTTCCGGCACTTCTGGAACAACCGGCGGCCCATCAACACACCGGCCGACCTCAAGGGGCTCAAGATGCGCGTGCAGCAGGGCCGAGTCTTCGCCGACACCGTGAACGGGCTCGGGGCCAGCGCGGTACCGATGCCCTGGGGCGAGGTCATCCCGGCCGCGCAGCAGGGCGTCATTGACGGTGCCGACTTGCCGATCGTGAACATCAACGCGCTCAAGGCCTACGAGGTCGCCAAGTACGCGTCGATGACCTATCACAACTACGGCCCCACGGTGCTCACGATGAACCTCGACATCTGGCGCGGTCTCACTCCCGAGCAGCAGAAGCTCTTCGCCGACGTCGGGCGCGAGGCGCAGGCGAAGATTCGCGAGCTGACCGAGTCGGTCGACAACTTCCAGAAGGCCAAGGAGATCCTCGAGCCCAAGGGCATGAAGGTGAACCAGGCCGACGTGGCCTCGTTCCGCAAGATGGCCGAGGAGAAGATCTGGCCGCAGTATCGGCAGCAGTACGCGGAGATGTGGGACAAGATCGTCAACACGCGCTGATACCGCGCGCCGCAGTGTGCGCTGCAGGCCGTCGCGGGGCTGGGGCCCCGCCGGCCGAGGCGCAGCTATGAACAGATAAGGAGAGACCAATGGCCAACGTCGGATTCATCGGTGTCGGAAACATGGGCAACCCGATGGCGTACAACGTGCTGAAGGCGTCGAACCCCATGATCGTCTTCGACATGAACCCCAAGGCGATGGAGAACCTCATCCAGGCCGGCGCCAAGCGGGCCGGCTCGCCGCGCGAGGTCGTCGAGAATTCGGAGATCGTGTTCACCTCGCTGCCGGCGTCGCCCGACGTCGAGGCGGTCTATCTCGAGCCGGGCGGGCTCGTCGACCGCGCCAAGCCGGGAACGATCCTCATCGACCTCAGCAGCGTGCTGCCCTCGACACCGCGCAAGATCGAGCCTCGCGCCAAGTCTCGCGGCGTGTCGTTCCTGGAAGCGCCGGTGAGCGGCGGCGTCAGCGGCGCTCGCGCGGCGACTCTGGCCATCATGGTCGGCGGCGACGCCGAGCCTCTGCAGCGCGCCACGCCGGTGCTGCGCGCCATCGGCCCGAACATCTTTCACGTAGGCCCGGTCGGCGCCGGCAACACGGTGAAGGCGATCAACAACATGATGGCGTCCGTGAACTCGTGCGCCATGATGGAAGGCCTCGCCCTCGGCGTGAAGGCCGGGCTCGACCCGATGGTGATCTACGAGGTCGTGAAGGCGAGCAGCGGCGGCAGCAAGGCGCTCGAGCGCATCCCGAAGGCGCTGATCCCGCGCGACTTCGAGCCCGGCTTCAAGGTGGCGCTCATGAACAAGGACCTGGACACGTTCAACACGATCGCCAAGGAGCTGCACGTTCCGGTCAGCTTCGCGAACGTGGCTCAGCGCTACCAGCAGGCGGCGCTCGCGGCGGGCCTCGGCGAGCAGGACACAAGCGTCATCATGACGGTGATCGAGCGCCTGTCCGCAGTGAAAGTGTCCGGGAAGTAGTTCACTCGGCTCGGGCGCCGCACCCTCACGCGCATCGTCGCCATCGCCGACGAGGACGCCCGGGCCATGCGCCTCAGCCGGTGACCGCGCGCACCTTACGCGGCGCCGCGAGCCAGATCGCCAGCGCCGACAGCGCCGAGCCCGCGATGGCGATCGAGAAGGCCGGCGTGTAGCTGCCGGTGACGTCGTAGAGGGCGCCGGTCGCCCAGGGCCCGGCCGCACCACCCGCAATGGCCGCGAGCATCACCGTGCCAAAGACGGTTCCGTAGTGACGGCCGGCGAAGATCTCCGCGGGAATGGCGCCGATCACGGACGTGAGGCTGTAGCCGAGCATGCCCTGCGCAATGACCATGAACCAGAGTAGCGGCTCCGTCGGTTCGTGGCGAAGGGCGAGCAGCGCGGCGAGGCAGAGCACGAAGCCGAGGCTGCCGATGGTCCATACCCATTCGCGGCCGATCCGATCCGAGAGGTGACCGAGCGCGATTTGCCCGGGCACGGCGACCAGGCTCACGAATCCCAGCGCCCACGCCGCGTGGGTCGGGCTGAATCCGATCTCGACGAGATATTTCGTCTGATGGACCTGCACGGCATACCAGGCGAAGAGCCCGAAGAAGTACCCGACGGCGATCCACCAGAAACGGGCCATCCGGAGCGCCCGGGCGAGCGTCCAGTCGACGGCCACCCACGCTGGGTCCACCACTTTCAGCCGCTCGGAGGTCGCCACGCGGGGTGATGTCCCGTCGCCGTCGGGCTCGAGCCCGAGGTCCGCCGGGCTTCGCTTCAGCAGAAGATTCAGCGGCACGAGCACCCCGAGCACCAGGAGGCCCAGCGTCCAGCATGCGGTGCGCCAGCCGGCCTGCGCGATGAGCGACTGCAGCCAGGGCAGCAGCACGATCGAGCCCACGCCGACGCCGGAGAAGGTGAGGCTCGCGGCCAGGCCACGACGGCGCACGAACCAGTTCGGGAGGAAGAGCGACTGGCCCGTGTACCCGAGGCAGTTCCCACCGCCGCCCACGAGCGCGCCGAGCGTCGCGTAGAGATGCCACGGCCTGCGCGCGAAGGGGGCGAGCATGAGCCCCGCCGCCATCACGATCACGCCCATCTCGATCACGACGCGCGGCCCTCGGCGATCCATCAGCCGCCCGACGAGCGGGCTGAGCAGTGCCGAGACGAAGAAACCGAAGGAGAACACGCCGGCCGTCACGCCTCGCTCCCAGCCGAACTCGTCCAGGATCGGCGGGAACAGAAGCGAGAACGCCGTGCGCGCGCTGACGCCGATCGCCATGGTGACGAAGCCCACGGCGACGATGAGCCAGCCGTAGAAGAACGGGATCCTGAGCGGCAATCCGGTCAGTGAATCAGGTTCAGCGGGGGCTCCCCTCGCGCGGTCCGCTGGATGTTCTCGGCGATGAGCGTCGCACGGGCCTCGAGCATGCCCTCGGTCCACCCCGACACGTGCGGCGTCATCAGCACGTTGGAAAGCTCGTAGAGCGGTCGGCGGGCGGGCAGCGTGGGGCCCGCCTCTTTCGGATAGCGATACCACACGTCGAGCGCGGCACCGGCAAGCCGCCGCTCCACCAGTGCCTGGTAGAGCGCGTCCTCGTCGACGATCTCCGCGCGCGCCACGTTGACCAGAACGGCCGTGGGCTTCATGAGCGCGAGCTCGCGCGCGCCCAGGAGACCGCGCGTCTCGTCGTTGAGCGAGAGCGTGACGGCCAGATAGTCCGCGCGTCGCAGGACCTCGTCGAGATCTGCGGGCCCGCCCAGGAACGAGAGCCCTTCCTGACTCGAGCGCGTCGCGTCGCGCCGGATCGCGCAAATCTTCATGTCGAAGGCGCGGGCGCGTCGGGCCAGCGCCTGGCCGATCCGCCCATAGCCGAGGATGCCGAGCGTCTTCCCCGCCAACTCGGGCCACGGCGGCGGCGGACTCGCGCCCACACTCCACTGGCTTTCCCAGACTCCGCGCCGTAACGCCGCGTCGAGGCGGCCGAGGCTCCGCGTCAGCGCGAGCATGGCTCCGACGACGTATTCAGCAATGCCGACCTCGTGACCGTAGACGTTCGCGAGGGACGCGCCCACGGGTAGCGCCGACCGGTCGATGCGATCGAGGCCTGCGCCCGGGACCTGCACGAGCTTCAGCCGCCTCGCAGCCGCGCCCATCTCTCGCGAGAAGACGAGGCTGACCAGCACGTCGACGTCGGACAGGCGCGAGACGATCCCGGTCTCGTCGGCGACGATGACAGCGCACGGCACCTCGAGGCGCGCGCGCACCGACGGCTCGAGAGTGGACGAGAACGTCCCGGCGAACGCGATCTGCAGCATGGCGATCCTCCCACGCGCATCCTCGGCACAACCGCGCGCTGACGCAATTACCCCAGAAGTAATGCCGGTGACGCGCGGCCGGAAGGTTGTGTATCATCCCACCAAACAGCTCGGCCTGGGGGTGTGGCGATGTCGACGAACGGCTCGACTGAGGCCCGGAAGGTTCGCTCTCGCCTCGACCACCCGATCATCGACGCGGACGGTCACTGGATCGAATACCTGCCGGTCATGCGCGAGGAGTTTCGCCGCATCGGCGGCGAGGCGGCCGTCGAGGCCCTGGCCGTTGCCACCGATCGCGTCCCCAATTCGCTCCGCATGTCGTTGGCCGAGCGCCGGCGCCGGCGCGTCGGCATGGAGGCCTTCTGGTCCTCGCCCTCCGAGAACGTGCTCGATCGCGCCACCGCGATGCTGCCACGCCTCATGTACGAGCGCCTCGACGACCTCGGCATCGACTTCTGCGTCGTCTACCCGACCAACGGGCTCGGCTTCCATCGCATGCCGGACCACCGGCTGCGCCGCGCCATCTGCCGGGCCTACAACGTCTTCACCGCCGACCAGTTCCGCGGGCTCGGCGATCGCGTCATCCCGGCGGCGGTCATCCCGATGTACACGCCCGAGGAAGCCATCGAGGAAATAGAGTTCGCCGCCAACCAGCTCGGCTACAAGGTGATGATGCTGGGCGGACTCATGCGCCGCCGCATCGCGGCTGTCGCCGAGGAGCAGCCGGACGCCGCCCGCTTCGCCGAGTGGTACGACGTGATCGGCATCGACAGCGAGCACGACTACGATCCGGTGTGGAAGAAGTGCCTCGAGCTCCGCGTCGCGCCGAGCTTCCACAACGGCGCCCGCTCGATCCTGCTGCGGAACTCGCCGTCGAACTTCTGCTACAACCATATCGGCCACTTCGCCTCGGCCGGCCACGCCGTGGCCAAGGCGCTCTTCTTCGGCGGGGTGACGCGCCGGTTCCCGGCCCTCAACTTCGCGTTCCTCGAAGGCGGCGTGGGCTGGGCGTGCATGCTCTACGCCGATCTCATCGGCCACTGGGAGAAGCGCAACCGGCAGGCCATCGAGTCGACGAACCCGAGCAAGCTCGATCGCGGGGCGCTGCTCGAGTTCGCCCAGAAGTATGGCCGCCCGGCGGTCATCGACGCGGTACGGCGAGGCGAGGGGCTCGAGGGCGACTCCAATTCGACGCTCACCGGCGGCCTCGAGGATCTCGATGACTACTTCCGGTGCAAGATCGGCAGCAAGAGCGACATCCGCGATCTCTTCGTCCCGCGCTTCTACTTCGGCTGCGAGGCCGACGATCCGGTGAATGCCTGGGCGTTCCGCCGCGGCAACCCGCTGGGCGCGCGCCTCAACGCGATCTTCAGCTCCGACATCGGCCACTTCGACGTGCCGGACATGACCGACGTGGTGCCCGAGGCCTACGAGCTGGTCGAGCACGAGCTGATCACCTCGGAGGACTTCCGCGACTTCATGTTCGCCAACGCCGTGCGCTTCTGGGGCGAGGTGAACCCGGACTTCTTCAAGGACACGGCGGTTGAGACACAGGCGGCGGAGACGCTCGCCCGGTCGGCGGGTGTCCCGGTCGCCCGGTAAGGGGTCGTCGGGGCTCTTCGGACGCTCCAAATTGCGGCTCGCGGGCCTCGTCCTTCTGGTCGCTTCGCTGGCCGCATGCTCTCCGGCGGTCTACGGCTGGACGGTCCGTACCAGCTCGACGCCGACGGCCGGATCGTTCAGTCCGTGGGAGCTCGTGCGGGAGCCTGTCGCCATCTTCGAGGCCCACGCGCCCGGCGGCCTGCGCGGCAACGAGCTCGGTCTCGCCGGCTATCTGGCCGACGTCCTCAAGACCGTCGCGCCCGACTTCAAGGTCGTCTCGCCGCAGGAGACGGCGAGCCGGATCAACAAGGGGGGACTGGCGCAGGAGTACGCCCGGATGCGGACGGACTACGAGCAAACCAACATCCTCGAGGCGGCGACGCTCCGAAAGCTCGGCGAGGCCGCCGGGGCGCGCTACGCTTTTCAGCCGCGCCTCGGCGCATTCACTCAGACGATGACCAATCGGTGGACGCCCTGGGATCTTCGCATCGTGCAGACGCGCTCGAGCATGCTCCGGCTCTCGCTCCAGCTATGGGACACGCACACCGGCGAGCCGGTCTGGTCCTCGAGCGCCGAGGCCATTCTGTCGGGCGAGGCGGTCCTGCAGGATCCCGTCTACCTCGAGGACGCGGCGCGGGTCGCTCTCGGGAGCACCGTCGCCGACTTCCTGCGAGGCCGGACCTCGTCGACCTACACGCCGCTCAACAAGGCGATCGACTCGCTGATTCGCCCGCCGAAACCGGACGTGGACAAACAGGACTAGATTCAGACGGCGGGGCCCAGGACCATCTGGGTCTGGATCGTCATCGAGAGCAGCCGGCCCGATTCGTCCACGACCCGCGTCTGCCAGACCATCGTCCGCCTGCCGCGATGAAGCGCCGTCGCCTCGGCCCGAACGACGCCGGCGCGCCCGGCCGCGAAGAAATTGGTCTTCGACTCGAGCGTGGTCGTGCCGGCGCCCGGCGGCAGGTTGAGCACGGTCGCCGCCGCGCCCACCGTGTCAGCCAGCGCCATCAGTGTGCCGCCGTGCAGCGCGCCGCCGACCGTGCGCAGCTCGTCCCGGATCGTCAGCTCGGCCACGACGCGCTCGGGCGCCGTCTCGACGAAGCGCAGTCCCAGCAGGTCCCCCAGCGTTCCCTTCAGGCTCTTGTTGATGGCGGCGCCCTTGTCCATGATCTCCCTCCGCTTCGCATCATCCTTCGCGCGCGTGCCGATGACAATTACCTCCGGGGTAATTGCGACTCGCGCGGTCGCGGTCGCATCGTGGCCGCATGGAGGTGCGACCATGCTGCTTCGCTCGACGCTCGTGATCAACGGAGTCTCGACGGTTCTCTGTGGCCTCGCGCTTTTGGCGGCTCCCGGCGCGCTCGCGGAGGTTCTGGGTGTCCCGGCGCCCGCACTTCTCGCCGTGATGGGTGGAGGTCTCGTGCTGTACGCCGCGGGGCTCTTCTGGACCGCCCGGCGGCGCCCCATCCCGGACGCCGCCGCGTGGGCGGCGATCGTTCTGGATCTCGGCTGGGTCGTCGGCAGCGTCGCCGTCATCGAGGTCGGCGTCCTGAGCCCGATCGGTATCGGTCTCGTGGCGCTGGTCGCCGCCGTCGTGCTGATCTTCGCTGTGCTGCAGTTCGTCGGCGTCAGGCAGATGCCGCGGCCAGCGTGAATGCGCGCATTACCTCCGAGGTAATTGGGTGGCGGTCGACGTTCGGGTATTGTGTCGGTCGTGAAAGCTCGGGGGGCGCGTCGAGGGGCCCGTGAGGCCAGGCCGAGTGCGGTCGGCCGGCTCGTGAAGCAATGGCGCGAGCGGCGGCGGATGAGCCAGCTCGGCCTGGCTCTGGAAGCGGAGATCTCGACGCGCCACCTGAGCTTCCTCGAATCGGGCCGCGCGCAGCCGAGCCGCGAGATGGTCCTGCTGCTGTCGCGCGTGCTGGAGGTGCCGCTGCGCGGCCGCAACGAGCTGCTCACCGCGGCCGGCTTCGCGCCGGTCTATCGCGAGACCGGGCTGGATGCGCCCGAGATGGCGCAGGTGAAGCAGGCGCTCGGCTTCATGCTTCGACAGCAGGAGCCGTGTCCCGCGATGGTGCTCGACCGGCACTGGAACATCCTGATGACGAACGATGCGATGGGCCGGGTGATGGGACTCTTCCTCGACCCCGCGGCCGCCGCCGCGCTCGGCCCCGCGAACGCCATGCGCCTGTCCTATCACCCGCAGGGGTTGCGGCCCTACATCGTCAACTGGGATGCGACCGCGGCGGCCTTCATCCAGTGGCTCCATCGCGATTTCCTGCGCACGGGCGACGCCGAGACCAAGCAGCTGCTCGACGAGCTCCTGGCCTATCCCGACGTGCCGCGTCAGTGGCAGACGCTCGATCTGGACGCCTCGACCGCGCCGTTCCTCGCGATCGAGCTGAAGAAAGCCGACGTGCGCTTCAGCTTCTTCACGCTGCTGGCCAGTCTCGGCACGCCGTACGACATCACGCTGCACGAGCTCAGGATCGAGTGCTTTTTCGCCGCCGACCCGGCGACCGACACGGCGCTCCGGCGACTCTGACCCGCGCCGGCCCTAGCGCTTCGCCGGCTCGGCCGCCGGCGTCCGGTACTTCGGCATGACCTCGGTCGCAAAGAGCTCGATCGAGCGCATCGCCTGCGCGTGGCTCAGATCGCCCCACTGGAAGGAGCAGACGAAATAGTTCGCGCCGGTCGTGAGGTACTCGTTCATGTACTCCACCACCGCGCGCGGCGAGCCGGCCAGCGCGACGCCACCGAGCCGGTTGGGGTGCGGCCGTGACTTCTGCTGATCGAAGCGCTCGAGCTCGGCGTCGATGTCGCGACGTGTCTCGCGCGCCGGGAGACCGGCCGGGCGGTCGCCCACGAAGCCGAACGAGCCGTCCTTGGTCTTCATGAACTGCGTGAGATTACGCTTCTCCGCCTCGAGCCGGCGGGGCGCCGCGAGATTCCAGCGGTACTTCTCCCACGCGGGCCTGGCGGCCTCGAGCGCTTCTTCGTCAGTGTCGGCAATGACCAGGTGCACGACCAGGCCGATCATCGGCTTCTGGCCCTGCACGGTCCGCGTTCCAGAGCCCTGGTGCTCTTCCCACGCGGCGCGATAGCGCGGCACCGCCACCTGCAGCCCGTCGAGCGAGCCGACGATGATGGTGTGCATCCCCTCCATGGCGGCGGTGACCGGATTGCGCATGTACCAGAGCGGCGGATACGGCTTCTGCAGCGGCCGCAGGTACATCGGCAGGTCCTCGAAGTTGTGGAATCGCCCGGAGTAGGTGAGCTTGTCGTGGCTCAGCCCCTCGCGGATGATCGCGAGCGTCTCGCGATAACGCTCGTAGTTGGTCTCGGAGTCAGCCTCTTGACCCCAGAAGTAGGCCTCCAGGACGCCGCCGCGACCGACGCCGATCTCGAGGCGCCCGTCGCTCAGGTTGTCGAGCATGCTGATCTCCTCGATCAGCCGCAGCGGATGGTGGAGCGGCAGCACGTAGACGCACGGGCCGAACCTGAGCTGTCGCGTGCGCTGGGCCACGCTGCC
>JBKPCO010000050.1:0-4643 GCA_046727415.1 Candidatus Methylomirabilota bacterium
GGCGAGCCTCTTCGGCTTCATCAAGCAGCACGCGATCAAGAACGTGGTGTGGGTGACCGCCGACGTGCACTACGCGTCGGCGACCTACTACGATCCGGCCAGGGCCCAGTTCACCGACTTCACGCCGTTCTGGGAGTTCGTTGCCGGCCCCATCAACGCGGGCACGTTCGGCCCGGGTGAGATCGATCGCAGCTTCGGCCCCGACGTGAAGTACGTGTCGTTGCCGGCTGGCATGAAGCAGAACCGGCCGCCGACCGAGGGCATGCAGTACTTCGGCCTGGCCCGGATCGACGGCGCCACCGAGGCCCTGACCGTCTCGCTCCGCGACCTGACCGGCAAGACGCTCTACAGCGTCGACGTGCAGCCGGCGTAGGCGTCGCCCGACTGCGCCGCCACGTGGTCAGGGGCCGGGGGATCTTCCGCAAGCGACGGGTCGTCGACGGAAGTCTCGAGATCTCGGCCGGAAGCGCGACTGCCGCCCGCTCTACTTCGTTGCCTGAGCTCGATAGTGCTCCAATGCGAGCTCGACATTGAAGAACAGGCACTGGCGTCCCTCGCCCCAGGATGACCGTTGCAGCAGTGCGTACACATCCGGAGTGAGTCCCGCGAGCCAAAGCTCGGCGCCACCCTCACGGCTGCGCCGGTCGGCCGCCGTGAGCATCCTGAGCGCCGAGTATTCGATGTCGAACACACCGCTCAGGTCGAGCACTACGACTGTGGGCTGCGTTTCGGCCACCAGAGCGCGCATCTTTTCGGCGACGCGCTCGGCGTTGAGGAAGAACAGCCGCCCTTCGGTGCGCAGGAGCAGCAGGCCCGGGAACGATTCATCCTGCGGATGCTCGGGCGAGCGCGGCCGAAAGACGTTCGTCCCCGGCCTGCGGCCGAGCACATGGACGGGCGGATTCGCGGTCTGCTGCGCCAGCGCGACGACCGACACGATAATCGCCACCAAGATCCCCTGCAGGGTACCGACCAGCATCACGCAGAGGAAAGCAGCCACCGCCCAGATGAATTCGGTGCGCCGGATGCTCAGGATGTGGCGGAAGTCAGCCGGCTTGATGAGGCCGATGGAGTAGACGATGACGATGGCGGCCAGCACGGCATTCGGCATCAGCGCGATCAGCGGCGACAGGAACAGCATCGCGAGCAATGACATCAGCGCGGTCACGCTGCCCGCGAGCTGCGTGTGGGCGCCGGTCAGGCGATTGACCGCGGTCTGGCTCGTGCCGCCGCCGCCCGGCATCGCACCCATGAACGCGCCGACGGGCATTCGCCAAGCCGGTGGCAAAAAGCTCGGCATTGGGTCGCAACGGCGGCTCGTCGCTCTTGATGAACGCGCGCGCGGCGGCGACCGATTCGGTGAAGCTCATGAGCGCGATACCGAGCGCGCCGGGCCACAGCTGCTGAGCGAGGTGAAGGTCGGGCACGGTGAAGGCCGGGACACCCGCCGGGATCGGTCCGACGAGCGACACGCCGTAGCTCTGGAGCGCGAACAGGCTGACCGCCGCAATGGCGGCCGCGACGATCATGAGGGGCGCGGGCCAGCGGGGCCGCAGTTTCTCGATGACCACGAGTCCGGCAATGGTCAGGATGCCTGTTGCTAGCGTTGCGAGCGACGTGTGGGGCAGATTCAGACCGATGGCCTCGACGTTGTGAAGGAAGGAGCCCTTCTCGAAGTGGACGCCGAGGATCTTGGGCAGCTGATCGACGATGATCACGACGCCGATGCCGGCCTTGAATCCGATCAGCACGGGCTCGGAGATGAAGTTGGCGACGAACCCGAGGCGCAGAATCGCGGCCACGATCAGGATGGCGCCCACCATCAGCGTCAGTGCCGCCGTGGCCTGGAGCAGGGCGGCCGGATCACCATTGGGAACGACACGCCCGAGCTGGGCGACTGTCAAGATCGCGATGGTCGTGCTCGTGCTCACACTCAGCACGCGCGAACTGCCCAGCACGGCGTAGACGATCATGGGCACGAAGGCCGTGTACAGGCCGACCTGGATCGGAAGACCCGCGACAGTGGCGTACGCCATGGCTTTCGGGATGACGACCGCCGAAGTCGTCAGCCCGGCGACGACGTCGGCGCCCAGCCATTCCTTGCGGTAACTGCCGATCCATTCGAGCAGTGGCAAGCTGAGCTTCACTTCTCCCAGCTCGCAACGACCACGCCAGAAGGCCTAGCCTCGTGGCGGCCCCGGCAGGTCACCACGAGAGAGGTGACATTCCGGAAGCGATGGCGGCCGATACCGACACCGTGCGGACCAACGTGACCGCCGTGACGAGGGCGTTGCGAGGCGCGAGCAGGCTTCACGCGAGCCGCTCCGCTTCGCGGTGGAGTCCGGCGGACGAAGCCGCCGCCAGCTCATAGAGACGCTCCTGGCTCCGGACCAGCGGCTTACCCCCGGCGTCTATCCGCTCCGAGCGGCCATCCGGCAGGATGATGCGGGCCTTCACGTTGTCGGCGAGCTGCGTGTCGAGCACCTCGCGGACCCAGCCTTGCAGCGGTGCTGCCAAAATCGGGAACGCGACCTCCATGCGATGGTCGAGGTTGCGGGGCATCCAATCGGAGGACGCCAGCAGGTACTCGGGCTCGCCCGCGTTTTCGAAGTAGAAGATCCGCGCGTGCTCGAGGTGCCGGTCGACGATCGATCGCACGCGGATGCGCTCGGAGAGCCCGGGGACGCCGGGACGCAGGCAGCAGATCCCCCGGACGATCAGATCGATCTCCACGCCGGCAGCGCTCGCGGCGTAGAGCTCCTCGATCAGCGTCTCATCCATGAGGCCGTTCATCTTGGCGACGAGGCGAGCGGGCCGGCCCCCTCGCGCGTGCTCGGCCTCGCGCCGGATGCGAGTGACGAACGCCTCGCGCATCTCGGTCGGGGCCAGAATGAGATGGTTGAACCCCCGCGACTCCGTGTACCCGGTCAAGAGGTTGAACAGGGCGGTGAGATCGTGGCCGAACGACTCGCGACAGGTGAACAGGCCGAGATCGCTATAGACGCCGGCCGTGCGGACGTTGTAGTTGCCCGTGCCGAGATGGCAGTAGCGGCGGATGCCGTCGCCTTCCTGGCGGACGACCAGGCAGGCCTTGCAGTGGGTCTTGTATCCCACCAGACCATAGACGACGTGCGCCCCGACCTCTGAGAGCGCGCGTGCCCAGTGGATATTCGCTTCCTCGTCGAAGCGCGCCTGGAGCTCGACGATGACGGTGACCTCCTTGCCGAACTCGGCGGCGCGCGCGAGGGCCTGCGCGATAGGAGACGTCGGGCTCACTCGGTAGAACGTCATCTTGATCGCCAGCACCGCGGGGTCGACCGCCGCCTCCTGGACGAAGCGGGTCACCACGTCGAACGTGTGATACGGGTGATGGACCAGGATGTCGCCCTGCCGGATCGCGCTCCAGACGTCCGGCATGCGATCGAATGCGGCAACCGGATGGGGCACGAGCTGCCGGTCCTTCAGGCGCGGTCGGTCCACGGCGCTGTAGAGCTGGAGGAGGTCGGCAAACGCCGCGAAGCCTTGCTCCTCGAACAGGTCGTTGGGCGTCAACTCGAGCTCGTTGACGAGGGTGGTCAAGATCTCGGGGGGCAGGTCTGGATCGTACTGCAGGCGCACGGCGTCGCCCATTCTTCGCTCTCGGAGCCCCTCCTCGATGGCGGTCATCAGATCTTGCGTACGCCCGAGGGGAATCTCGACCTCCGCGTCGCGCGTGACCCGGATCGCGTGGGAGGACACGATCTCGTAGCCCGCGTACAGGCGCGGCAGGTACAGGCGCAGGACATCCTCGAGCAGCATGAACGCGTGCTGGTCCGGGGGCGCCGGCAGTGCGACGAAACGCGGCGCTATGTGGTGGGGCGGCACGTGGAGCAGCGAGAGCGTCGCGCGAGGCAGGGGCGATGCCACGGTGGAGCGCAGTGACACCGCGAGGCACACGGCGCGGTTCGCGAGATGCGGGAACGGATGGCCGGGATCGACGGCCAGCGGTGTTACCACCGGCAGGAGGACGCGCTCGACGTAGTCGCGCAGGAAGCGCGCCTGCGCGGACGTCTCCTGCCCCGGACGGACAAGGCAGATGCCGTGAGCCACGAGGCGGGGGCCGAGGACGTCGATGAAGCATCTGTGCTGCTCCTCGACGAGCTCGCGCACGCGAGCCGCCACCGCGGCCATGACCTCGACGGGGGTGAGGCCGTCGGGGCCGATCGAGTGATCACCGGTCCAGATGAGGCGCTTGAGCCCCGCCACCCGCACCATGTAGAACTCGTCGAGATTGGAGCCGAAGATGGCGAGGAACTTGACACGCTCGAGCAAGGGCACCGCCTCGTCCTGCGCTTCCTCCAGCACGCGCCGATTGAACTCGAGCCAGGAAAGATGGCGGTTGACGAACAGGGCCTTCTCCGCCTTCATCGCGCGCCAAAGGCCTCTCGCAGCAGAACGCCGTCGCGCACCCCCCGCGTCGAGATGACGAGTCTCGGATACCCGCCGGTCATCAGCGCCTCTTCAACGAGGATGGCACCGGCGAGGATGGTGTCGGCACGCTCCGCCATCAAGCCCCGGAGCTCCTTCCGCTGGTGCAGGGAGACCGCCTCGAGTCCCGCGCGGATCGCAGTGATGTCGGCGTGATCGAGCCGGAGGCCCTGGCG
>JBKPCO010000051.1:0-4982 GCA_046727415.1 Candidatus Methylomirabilota bacterium
CCGTCGGCGCTCGAGACGCTCGCGCGCGCCCGCGCCGGCGAGACGTTCGCCTGCGGGCCGCTGATCGCGCTGGCGCTCGCGCGCGCCGCGGGGGCGGCCGATTCGGTCACGCTCACGGGCGAGTGGCGCGGTCGCCGCGCCGGACTCTACTGGGAATAGACCCGAAGGTGTCCGCCGTACAGCAACACTTCGGAGCCTAGGAGGGCTATGGAAGCCAAAGAAGTGTTCGACGAGCTCAAGACGATTCTCGTGACGCGGCTCAAGTTCGATCCGCGCCAGGCCGTCGACCTGACCCTCGAGACGACCATGCCGAAAGGGGTCGATGGCTCGATCGGTCTGGACTCGCTCGACTTCATCGAGTTGGCGATCGCGATCGAGGAGCGCTTCGGCATCGTGATGGACGAGGCCACCGATCTGGCCCCGCACTTCGCGTCCTTCGATACGTTGTCGTGCTACATCGCCTCGAGGACGGCCGGCGCGTGAAGTCTGTCGCCGTCACCGGGCTCGGCGTCGTCAGCCCGTTCGGGGCCGGCGTCAAGACCTTCTGGGAAGGGATCAGCAGCGGTAGCTGCGCCATCCGTCCTATCACCCTGATCGACACCGAGGGCTTCCGGTGCCGGATCGCCGCCGAGGTGCCTGCCGGCATCGCGGGCTCGGGGCGCCGCTCGCGGGCGGATCGTATCGCCCTCGCGGCGGCCCGTGAGGCGCTGGACGACTCCGGGATCGGGCGCGCCGAGCGCGCCGACGCCGCGCTGATCGTGGGCGCCGTCGGCGGCGGCATGCTGGAGACCGAGGCCTGGTACTGGCAGCGCGCGCGCGCCGGAGCCGCGCCGATGCCGCCGGCCCTCATGGCGTGCTTTCCCTCCTCGCACGCAGACGTCGTGGGCAGCGCGCTGGGCCTCGGCGGCCCGCGCGAGACGATCGTCACCGCATGCAGCTCCGGCGCCGGCTCGCTCGCCCTCGCGGCCGACCTGGTGGCGGACGGCGTCGTCCCGCTCGCGGTCGCCGGCGGCGTCGACGCCCTGACCCGGATCTGCTTCATGGGGTTCAACGCCCTCAAGCTCCTCGACCCGGCGCCGTGCCGCCCGTTCGACCGCGAGCGCCGCGGCATGTCCCTCGGCGAGGGTGCCGCCTTCGTCGTGCTCGAGGATCTCCGGCGAGCGAAGTCGCGCCGGGCGCGGGTCTACGCGGAGCTGGCCGGCTACGGCATGACCGGCGATGCGTATCACGTGACGGCGCCGCACCCAGAAGGGGAGGGGATGGCGCGGGCGATGCGCGACGCGCTGGCGCAGGCGGGGGTAGGGCCGTCGGCGGTCGGCTATGTCAACGCGCACGGCACGGCGACCCTGCAGAACGACCGAATCGAGGCGCGGGCGATGCGCGCCGTCTTCGGCGAGGGACGGGTCCTCGTCAGCTCGACGAAGTCGATGATCGGCCACACGATGGCGGCCGCGGGCTCGCTCGAGGCGGTCGCGACCGTGCTCTCGCTTCTGAACGAGCTGATCCCGCCCACTGCGCGGCTGGAGAACGTCGATCCCGAGATTGGCTTCGACTGCGTGCCGCACAAGGCGCGCGAGGTGGCGGTCGAGCACGCCATCTCGAATTCGTTCGGCTTCGGCGGGCAGAACGTGACGCTGCTGTTCAGGCGCGCGGGGTGAGCACGCGGGTCGTCATCACCGGCGCCGGCGTGGTCGACGGACATACGTCGGGCCTGGCGAGCCGGCTCCTCGACGAGACCGAAGCGCGGCGCTTGTCGCGAATCTGCCAGTTCACGGTGGCCGCCGCCCGTCTGGCGCTGCGCGAGGCCGGCCTGGACTCGCGCGGTGACCTGGCGCTCCTGGTCGGCACCGAATTCGGCGACATGGTCTCCACCATCGCCTTCGTCGACGGCTACCTGCGCAGCGGCCCCGTCGGCGTCTCGCCGCTCCTGTTCCCGCACACGGTCATGAACACCATGGCCGCCACGACCGCGATCGCCGTCGCGGCGAAGGACCTCTCGCTGACGCTCAATGCGTGGACGGTGGCCGGCGAGCTGGCCATCGCGCGCGCCGCGGCGATGGTCCGCGCCGGCAGGGTCCGCGCGTGCCTGGCCGGCGGCGCCGACGAGCCGCCGCCGATGGTCGTCCAGACGATCCGCGAGATCGGAGGCGGCCGCGACACCCGGAGCGACGGCGCGGGCTTTGTGGTCGTCGAGGCGCTGGACTCGGCGCGCGCGCGGGGAGCCACGATTCTCGGCGAGATCGTCGGGACGGCATGGCGCGCGCTGCCGGCGCGGCCGCACGGCATCGGGCCCGGCGCGGACTCGAAGGCCATCGCGGCGGCGCTGTCCGAGGCCGGCGCCGGCGCGGAGGAGATCCGCCACGTCTACACCTCGGCCAGCGGCGACGCCGAGCGGGCAGCGTGGGAGGAGGCGCTCCTCGACCGGGCGCTCGCCCCGCACCAGCCGCCGCGCCGCGCGCTCAGCCTGGCGGCCGGCCGGCACTCCGGGCTCGCGGCCCGGGTCGTCGCGACCGCCGCGGCTGAAGCGAGCGATGGGCTGGCCCTCGTTCACGCCGTCGCGCGCGGCGGCAATCAGGTCGCGATCGTCGTCGCGGGCCCGGGCGCGAAGCGCGAGCGATCGAGCCCGAGGCCCACGACCGAGCGCGCGCTCGCGTGAACGCGCTGATCGTCGTTCCGGTCTTCAACGAGGCCGACACGGTCGGCGAGGTCGTCCGCGGCGCCCTCCGCCACGCGCCCGTGCTGGTCGTGGACGACGGCTCGCGCGACGAGAGCGCCGAGATCGCCCGGCAGGCCGGCGCCGAGGTGCGCCGTCACCCGAGGAGGCTCGGCAAGGGCGCCGCGATCCGTACCGGTATCGAGGCGGCCCGGGCCCGCGGCGCATCGATCGTGGTGACGCTGGACGGCGACGGACAGCACCAGCCGGCCGATCTCGATCGGGTGCTCGACGCGGCGCGCGCGATGCCGCGGACGATCGTCATCGGCGGGCGGCTGGACCAGTCGGATGGGCTTCCGCCCGAGCGGCGCAACGCGATCCGCGTCGCCGGGTTCTTCATGAACTGGGCGTGTGGGCTCAGTCTTCAGGATACCCAGTCGGGCTTCCGGGCCTACCCCGTGGCCCTCTTCGACGACGTCCGGCTTCGGCGCGGCGGCTTCGTGCTCGAGACCGAGGCGCTCGTGGTCGGGGCGACCCGCGGCTGGCGCGTGCACGAGGTCCCCATCGCCGCCCTCCCGCGCACGCGCCAGCGAAGCCGATTCCGGCCGGTCAGCGACGGCATCGCGATCGGCGGTTACATCGCGACGCGGGTGGTGACACGCTGGGCCGTCGAGGCGGGCGCCCTCGTCGGCGCCCTGGTGAAGCCGTTCCTCGGCGAACGCCGGCGCGCGCGCCACGCCGCGACGATGGAGCAGATCTCGATCTACGCCGGAAACTTCTCGCTCTGGTGGACGGCCCTCGGCAACGCGGCGATCCAGCACGTGCTGAACCGGGTCGCGCTGTGGCAACAGGATCCGCGGCCGCGTCGGGCGCTGGTCGCCGCGCCGGCGACCGCGGCCGCGCCCGTGATCCTCGTGCTGCTGGTCGTGCAGACGTTCGCGCCGCGCACGCTGCCCGACTTCGTCTCGCCGCTCGTGAGCTGGCTCTGCTCTCAGGAGCGGCTCGACGGCGCGTCCGAGCGCGTTACGCCCGTCGTGAACCCGGTGGGACCGCCGCGATGACCACCACGATGGTGCCCGACGAGCACGACGTCATCGTAGTCGGCGGCGGTCCTGCGGGCTCCACCACCGCCGCGTTCCTCGCCCGCGCCGGCCGCCGCGTCCTCCTGTTCGAGCGCGAGCCCTTCCCGCGCTTTCACGTGGGCGAGTCGCTGCTGCCCGCGACCCTGCCCATTCTCGAGCGGGTGGGTGTGCTCTCGGCGATCGCCGCGCACGGCTTCCAGGTGAAGTACGGCGCCATGTTCCATGATCAGGAAGGCGACTACCGGCACACATTTTACTTCCTGACGAACAAGCCGTGGCCGAGCCATTCCTACCAGGTGCACCGCGCCGACTTCGACGCGCTGCTGCTCGACCACGCGGCCAAGCAGGGCGCCGAGGTCCGTCAGCGCGTCTCGGTCGAGTCGTTTGCGCTCGACGCCGAGGGCGTATCGGTCACCGCGCGCCACGAGGGCGGCGTCCAGACGGCGCGTGCGAAATTCCTGGTGGACGCGACCGGCCGAGACGGGCTCATCGCGACGAAGCTCGGCCGCCGCGAGCGCATCCCGAATCTCGGTAAGGTCGCGCTCTTCGCGCACTTCCGCGGCGCTCGGCGCGCCCCCGGCCGCGACGAGGGTAACATCGGCATTTACGTCTTCGACGACGGCTGGTTCTGGTGGATCCCGCTGGCGGGCGACCTGACCAGCTTGGGCTGCGTGATGCACGCGCGGACCGTGCGGGCGTGGTCGGGTCCGCTGGACGGCCTCTACGCCGAGATGATCGGCCGCTGCCCGGAGGTCGAGCGCCGGCTGGCCGGCGCCGCGCGCGAGACGGAGATTCATCGTGTCGCGAACTTCTCGTACGTGAACGGTCCGCTCGTCGGAGACCGGTTCCTGGCGGTCGGGGACGCGATCGCCTTCGTCGACCCGATCTTCTCGAGCGGCGTGCACATCGCGATCCAGTCGGGCGAGCTGGCGGCGCAGGCGGTGGACGCGGCGTTCGCCGACGGGCGCTTCACCGCCGCGCGCTTCGCACCCTACCAGAAGACCGTCGAGCGCGGGCTCCGGCCGTTCTTCCAATTCATCAACAAGTACTACGAGCCCGCTTTCTTCGAGGTGTTCCTGCGCCCGAAGTCGAACTGGGTCCTGGAGGCGGTGCTCAGCGTGCTCTCGGGCGGCGCGTTCATGAAGATGGATTGGAGCACGCGGCTGGCGTTGCGCGTGCTCTTCTTCGCCGCGCGCATGAACGTCTGGGCGCGCCGACGCGCGGGGCGCCCCGTCGAGTCGCGGCTC
>JBKPCO010000052.1:0-11792 GCA_046727415.1 Candidatus Methylomirabilota bacterium
CACGCGGCCGTCGCGGCGCGGCACCTTGACGGCGTAGAGCACGTTCAGGAACCCGATCGTCTCGTTGTAGGACATGTCGGTGTGCCAGTCCTGCCCGGCGTCGGTAATTCCAATCGGCTCGCCGTTCTCGATGATGTTCGAGAGATATCCGACTTCGGGCATCCCCGGCTCGTGGTGACGCCCGGTCAGCGTGGCCTGGATCTGGCCGAAGCGCCGCGAGAAGTCGCGAAGCTCCACGGCCTCGAGCCGCTGAGCTGGAAACCGGAGCACACCGTGACGACCAAGAGCCTGGAGAATGGTCGCGAAGTCCGTGTCACTCAAGGGCTTTGCGAGGTCCACGCCCCGCACCGTCGCCCCGAGAATCTGTCCCGTCAGCTCGACCGCCGTCATGACCCCTCCTTGATGCTGGTCGGGATTATACTGCGCCGGGCTCGCGCGTGATGTGTGCGCTGCAGGCCGCGGGGCTGGGGCCCCGCCGGCCGAGGCGCACCTATCGATTGAGCAGGCTCTACCAGGAGGATTGCATGGAGATCAAGGCAGCCGTCTTTCGGAAGGTCCACGAAGCTCTGACCATCGAGCCGGTCGAGATCGACAAGCCGTGGGGCCGTGAGGTGCTCGTCCGGACCGCGGCGACCGGTGTTTGCCACTCGGACCTGCACGTCGTCGACGGCGTGGGCCGGTTCCCGCTGGACCGCCCGATCATTCTCGGCCACGAGGGCTCCGGCGTCGTGGAGGCGGTGGGCGCCGACGTGACGACCCTGCGACCGGGCGACCACGTGGTTGCTTGCCTCTCCGGATTCTGCGGAAGCTGCGAGCAGTGCCTCGGCGGCCATCCGAACCTCTGCGTCGGCGGGATCGTCACCCGGGCCGAGACCGCTCCGCCCCGGCTCTCGCAGAAGGGCCAGCCGTTCCGCCAGTTCATCGGGATCTCGAGCTACGCCGAGCGCATGCTCCTCCACGAGAACTCGGTCGTGAAGATCGACCCCGAGCTGCCGCTCGACCGGGCGGCCCTCGTCGGATGCGGCGTGCTCACGGGCGTGGGCGCCGCGCTCCGGTCATCGGGGCTCGAGGCGGGGCAGACCGTCGCGGTGTTCGGCTGCGGCGGCGTCGGCCTGTCGATCGTGCAGGGCGCGCGCATCGGCGGCGCCAGCCAGATCATCGGAGTCGACGTCTTCGATTCGAAGCTCGAGATGGCCAAGCGGGTCGGCGCGACCCACGTCGTGAACAGCAAGACCGACGATCCGGTCAAGGCCGTGCGCGCCCTCACGCGCGGCGCGGGAGTGGACCATGCTTTCGAGGCGGTCGGGAATACGACCCTGGTGCGTCAGGCGATCGAGAGCCTGGCCATTCGCGGCACCGCGACGATCGTCGGCGTCCTGCCGCCCGACGCGAAGATCGAGTTCCCATGGATGGCGATTCGCCCGGAGTGCAAGGTGCAGACCTCGCGGATGGGCTCCAACCGCTTCCGCACGGACATTCCGCGCTATCTCGAGTTCTACCGGCAGGGCCGCTTGCTGCTCGACGAGATGGTCACGCGGCGCGGAAGGCTGGACGACATCAACGAGGCATTTCGCGCGATGAAGGCCGGCGAGGTCGCGCGGACCGTCCTCACGTTCAACTAGAGCGCCGCCGATGATCGTCGACATGCACGCGCACATCATCCCGGAGGATTTCCCGCCCGCGGGCTCGCGCCCGAGCGCGTGGACGTGGCCGTCCATGGACCACTTCGAGCCCGGCCGCGCGCGTGTCATGATCGCGGGTCAGAACTACCGGACCGTGCACGACGGCAACTGGAACGTCGAGCGCCGGCTTCGCGACATGAAGGCGCATGGGGCCGACGTCGAGGTGATCTCGCCGATGCCGGAGCTGTGCGCCTACTGGTTCACGCCCGAGGACGCGCTCGACTTTTGCCGCTACACCAACGACGTCGTCGTCCGCATGTGCGAGAAGGCGCCGGGCCGTTTCATCGGCCTCGGGATCGTGCCGCTGCAGAGCGCCGATCTCGCCGCCCGCGAGCTCGCGCGGATCAAGAGCCTGGGGCTTCCGGGGATCGAGCTCGGGTCGAACGTGAATGGCAAGTCGCTGGGGATGCCCGAGTTCCAGGGATTCTTCCAGGAAGCCGAGCGGCTCGGCTCGGCGATCTTCGTGCACGCGCTGCGTCCAACGATGATGGATCGCTTCCCGACGAAGGCGCCTTTCAACCCGATCGGCTATCCCACGGATACCTGTCTGACCATCGCGTCGATGATCGACGGCGGCACGGCGGAGAAGTGTCCCGGCCTGAGGATCGCCTTCAGCCACGGCGGCGGCACGTTTCCGTTCCTCCTCCCCCGCTACAACCACCATTGGAGCGGGACGTGGAACGAAGAGGCGCCTGGCCCGGGCCGCGGGGCGGCGGGGCCCGGAGCGCTGCCGCGCTCGCCGGCGGACTACGCCCGCCGCTTCTACTACGACACGCTGCTCTTCGACCGGCGGGCCCTGCGCTATCTGATCGACCTGATCGGACCACGGCAGATCCTGGTCGGGACGGATTATCCCTACATGGCGCCCGAGGAGCCCGTCGACCGGACGCTGCGCACCCTCAGGCTTTCGCCGGAGGTGCACGCGGACATCGCCTGGAACAACTGCTTCCGCTTCCTCGGGATCGCGCCGCCGGCCGTCCCGGCGGGCGCATAAATTAATCGGCGCGCCTCGGCCGGCGGGGCCCCAGCCCCGCGACGGCCTGCAGCGCGCACATCCGAAATTAACCGGCGCGCCTCGGCCGGCGGGGCCCCAGCCCCGCGACGGCCTGCAGCGCGCACATCCGAAGCGCCGGAGAGATTGCGATGCTGAAAGTGACGCGCGACCTGATGCTGCCGACGGCGATCACCGGATCGTATCCGCGCCCTCTCTGGTTCGACGAGAGCCTGCGCGGCCGGTCGTTCAAGTCGGCGCTCGGCGATTCGATCTTTCGCGAGCAGTACCTGGACGCGGTCGCGTGCATCATCAATGCGCAGGAGGCCGCGGGGCTCGACATCGTCACCGACGGTGACAGCCGGTTCGACCTGGCCGTCGGTGGCAAGTCGTGGTTCTTCTACCCGATCGAGCGGCTCGGCGGCATCGAGGGCCACCGCGACACCTCGCGCGGCTGGATGTCGCGTCACGGGCTGCGTCCGGGTCACATCCTCTGGGAGGTGCAGGAGGCCTATCAGCCAGGCGTGGTCCGAAACCGGCTGACGCGCGGGCCCCTCGAGTACACCGCGCTCTGGAAGGCCGCCCAGCGCCTCAGCGACAAGCCCGTGAAGTTCGGCGCGATCTGCGCGCCGGCGCTGGCCAGCATGCTGTGGGACGAGCACTACAAGGACGACAAGAAGCTCATCAACGAGCTCTCGGACATCATGAACGCGGAGTTTCGCGAGCTCGCGGCCGCTGGCTGCCCCCTCATCCAGGTCGAGGAGCCCCCGCACCACGGGCGCTCGACGCGGCCCGACTGCACCGACGCCGATCTCGAGTTCTTCACGCAGGCGTTCAACCGTCAGCTCGTGGGCGTTGACGCCGAGATCTGGGTGCACACGTGCTGGGGCAACCCGAACCAACAGCGCGTGTACTGGGAGGTGCCGAGCTACGAGCGCGCGCTGCCGCACCTACTCCAGCTCGACGGCGACGTGATCACGTTCGAGTGCGCTAGCACGAACGGCCGCGACCTGCCGCTCTTCGGCAAGTACCGGACCGACAAGAAGATCGGCATCGGCGTGATCAGCCACTGCAACACGGTGGTCGAGCCGCCCGAGCAGGTGGCGCGGCTGATTCGACGGGCGCTCGAGTACATCCCGCCGGAGCGACTGGTGATCACGACGGACTGCGGCTTCGGGCGCGAGGGACTGAGTCGGCGGATCGCGTACTACAAGTGCGTGTCGCTGGTCGAGGGCACCAACATCGTCCGCCGCGAGCTCGGGTTACCGACGGCGCGCGTCCGCGCCGCCGACCCCCGCCTCTGGTTCGCGAGCGGCCCGGAGTAGTCCGGCCGGCGCTTCACTATCTGCCTGGAAGTGAGCGGATCCGGTCGCTCTCCTGGTAGACCAATCCCGCTACCGCTCGAGTGAGCCGCTGCGATTCGCGCAGCATCAGCCCGAGCACGACCAAGCCCGCCGCGCCCACCAGGAAGACGGCAACGATCAGCACGACGAGCAACGCATGATCCGACATAGACCGAAGTATCGATGAGGCCTCAAGCTAGAACCAGTTGGCCTTATCCACGACGTTGCGGAGCGGCTCACCGCCGAGGAAGCGCCGGCAGTTGTCGAGCAAGACCTCGAGGCGCCGGTCATCGAGAAACGGGCCGTGCCCGGCGGTGTGCGGCGTGATGAGGACGCCCGGCGTCGTCCACAGCGGATGGTCGGCCGGCAGCGGCTCCTGCTCGAAGACGTCGAGCCCGGCGCCGGCGATCTCCCCGGCCCGCAGCGCCGCCACCAGATCGTCGAGCCGCGTCGTCATGCCGCGCCCGATGTTGATGAAGAACGCCGTGCGCTTCATCCGCTGGAAGCGCGCGCGATTCATGAACCCCTCGGTGGCCGGCGTATGAGGCACCGTGAGGATCACGAAGTCGGCGAGCGGCAGGAGTGCGTCGAGCGCGTCGGGCCCGTCGAGCTTCACCACGCCCGGCGGCGCCTCGCGGCGCCGCGCGTCCACGCCCATGACGTGCATGCCGAACGCAGCAGCGAGCCGGGCCGCCTCGCTGCCGATCCCGCCGACGCCCACGATGAGCGCGGTGGCGTCCGGCAGGTGGATGACGCCGGAGTCGTCCGGCTCGCGGCGCCACTCGCGCTTCGTCTGGCGCGGGAAGTAGTGCTGGAACCCGCGCGCGAACGCGAGCACGAACGCCATGATGTGCGCACCGATGTGGTCGTTGTAGATCTCGCGGAAGTTCGTGACCACGACCGGGTGCGCGATCAGCGCCGGGTAGTAATACCCGGCGGGCGGCGCCGCCTGCGGCGCCTGGAGCCAGCGGAGCCTCCGGGCGTCGCGCAGGAGCTTCTCGGGCATGGTGCCGAAGGCGGCGTCGGCCTCACCGACCGCGCGCGCGGCCTCGTCGGTGCTCTCCGCGACTACGATGTGCATCTCCGGCAGCGCGGTCTTGAGACGCGATGCCCAGGCGCGCGTCGTCGCGGTCTGTGGCGGCAGCATCAGGAGCGTCGTGGGCATCGCGTCCCTCCTCGCGTCGAGCGGGCTACTTCCCTTCCAGAGCCGCCAGCGGCGCGTAGTCGGCCATCGAACCGTGGCCGCCCGCGAACTTCGCGAGGGAGAGCCCGTTCCTTCATGAGTTCCTCCCCTTCGGAACGGATCGGCGCGGCTCGAGGATCGTGACGCTCACTCGACGTACAACTCACCCGCGACCGCGTGGGTTCCGTCGGCGCCGCGCTTGAGGACGACGAACGCGCCCATCCGTATGTTGAGCCCTGTCAGGTCGCTGACGACGCTGCCGTGAGTGATCAGCACGAGCACCGGGCCGTCCCGGTGCGCCGCGATAGCCCGCCGGATCTCGGCCAGCTGGCGCTGGCGGCGCTCAGTGTCGTCGAGCGCGCCCTGCAGCGGCTCCCACGCCTGCGCGCGACCGAACGCCAGACGCCCGGTGTCCAGGCACCGGCAGCGCGGGCTGGACAATATCACACCGATCTCGATGCCGCTCTGGCGAAACGCCTCGCCGACCCGCGCCGCCTGCACGCGCCCGTTCGCGTCCAGGTTCCGCTGCGTCGAGCAGTCGTCCAGTCGCGCCGTCGGCGGATCGAATCCGCCGGGCGCGTAGCTGTGGCGCAATATCACGACACTGCCCGGCGCGCGCAGCGCGTCCCAGACCGATTCGGTCGCGTGCGCGACCGAGACCGGAACGATGCACAGCACGATCGCCGCAAGCCCGCGAGAACGAGTCATGACCATCTCCCCGGGCTCAGGCGAAGGCGGGCAGGACTTCGCGCGTGAGAAGGTTCATGGAGCGCGCCGCCTCGTCGCGCGGAATGCCGGGCGCGGACACCCGGAAGATCAGGTGGCCGAGCGCGAGCTCCTTCTGAAAGCGCTCGATCTGACGGATGCACGTCGCCGGATCGCCCAGGACGATCCGGTCGGCCGCCAGTCGCTCGATGGTCAGCTCGCCGGCGGGTCGCTTCACGATCGGATGCGGCCAGCGGAAGTACGTGTCCTCGAACGCCCGGATGAACCCGGCGCCCGCGATCGCCTGCGCGCGCTCGACGCTCTCGGCGACGAAAACGTATCGCATGAGCGCGACCTCGCCGGCGCCCGGGTCACGTCCCGCTTCCTTCCGGGCCTCGCGGTAGAGCCGTACGCACGCTGCGACCTCGCCGAGCTTCGCCGACGGACCGCCCAGCCATGCCTCGCCCAGGCGCCCGGCGCGGCGGACGGCCGGATCGACCCAGCCGCCGAACCAGATGGGCGGGCGAGGGCGCTGAACCGGACGCGGGTACACGGACGCGTTCGTGACACGATAGTGCTTTCCGGCGTGGGTCACTTTTTCCTCGGTCCAGAGCCGCTGGATCAAGGGCACGGCCTCGTCGAGACGGCTCGCCCGCTCCTTGAGCGACACGTCGAAGGCCGCGAACTCCTCGGGGGCATACCCGGCCCCCACGCCGAGAATGAGGCGGCCGGCGGAGATCATGTCCACCATCGCGCCCTCCTCCGCCACGGCGAGCGGCTGGTAGAGCGGGAGCAGGAGCACGGCGGTTCCCAGGCGAACCGTGCGAGTGCGGCCGGCGATCGCGGCCAGCCCGACGAGCGGCGCCGGATAGAGCGTTCGATTGTTGTGGTGCTCGCCGAGCCACACCGATTCGAATCCCGCCGCTTCAGCGCGCTCGCACTCGCGGATGGTGTCCTCGAAATCGCCTCCGGCCTGTAACGGGCTCAAGCCGAACCTCATGTCGATGTCCTCCTCGTCGACCGCCGTCCCCGAGATCGCGAGCGTGCCGGGTTGGCGGGTTTTCGCTGACGTTCTGTCATTGCGACGCATCCGCAACGACCCGGGCCGCGCGGCTCGGCGCGCGCGAAACCTCTGCGTAATCGCTCGATATTGCACCATAACTGGCCCGGCGCGTCGCGGCATCGGATGTGCAGCACGAACACGACGGGCGTGGCGCGCGAACGAGTCGTAGCCCACTCCCGGGTCGCACAAGGGAGGAATCATGATGAAGCGCACGTCGAAGATCGCTTTGGCGCTCCTGGTCTCTGGGCCTCTCCTGGCCGGTTGCGCGAAGTCACCCTTTGCAGCGGACGGCTCGTCCTCGACGAGTGGGACGAAGGCCGGCTCGGTAGACGGTCAGGTCTACGCGGCGGGGGCCGCCGGCGCGGGCGCGTACGGACAGGGCAATGCCACCAGACCCAACCCGCGGGAGTTCTCGGCGTCGGCGCAGCTCAAGGACATTCGTTTCGAATTCGACCGGTACGAGATCCGAGCCGAGGACGCCGAGGTCCTCGATGCGAACGCGGAGTCGCTGAGAGCGAACCCCAAGCTCCAGCTGCTCATCGAAGGACACGCCGATCAGCGCGGGACCTCCGAGTACAACCTGGCGCTGGCCGACCGGCGCGCGAAGGCGTCGATGAACTACCTCGTCTCGCGCGGTGTCCGCGCGAACCGGATCTCGGTCATCAGCTACGGTAAGGAACGCCCGATGTGCGTGCAGGCGAGCGAGGAGTGCTGGAGTCAGAATCGCCGGGCGCACTTCCTGGTCAAGGGCCAGTAGCTCACCGTCCTTTCGAGGAGGAGGAGGGTGACCCTCCTCCTCCTCACTGCTCCTCCTCGATCAGACCTTCTCCTTCCTGATCAGCTTGATGATCGACGCCATCGTGAGCGGATCATTGTCGAAGCCGCCGTGGGTCGTGCTCGCGGTGACGGACCCCGGCGAGGTCCACATCTTGACGCTCGCAAGTCCGCGGGACGCCACCTGGTCGGCGAAGTACTTCTGCATGCCGAGGATCGGCGTGCGCTTGCCGCCCTCGAACGATTCCGACACGAGGTAGAGCAGCGAGCGGCCGTAGCCGAGGAGCGGCCGGCAGGTCGAGTCCTGCTCCTCGGCGGCGTCGGTGAGGAGAAACGAGCGGAACTCCCGCACCGTCTTGTCCTGGAGCCGGCGCCAGAGCGTTCGATCGAAGAGATCGACCGTTGCCGCTGCCGCCATGAAGCTGACGCTCTCGAATTTCCAGCCGAGAGCGGCCAGACGGTCGACCACGTAGCAGTGGACGATCGAGCCCGCCGAGTGGCCGATGAGGTGCAAGCGCGCAGGCGTCTTCGTGAACCACGGAGACTTCATCGCGCTCTCGTAGAGGACGCGCCCGCCGCTCTCCGCGACCCCCGTGATGCAGTCCGCGTTCTGCTTCATCTCACCCCAGATGACCGACCCGGCCGGCGCCAGGAGCCGCTCCAGCCGGCGGTTCCAGAACCGCTTGAGCTGATCGACGAACCCGCCCGTCGGCCGGGGCTGGTCCGTGACGAGGTCGGCCAGCCGGTTCTTCAGGGTCGACCAGAGGTCGGTCTCCCACATGAGAAAGATCGGGAAGATCCGCGCCTCATAGAGGGCAGGGATCCATTGCGACGCCGTCTCGGCCGCCGTCTCCTCGCCGGTCAGCCCGCCGTGAGCGTAGATGGCGATGTCGGTCGGCTCGCCGCTCTTGAGGCCCCACTTCTTGCGCGCCTCGCCGATGTGAAAGTTCGTCAGCGCCTCGACGTCGCTCCGCCGCGTCCGGAACACGCCGCTGCCCGACAAGCGGCCGTTGTTCTCCATGTCGATGACGAACGGCGAGATCTCGCGATCGCGAAGCGTGCCGTCGGCGGCGAGCTGGACCTTGCCGCGGCTCACGCGCAGCGACGGCGAGCGGGCGATCTCGACGTGCTGATCGGTCGCGACTCCGAGCTGCGTCACCCAGCAGTCCATGGCGTTGTCGGTCCAGTCCTGATACGTGAGGATGGCGAGACCGCGGGTACCCCAGCCGGCGCCCCACGAGCTCTGGATGATGAAGCCGGCGGGCGTGTAGCCGAGGATGACGAACGCGTGGCCGCCCTCGTCCGACGAGGTCTCCATCGGCGGGATCGTCCAGTACTCCTTAATTAGGCGCGCCTCGGCCGGCGGGGCCCCAGCCCCGCGACGGCCTGCAGCGCGCATATCCGCGCCGCCCCCGGCGCGTCCGCGGAGCCAGCCCCCGTGACAGATGGCGCTCGCATAGAGCACGCCGACGTCGTGCAGGGCCACGTGCATGTCCGTCACGGATCGGGTGTCGACCCGGTAGTAGGCGCCGAGAGGGCGGCGGGCGGCGTCCAGCCACCAGTCGTCCTCGGGCTTCGCCGCCGGAGGAGGCATGTCCGGACGGTCCCACAGATCGAGCCGGCAGACGCCGTGCTTGAACCAGCCTTTCATGGCGCCGCGCAGGCTCGAGCCCGAGTCCTCGGAGGCGCCCGGAAACTCGTCGTAGCGGCGAGACATCGAGTACAGCATGAACGGCGACATCGGCGGCGTCTTCGGATCGCGATGCTTGCGGAGCAGGAAGTTGACGACGCTCGCGAGCGCGAAGCCGGTGCACGCGTTCGTCTTCTCCTGATCGAGCACCGGCAGCTCGAGCTGGGGGGCCATCGCGGGAGGCGGCGGCTCGTGGAGCATCGGGACGTAGGGCCGGTCGCGCAGGTCCAGGCGATCGGGAACGATGTTGCGCTTGGGATTGAACGCCGGGCGCCGGCGCGGCGCCGTCACTCGTGGCATCGAGCCTCCAGTCCGCCCGAGCCAGGGCGGTCTATATCGTGAACGGCTGCTGCCCCTCGAAACCGCGCACGGCCGCGCCGATCGTGAAGAGCTTTGGCGTCTGATCGGGCGGCATGTTCCGGAGGATCGCGCTGTGAAACGCGCGATAGCTCCCCTTGAAGCGCCCTTCCTTCCACACGCGCAAGAGGTTGGCGGTGAACAGACCGTTGAAGTCGCCGTCCTGGGAGAGCTGGTTGTCCTGGCAGCCAGAAATCAGGAGGACCGCGGCACGCACGGCCGCGCGCGGATCGCCTTTGATGGCGTCCTGGAGCTTGTCGTACATGATGCGGTGAGCTCGATACGTTCGCAGCGCGACCTCGCGCGGCATGTTGCGGTACCGGATCCGCTCGGCGGCGGACGCCCCTGCGCCCATAGCGCCACGCTCGGCATAGAACATCGCCTTGGTGACGGTGCCGCTGTGGCAGCTGTCGGAGAGGACCAGCACCCGCACGCCGGCCCTGAAGCGGGCGAGCGCCTGGTTGAGCTCGTCGTCGATCAGCTCGCCATCGTAGAGACACCAGGTTTCGTCCTGCAAGTCGGGCTCGTCGTGATTGCGGTCGGGTACTTGTCCGCCGTGGCCGGAGTACGTGAGCAGGAAGAAGTCGCCCGAGCGCAACGCGGTCGCGGCTCTCGCGATGCCGGCCAAGACGGCGCGGCGAGTGGCGCTGCGGGTCAGGAGGCGCTTCACCGTGAACTTGCGGGACCGGGCGATGTCGGCCATGTCGCGGGCGTCGGCCTCGCACGCGTGAAGACGCCCGTTCCAACCCGCGTAGTGCCTGGGATCGACGGCGTTCAGACCGATGGTGAGCGCCAGTCCTTTGGCCATGTCGTCCTCCTGCCGGAACGAAACCGGGTCAAGCTCGCTCTTCCCGAGATGGTGCGCGCTCCCGGTTGTAGCAGATCGGATGCGAGAAGTCTTCTTGGGGCGGGGCCGGCTATCGGTTTTGAACGACCGCGGCGCTGACCCGGCGCGGTATCACGTTCGTGTAGACGACCGTGCCGTCGCGCTGCACGAGCTGCTGGATGCCGCTGCCCTCCAGCTCCCACGCGGGCGGCGCGCCGTAGTAGCGCAGCACGCGGGCCACATACTCGCGTGTCTCCGGATACGGCGGAATGCCCCGATAGGACGCGACCGGCCGCTCGCCCGCGTTGTACGCTGCCAGGGCCATCGGGAGGTCGTTGCGGAACCGCTCCATCATCGCGCGCAGGTGCCGGGCGCCCGCGTGGATGTTCTGGCGTGGGTTGAAGAGATCACGCACGCCGAGGATTGCGGCCGTTTCCGGCATCAGCTGCATGAGCCCACACGCGCCACGCGGCGACACGGCCCGCGGGTCGAATCCGGATTCGGCCCGGATCACCGCCCGGATGAGTCGCTCGGGCACCGCGTAGAGGGCCGCCGCCTCAGCGATCTCCTTGGAGTAGGTGCCGTAGTCGGCCACCGGCTCGCGCGGGGTCTCGTAGTTCGCCGGTTGGGTGAGCGCGACCCGCTGCAGCGAGGGATTCGGCTGGATGTTCGTGAAATAGGTAGTCCCGTCCCGCGCCGTCCGCTTGTACACCTGCGCAGCGGCCGGTGTCGCCGCGCTGATCGCGGCGGCGACCAGCAGAAGAAGCAGGGACCTGGGGCCGACGCCTTCCATGCCCCTTGTATAGGGCAATTCCGATACCGAGGCCGAATTTACAGAAGTATCAAGGGGTTCTGGAGCCCTGCTCAGAAGCGGGCGTGGTGGGTAACTGACCGGGGGGCCAATCTCTGGCCAGCCCCCTTGGCGCGGTTTTCCGGACGCGGATTGACCGTCGCTGGCCGATTGATTACGGTTGGGCCACTGCGAAATCCCGTCCGCGAGGAGCCCACCGATGGCCGACTGGACGCCGCCCACGCAGGACCGGGTCGAGGCGTATTTCAAGGAGCTCAACAACTGGGGCCGCTGGGGTCACGACGACCAGCGCGGCACCGCGAACCTCATCACGGCCGCCAAGCGGGCCCAAGCGCGCTCGCTCGTGAGGACGGGCCGCACCGTCTCG
>JBKPCO010000053.1:0-38141 GCA_046727415.1 Candidatus Methylomirabilota bacterium
CGACGTACTGGTATGGGATCACATCGGCACGCTGCACAACGCCATCGCCGACTACCGGCCGGACGAGCACCGGCTGATGAAGCGGTGCCAGGTGATGGCCGACCGCATCTTCGACCCCGGGTTTCTTCGCGAAGCCCTTTCGGCAGTGTCCGCGCCCGCAGGCGCACGGTAACGGAGGTTCGGTTCATGGGCCAACGTGTTCGCTTCCCCGATCACATCGAGCCACTCGTGCAGTTCGTGGAAGAAACGACACCCGACCGCATCGTGGCCAAGACGCACGAGAAGCTCGTCGCGGGCACGCCCGTGAAGGACATGCTGCTGGCTTCGGCGCTGGCGGTCGTGCGCTCCTCCGACCTGCCGCCCGGCCATCACGGGGGACCGCTCCACCCGCTGTGCGGGCTACACGCCGTGCGCCACATCTCGACGCGGCTGCCCGGCGAATACGCCTTCGTGCCGGTCATCCAGAACGTCGCGGTCGCCAACAAGCACATCCACTCGCCGGCGATGGGCCCCTACGTCCTGGCCGACGCCAAGCCGGTGTCGGAGAAGGACGACGTGGAGGCGACCGTGGCGGGCTTTCGCACCGCGGTGAGCCGCGGCGTCTACAACGCCTGCGACCATTACTATCTGTACCTGCTGGAGAAACTCTCGCCGATGCAGGTGCTTGAGCTCCTGCTCGAGGTCGGCGTCCCCAAGAACCAGCTGGACGACCACTACTTCCTCTTCCCGGTCTTCACCTGGCGGGCTCTCGAGTACTTCGGCTGGGATTACGCGAAGTACATCGGCCGCGCGCCGGTGCGCTACATCACGCGCCCGACGAACCCGGCGATGATGATCGACGTCGACAACCTCATCAAGAAGTACGAGCTGCTCGAGCGCGACCTGCGCGTCAAGACCGGTGACGACGAGACTGAAGCGATCACGCGCTTGGCCGACCAGATCGGGCGCTGCAACGACTTCACCGAGATTCCCGAGATGCTCGCGCAGGCGCTCGGCGATGGCCTGTCGCTCGAAGGCACCGGCGAGGGCCTCTCGGTCGGCGGCTCCACGCTGTTCCTGCGCTCGCTGACCGGCAATCCGATGGACGTGCACATCAACACCGGCGCCAACACCCGGCGCTACCTCCTGCGGCAGCCCGAGCTGTCCCGGCGCATCAAGCTGCAGGCGCTTCTCATGTGGAACACGGGGCCGGAAGTGCGGATGGCCCAGCGCATGCTGGCGCCGGACATCCAACCCGAGCCGGACCGGGTGGCCTACCTGCCGTCGCGGACGCAGGACGAGCTCCTGGCCGAGCTCGGCGCCCTCATCGACCGCCTGCCGGTCGGCGAGCGGCTGCCCACGGCGGGTCTCGCCAGCTGGCGCTCGACCGACGAGGTGAAGCAGGCCGCCGCGCTGGCGCAGCAGTACGGCAATTGCGGCTACGACCCCGAGCCCTTGATCACCATGCTCGGCAAGATCGCGTGCCGCGACAACTTCACGGAGATGCACGCCTTCAAGCATCATCAGGCGACGTACGAGGAGTTCTATTCGACCCGCCCGTCGCTGCGCTGGCGCCATCTGGTCTCGGCCGTGCAGGCCGCGGCGATCTCCCACGGCCGCATCCAGGATGTGTACGATCACGCGGCCGAGGTCATGCACTTCTAGGCCGATGCCATGCGGATTCTCGTCCTCTCGCCGCGTCTCACGGAGAGTCGCCGCGCGACCTTCCGCGCCCTGACGGAGGGTCTGGGCGAGCTCCACTTCGTCGGCGCGGGTGATTCCGCGCCGGACGTCAGCAGGAGCGACGCGATCATCGTCGATGGGCCACAGCCGGCCCGGCCTCTCGCGTTCCTCGGGGCGATCCGGTCGGCCGTGGAGCGCGGCGCGGCGCTGCTGGCGATCGGCGCCGCGCCCGCCGAGCGCGACGGGTTCTGGGCCGATCTGCTGGGCGTGATCGCTGCGCCGGAGCCGCCGCCGGGCGAGTACTACGCGCAGGTCACCGACGCGCACTCCCACATCTCGGCCCGCGTCCCGCGCGAGTTCGCCGTGGTCGACGGGTTCGTGCCCCTCATCCCGCTGTCGGACAGCAAGGTGATCGTCGACGTGAGCGTCGCGCTGCACGACCTGGCCGCCGTGGTCGAGACCCCGCGCGGGTCCGGCCGGGTGGTGGCGTGCGGTCTGGGCAACTCGGACACCGCGCTTCGCACGCCGGAGATCGCCCAGCTGCTGGCGCGGGCGCTGCGCCCCGACCTGCACTGCTGCGGGCGCAACATCGGCGTCGCTATCGTGGGCTACGGCCCGCTCGGCGGCATGGGCTACCACCACGGTCTCGGGGTGACGCGCACCGAAGGGCTCGAGCTGGTCGCGGTCGTCGATCCGAACGTCGAGCGGCGCAAGGCGGCGGAGACCGATTTCCCGGGGGTGCGGGCCTACGCGTCGGTGAGCGATCTGGTGAACGACGAGGACGTCGAGGTGGCGCTGGTGGCCACGCCGCCTGCGCACCACGTCACGCTAACGCTGGCGCTCCTGCGCGCCGGCAAGCACGTCGCCTGCGAGAAGCCGCTCTGCCTCACCGTGGCTGAGGCCGATCAGATCATCGCGACGGCGGTCGCGAACCGGCGCATGTTGACCGTCCACCAGAACCGGAGATGGGATCCCGACTTCGTGGCCCTCCGGCGCGCCGTGACCGCCGGGCTCCTCGGGGAGATCTTCAACGTCGAGACCTTCGTGGGCGGCTACGCGCACCCGTGCCGGACGTGGCACTCGGACACCGCGGTCTCCGGCGGCGCCGGCTACGACTGGGGCTCCCACCACGTCGACTGGGTGCTCCAGCTCCTCGGCGGCCTGCCGCGACTCGTGCAGGCGCACGGACACAAACGCGTCTGGCACGACGTCACCAATCACGATCAGATTCGCGTCCGCATGACGTGGTCCGACGGGCGTGAGGCCGAATTCTTACAGAGCGACATCGCGGCCGTGCGCCGGCCGAAGTTCTACGTGCAGGGCACGGCCGGGACGCTCGTGGGCACGTACCGCACCATCACGCTCGAGGCGATCGAGCCGGGTCGCGGCTACGTGGCTACGCAGGCGCATCACGCCGAGGCGCCGGCCGAGCTGGTGTTGGCGCGTTACGAGAGCGGCTACGGGATCAGCGAGACGCGCCTGCCGCCGGCGCTCGAGCAGCCGTACGCATTTCATCGGAACCTCGCCGACCATCTGCACCTCGGCGAGCCGCTCGCCGTCACGCCGGCGTCCGTGCGTCGAGTGATCGCCGTCCTCGAAGCCGCCCAGCGGTCGAGCACCCGCGGTGGCGCGGCGGTGGTGCTCGACGGCGACGAGGGCTGACGCGCCGGTGGCCTCTTCGGCGATCGGCTGGGGCGTGCTCGGCGTCACGTCGCAGGTCGCGCAGAAGGCCGTGCTGCCGGCGATGCGCTCCAGCGGCTGCGCGCGGCTCGTCGCTGTGGCGAGCGAGAGGACGAGGGGCGGCGACTTCGGAGCGGCGCGATGTCATACTTCCTACGCCGCCCTGCTCGACGACCCCGAAGTCGAAGCCGTCTACGTGCCCCTGCCCAACAGCCTGCATCGCGAGTGGGTGGAGCGGGCCGCCGACGCCGGCAAGCACGTGCTCTGCGAGAAGCCCCTGGCGCCCAGCGTGGCCGACGGCGAGGCCATGGCCGCGGCGTGCGCCGGGGCCGGCGTGACGCTGCTCGAGGCCTACATGACCCCGTTTCATCCCCGGGCCGAAGCGATCGCGGCGCTCGTCGCGTCGGGTCGCCTCGGCGCGCTGCGCTTCGCCCGGGCCGCGTTCACCGGCACGCTCGATCGCCGCGACGACCACCGCTGGCGACCCGAGATGGGCGGCGGCGCCCTGCTCGACGTCGGCATCTACTGTATTGCGCCGCTCCTCGCCGCGGCGGGCCGGCCGCCCGCGCGCGTCGAGGCAGCGGCGTCAATGACGAACTCCGGTGTCGACGCCTCGTTCTCCGGCTGGCTCGACTGGGGCGACGGGTTCACGGCCGCGATCGAGTGCTCCTTCGACGCCCCCGAGCGGCAGCTCCTGGAGATCGTCGGGACCGAGGCCGCGGTGCTCGTCGATCGCGCCTACACGCCCGGCCCCGACGACACGACGTTCACCCTCCGTCACCGGAGCGGCCGGCTCGAGGAGATGACCGGCGGCGGAGCGGATCCGTATCGCGGAATGATCGATCACTTCCACGCGGTCGTGCGCGGTGAAACCAAGCCGCGCCGATCCTGCGTCGACTCGATCGCACTGCTCTCAGTCCTCGAGCGGTTGCGCGAAGCCGCCGCGACGACCCTGGCGAGCCTCTGAGCATGCCTCAAACCCGGATCGGCGTGATCTCGGTGCACACCTGTCCCCTCGCGGCGCTCGGCGGCAAGGAGACGGGTGGCATGAACGTCTACGTCCGAGAGGTGGCGCGGCATCTGGGCCGGCTCGGTCTGGAGGTCGACGTCTTCACGCGCAGCCAGACCCCCGGCGTTCCCGAGGTCGTCCCGCTCGGGCCGGGCGCGCGCGTGGTGCACATCGTGGCCGGCGCGCAGCAACCGATGCCACCGGTCGAGATCGCGGCCGAGCTCCCCGAGTTCATCGACGGCGTCGAGGCATTCCGCCGCCGGACCGACGGAAGCTACGCGCTGCTTCACAGTCACTACTGGCTGTCGGGGCTGGTCGCCGTCGAGCTTGCCCGCCGCTGGGGCCGGACTCCCGTGGTGCAGATGTTCCACACGCTCGGCGTCGTCAAGAACGCGCTGGCTGACGATCCGGGCGAGCGGGTGCCCCAGGCGCGATTGGATGCCGAGGCCAAAGTGGCCGCGCTCGCCGACCGCATCGTGGCGGCGACGTCGCTCGAGCGCGCCGAGCTCGGGTGGTACTGCGGCGCCGCCGACGACCGCGTGCGCACGATCCCTTGCGGGGTCGACGTCGATCTCTTCAGCCCGGGCAGCACGGGGGCGGCGCGCGCGCTCCTGGGGCTCGACGCGGAGTGGGTCCTGCTCTTCGTCGGCCGCCCCGCGCCCGTCAAGGGGCTCGAGGTGCTGCTGCAGGCCCTGGCGCGCCTGAAAACCGACGGGCTGGCGCGGGCCGACGTGCGCCTGGTGATCGTGGGCGGAGACCGCGACGAGGGACGCGACGACGAGCGGACCCGGCTGCGTGCGCTGGCCGATGCGCTCGGTGTGGGCGGCTGGGTCGACTTCAAGGGCCCGCAGCTTCAGTCGGCCCTGCCGGACTACTATCGCGCCGCCGATCTCTGTCTGGTGCCCTCGCATCACGAGACGTTCGGGATGGCGGCGCTCGAGGCCATGGCGTGCGGTGCCACGGTGATCGCGTCGAGAGTCGGCGGCCTGGCCACGACCATCCAGGACGGTATCACCGGCGTCCTGGTGCCGCCGCGGGACGATGCCGCCCTCGCCGCGGCGATCGCGTCGCTGCTCGCCGACGTGCAGCGCCGACGCTCGCTCGGTCGCCAGGCCAGCCGCTGGGCACAGAGCTATGCGTGGCCATCGGTGGCCCGGGCCCTGATCGAGGTTTACGATGAGCTGGTGCCAGGCCTGAGCCGGACGATCGCGCTTCCGCTCGGCGCCGATAGCGCCATCCCTCTCTAGTCCGTAGCATTTCCGGCCGCTGGGCCGGCGACGACGAGGGCTCCTTTGCGGAGCTTACGAGGTTGCCCGGTGTCGGGTGTCAGGCGGTGTCTCCTGGGGCTCGCGGTGTCGTTCGTTCTCGCCGGCTGCGCGAGCGTGAGGGAGCGTCCCGCCGATCGCGGCACGCCGGAAATCGCTACGCGGCCCCGACCCGCATCGAGCATCGTCGAGATCGCTCGAAAATACGTCGGCGCTCCCTATCGCTGGGGCGGCTCCAGTCCGACCGGCTTCGACTGCTCGGGGCTGGTTCGCTACGTGTACGCGCAGGTCGGAGTCGAACTGCCTCACAACGCTGCCAAGCAGTACGCCCTCGGCGCGCCGGTGGCGCGCGAAGATCTCCGACCGGGTGACATCGTCTTCTTCGACCGCCTTCGCCACAACGGAATCTACATCGGCGACGGCCGCTTCATCCACGCCCGGCAGACGGGCAAGCGCGTTGCCATCGCGGGTCTCGACGAAGCGTGGTACGCCGAGCGCTGGGTCGGCGCGCGCCGGATCGAGCCGCCGCGGCCGGTCGGCTACAACCAGGAACGGGACGACGACCAGGCACGGTGATGTAGCTCGTGGATCAGCGGCTGCCGTTCGCGGGCAGCTGCATGAGCTGCAGGATGTTGCCGTCCGGATCTGCGAACGTCGCCACCCAGCCGCCCCACTCTTCGCGCTCCGGCGCGCGGGAGAACACCACGCCAGCGGCGCATAGCCGCGCGTGCGCGGCCTGGATGTCGGCGACCGTCAGGTTGAGCATAACGCGCAAGGGCTCGCGGCTCGCGCCGCGGACGCCGGCGTGAACGCCCACACTCAGCCGCACCCCGCTCCAGTCGAAGTTGATGAAATCGGGCTTGTCTGAGCGCGGCCTCAGGCCGAGCGTGTCGCGATAGAAGCGCGCCATCGCCGGAAACCGGTCGACCTCCGTCCACACGAGCACCCCGGCCAGTCCTTCGATCGTCGCGTGCGCCATGAATGCCTCCTCGGGTCGCTCCCGCCCCGATCGATTCTAACGGTGCTACGATTGCGCTCATGACAGAACATCCTGAAGTCTCCGTGACGGCGGCGGTCGCGCGACGCATCGAGGTCGCGCCGGGCGTGTTCCTCCATACCGAGCAGCGAATGGGCGAGCGCGCCGCCGCGCCGTTCGTGTTGGTGCACGGGCTGGCGTCCAACGTGCGGCTGTGGGACGGCGTCGCCGCGCATCTCCACGCGCTCGGTCACACGGTCGTGGCGATCGATCAGCGGGGCCATGGCCGCTCCGATGCGCCGGACGCCGGATACGACCTCGCCACCGCGATCGCCGATCTGCGCGCGCTGATCGGCGCGCTCGGGCTCGAGCGGCCGGTTCTCGCCGGCCAGTCCTGGGGCGGCACGGTGGTGCTGGAGGCGGCGTGGGAACGCCCCGAAGCGGTTCGCGGTGTCGCGTGCATCGACGGCGGCGTGGTCGACCTGGCCCAGTCGTATCCGGTGTGGGAAGACTGTCTCGCGAAGCTCACGCCGCCGGCGCTCGACCATCTCACGCTGGCCGAGCTCGAGGCGAGGATACGCAAGGGCGTGCCGCACTTCACGGACGAAGCCGTTGACGCCTACCTGCACTGCTTTCGCACGCGCGCCGACGGGACGATCGAGGCGCGGCTCTCCCGCATCAATCACCTCTCGATCCTCCGATCGCTCTGGGAATACCGCCCCTCGACGCGCTGGGCGACCTTGAAGACGCCGGCGCTCCTGATGCTGGCGGATTCCGGCGATCCGTCGCGCACCGGCGCCAAGCGGCGCGCCGAGGCGGCGGCACTCGCGGCAGGAGGCCCGCTGCGCTCCATCTGGTTCTCGCCGGGTCACCACGACCTGCACCTCGAGTTCCCGGCGCGCGTCGGCGAGCTCCTGGCCGGCTCGGTGCGCGAGGGATTCTTCGCGTGAGCTCCCGTCTGCCGCGCATCCTCGCGATCATGGGCTCGGGCGAGACCGCGCCCACCATGGTCACGCCCCATCGCGAGATCGTCGCGCGGCTGGGCGATCCGACGCCCCGCGCGGTCCTGCTCGACACGCCCTACGGCTTCCAGGAGAACGCGTCGGAGATCACGCAGCGGGCGATCGAGTATTTCAGCCATCGCGTCCAGCTTACGATCGAGCCGGCGGGCTTTCTGGGTCCGCTCGCCGCCGATCAGACTCAGCGCACGCCGATCGCCGAGGCCGCCGCCCTCTCGCGGGTTCGCACTGCCGGCTTCGTCTTCGCCGGACCGGGGAGCCCGTCGTACGCCCTGTCGGTGTGGAAGGGATCGCCGGTGCCGGAGGCCCTGGCCACCAAGCTCGCCGAGGGCGGCGCCCTCGTGTTCTCGAGCGCAGCGGCCCTCACGCTCGGGCGCTTCAGCGTGCCGGTGTACGAGATCTACAAGGTCGGCCATCCCGTGCACTGGCTCGACGGCCTCGACCTCATGAACGCGGCCGGCTTCGAGGGCTCGTGCGTGGTCATCCCGCACTACGACAACGCCGAGGGTGGCACGCACGACACGCGCTTCTGCTACATGGGCGACCGCCGGCTCGCGGTGATGGAGACGATGCTGCCCGACGACGCGTGGGTGCTCGGCATCGACGAGCACACCGTGCTGATCGTCGATCTCGACGCCCGCACCGTGGCGGTGTCCGGGCGCGGTAACCTCACGGTCCGCCGGCGCGGCGCCTCGCAGGTCTTCGCCGCCGGTCAGAAGCTCGGGCTCGACGCCCTGCTGGCCGCCGCTCGCGGCGACACCGCACGTACCCGCGCATCGGAGCCCGCTGCCGCCGCGCCGGCGTCGCCGGGGGAGAAGGCCCCGTCGCAGCGGTCGCCGCTGCTCACCGAGGTGGCGCGGCTCGAGCAGGCGTTCGAGGCGGCCATCGCCGGCCGCAAGGCGGCCGAGGCGGCCGAGGCCATCCTGACCCTCGATCGCGCGATCGCCGAATGGTCGGCGGACACGCTGCAGACCGACGATCCCGATCGCGCGCGGGCCGTTCTGTACTCGCTGGTCCAGCGGCTCGGCGAGGCCGCGGCGGGCGGCCTTCGCGACCCGCGCGAGCTCCTGGCTCCGCTGGTCGAGAACCTCATCACGCTGCGCGGCGAGCTGCGCGCGGCAAAGGCCTTCGAGCTCGCCGACCGCGTGCGCGACCGCCTGATCGCGGCGCGCATCGAGCTGCGCGACACGCCCGGCGGCACCGTCTGGGAATTGCGGGAGTAAGCCGCCCGCTGTCGGGGCGGGTCTCTGAAATGCGCTGAGGGGCGGTGATGAGCCGCCCCTCAGTCGTTCAACCAGATGTCGCGGGGCCCGGAAGCCCGCGCGAGTCGTCGCTACGCGCCGTTGTGCGAGGCGTGATAGCGGGCGTTCTTCAGCACCCGACCCGGATGGGCCCCCGTGTGCTCGCCCTTCTCGAGCAGCACCTCGCCGTTCACCACCGTGTAGTGGATCCCGTCGGCCAGCTCGCGCATCCGCCAGCCGTTGGCCGGGAAGTCGTGCACGACGTCTTCCTTCCGCGGGGCGACGGTGTCCGGATCGAAGACGACCAGGTCCGCCGCCATGCCCGGCTGCACGAGGCCGCGATCGTAGATGCCGAACGCGGTCGCCGAGTCGAAGGTGAGCCGCCGCACCGCGTGCTCCACCGACATGATCTTCTTCTCACGCACCCAGTAGCCGAGCAGGCGCGTGGGGTTGCTGACGTTGGAATGGAACTGCACGTGCGCGCCGCCGTCGGTCAGCCCGACGACCGCGTACGGCGAGCCGAGGATCTGCGCCACCGCCTCGGTGTCCATGTTGATCTCGCCCAGGCAGAAGCCCGTCTCGAGCTCCTCTTCGACGGCCAGGTCGAGGAACGCGTCGACCGGGTGCTTGCCCTGCGCCTTGGCGATCTCGGCGATGTGCTTGCCGGCGAGCCCGCGGTTCTTCGCGAGCTTGGGCTCCTCGACGATCATGAGGTCCCAGCGCTTCGAGAACGTCGAGTCCGGACCCAGCGGCGCGTCGACCTCGGCGCGCAGCTTCGCGCGGATCGCCGGGTCGCGATACGCGCGCATCTTTTCCGCATCGGGTCCCTGGAGGATCGGAAGCCACGTGGGCATGCTGCGGAACACCTGGCAGTTCTTCATCGTGAAGCGATTGAGAATGCTGCCGGGATTACAGAGCGGGATCGCGCGGATTCCCTGCTTCGCGGTCTCCTCGACGTGCTTCAGGTGCTCGCGCCACCGCCCGGGCTGGCGCGCCTGCTCGAGCAGCGTGTTGTACATGACCGGCCGGCCGGACGCCTCCGAAATGCGGGACAGGAGCTTGTCCTTCATCTCCGGGTTGGTGCCGCCGCCGCACTGGAGCACGCCGGTGCCGGCCTCGCGGAGCACGTCGGCCAGCGCGAACAGCTCGGACTCCGGGGCGCAGGCCGCCGGGATGCGTTTGCCGGCGATGTCGAAGTGGTTCATGTTCCGGGTGATCGAGAGGCCGAGCGCGCCGGCGTCGATCGACTCGCGCACGAGGCGCCGCATGGTCTCGAGCTCGGCAGCGGTCGCGTCACGATCGGAGCACTCCTCGCCCATGGCGTAGAGCCGGACGGCGGAATGGCCGACGAGCGTGCCGACGTTCACCCCGAGCCGCTGGCCGATCGCGCCCATGTACTGGGGGAAGCTCTCCCAGTTCCACGGCACGCCGGCCTGCAGGACGTCCATCGGGATCGCCTCGACGTACGACAGCATTCCCGCCAGCTTCTCGCGCGCCTCGGGCTTGACCGGCGCGAGCGCCAGGGAGCAGTTGCCGATGATGACCGTCGTGGAGCCGTGATGGCAGGAGTAGGTGCACAGCGGGTCCCACACGACCTGCGCGTCGTAGTGGCAGTGGTTGTCGACGAAGCCCGGCGCGACGGCCCGGCCGTCGGCCTCGATGGTCTGGCGCGCGGTGCCGCTGAGACGCCCCACCTCGACGATCTTGCCTCCCGCCACGGCGACGTCGCCGGTGTAGGCGGGCCGACCCGATCCGTCGATGACGCGTCCGTTCTTGATGAGCAGGTCGTAGGCCATACGGTCCTCCCTCACTCTCTCCCTACTGGCTCGCCTCGGCCGGCGGGACCCCAGCCCCGCGACGGCCTGCGGCTCGCACTGCCGCGTCCTCGCACCGTGGGGCCCCGGGCCCCACGTCATGGAGGGGATGGTAGCCCAGAAGTAGCCAGGTTCGCCATGACGTTCGCCAGGAGCCTCAAACCGACGTCATCGGCCAGGGTCATGATGGATTCTGGGTGGAACTGAACGGCCGCCAGCGGGGCCGTCCGGTGCTCGACCGCCATGACCACTCCATCGTCGGTCTGGGCGGTCACCTCTAGGACAGCGGGCAGCTTGTCGCGCAGCGCGTAGAGCGAATGGTAACGGCCGGCAACGAACTCCTGCGGGAACCCGGTGAAGAGGCGCCCGCCCAGCACTCTGATCCTCGAGGCCTTGCCGTGAACCGGCGGGTCGAGCACCCCGAGCGCGCCGCCGAGGTACTCGACCATGCCCTGGAGCCCGAGGCATACGCCGAAGGCCGGGATGCGCCGGCGCACCAGCGCGTCGATGGTGCCCGCCACGTCGAAGTCGCTCGGGGTACCGGGGCCCGGCGAGAGCACCACCAGGTGCGGCTTGATGTCGTCGAAGGCGTCGTGGGGGAAGCCGCTGCGCAACGTCACCACCTCGGCGCCGGTCTGCCTCAGGTAGTTGGCGAGCGTGTGAACGAACGAGTCCTGGTGGTCGACCAGGAGTACCCGCCGGCCCGAGCTCCGCCGCGTCACCACAGGAAGAGGAGGCCGCGCCTCCGCCGCACGGCCGCGGCGGATCGTGTCGAGGAACACCGAGGCCTTCAGCTCGGTCTCTGCCTCCTCGGAGGCCGGGTCGGAGTCGTAAAGCAGCGTGGCGCCCGCTCGAACCTCCGCGACGCCATGCTTGACCCGGATGGTGCGGAGGGTAAGCCCAGTGTTCAGGTTGCCGTCGAAGCCGACGACGCCGACCGCGCCACCGTACCAGGCCCGCGACGAGCGCTCGTGGTCCTCGATGAACTGCATCGCCCATGTTTTGGGCGCCCCGGTGACCGTGACCGCCCACGCGTGGGCAAGGAACGCGTCGAGCGCGTCGAACTCGGGCCGGAGCCGGCCTTCCACGTGGTCGACCGTGTGGATGAGGCGCGCGTACATCTCGATCTGGCGGCGGCCGATGACGCGAACGCTGCCCGGGATGCAGATTCTCGACTTGTCGTTGCGATCGACGTCCGTGCACATGGTCAGCTCGGACTCGTCCTTGCCCGACGTGAGGAGGGCGACGATCTGGGAGGCGTCACCGATCGGATCGCTGCCCCGCGCGATCGTTCCCGAGATCGGGCACGTCTCCACGCGGTCGCCGTCGACCCGCACGTACATCTCGGGCGAGGCGCCCACGAGATACTCCGCCTCGCCCAGGTTGATGAGAAAGCCGTACGGCGACGGATTACGCTCGCGCAGGCGGCGGAACAGCTCCGACGGCGGCAGCGGGCACGCCTCGCGAAAGATCTGGCCCGGGACGACCTCGAAGAGATCGCCGCGCGCGAACGCCTCGCGCGCCAGCCGCACCATGGCCGCGTATTCGCCGGGCGCGTGGTCGCCCCGGTCGGGCACGCTCGAGGTCCCCACGTACGGCGCCGCGCTCCCGGTTCGCGGCAGGCCCGCGGTCGATCGGCCGCCCACCTCGAAGTCGTAGCGCCGCACCGTCGCGACCTCGCGCCGGTGGTCGACGATCACGAGCTCGTCCGGGAGATAGAGGAGAAGGTCGCGCTGATCGGGCGGCCGCTCGAGGCGGAGGCGGATCGGCTCGAACTGGAAGGCGAGGTCGTAGCCGAAGGCGCCGTAGAGGCCCAGGTGCGGCTCGTCCGCGTGGCGGAAGAGCGCGCCGAGCGTTCGAAGGACCGAGAACACCGAGGGCTGGCGGCTCCGCTCCTCCTCGACGAAGCGGCCCGCGGGCGCTCGAATGGCACCTTCGAGCGAATCGTCGGTTACCGACATCCGCTCGACGGCGTCGAGCGAGCGGAGAGCTGCCGCGACGGGCGCGAGCAGGACGCGCCCGCGCGCGTTCAGAGCCTCCACGCGAAAGTCGCGATTGCGGGCGGTCAGAGCGAGCGGCGGGTCGATGAAGCCCATGTCCCAGCGGGTGTAGCGCCCGGGATATTCGTAGCTCGAGGCCAGGAGCACCCCGCGATGGGCGTCGAGCGCCTGGACAATCGGCTCGATCGCGTTCGCGACGGCGATCTCGTCGACGGTTCGATGGACGCGGATCCCGCCCGCGGTCTCGTACGTGGTCGCGGTCATACAGCCTCCTCAGGCGAGGAGCCGGCCAGCGCGGGGCGGTCAAACACAAAAGCCGCCCCGGTCGGGGGCGGCTCCGTTCTCTTCCCGGCTCGCGCGCGTGCTAGACGGGGCCGCCCTCGGGGGAGGGCCACCACCACATCCAGTTCGCGTTCGAGCCGATCGTCATCACGCCGGGATGGTCGCAGGGGCGAGCGCCCCTGTCAAGGGGCCGCCGGGACGCCGTCGTCAGCGAGGTGAAGCTAGCGAGGGCCGCGATGCGTGAGGCCGAGGGTCCGGAACACGTCGAGCCGGACGACGGCCCAGCCAAGGGCGCGCAGGTGGTTGTCGATCTCGTTCATGAGCCGGCGGTCGCCGCGGCGGCGCTCGGGGGCTCCGGAGCGATCGGGTGCGCCTCGCCGTTCCGACCGGCGGCGGTCGAGCACGACGTCGACCGAGGCGTTGCCCGAGAACGCGCGCTTGATGTACTCGTAGAGCTTCTGTCGGTCACGCTCGACGACCACGATCTGCTTGACGCTTTCATCATCGCCCCGACGCTTGGGGCTTTCTGTCCAGCTCTTCGGGAAGGGATGGAACTGGGGCAAGACCTTCAGGGGGCCCTGGTCGAGGAACTTGGAGAGCAGCACCCAGGTATCTCCGCCACACGCGGGGCATGACGAGGCTCCGATTTCAAAGCATGCCTCGCAATCGAGGCACAACGCCAGGCGGCGAAGCGGCAAATGCAGCGAGAGCGTTGCGCTTCGTGTGTGGCGGGAGACTACCCGGACGCTATCAGATCTCATCAGAACGCCAGGGAGAGTGGCAAAACGGATGCCACCGGCAAGGAATGACGGAAAGGACGCTATAGCAGGAGTTTAAGTCCCGACGTCGCGGCTCCGTCTCCCGCTCAGACCAGAATTGACCGGACAGTTCGGCATCAAAGTGGTCAAGGTTGTGCCGGGACGCGGCTCATCCAGGCGAGGTCGCGGGGCGAAGGACGGAAGGCGAGACGCCGCCGAAGGAGGCGCGCGGCGTCGTCGACGCGCCCGAGTCGAAGCTGGCAGGCCACCATCGTCTCCTCATATAGCTCCCACTGGGCGTGGCTGCCGCCGACCCGGTGGATCTGGCCGTTCACGGGCTCCAGGTGGCCGAGGGCCCCGGCATAGTCTCCGGCCGCGTAGGCTGCCGTGCCCCGAACGAGTGGCAGCACCACGGAGCCGGCGATCGGGTGACCCTTGGCATCAAGGGCTTCGAGGCCGGCGATCAATGCCGACATCGCCGCGGTGTCCCCGGCCGACGCGTACGCGAGGGCGGCGTGAATGTCGCCGAAGACAAAGCCGGGGCGTGTGACCCGCCCCGCGAGGTCGGCCAGGTGTCGCCAGGGCAGCGGCCCCATCGGCAGTTCGTAGAGGCCGAAGCGCCAAAGCAAGGCGGTGCCGTCGATCATGGCCAGGCGCGGGTTGACCGCGCCGGCGATGTCGCGCTCGTAGATCGCGAGCGCTTCCTCTGGACGGCCGCTCTGGAGCTCGAACAGCGCCAGGTGCCAGGCGAGATGGCAGTGGAACGGAGCGAGCCGGTCGTAGCCTTCGAGCCACTCGGACAGCATCGCGATTCCGCCCGCGTTGTCGACGGTCTCGTAGCAGACGTGGGCGATGTTGTGGCTTGCGTTGGCGTTGCCCGGATACTGACGGAGCGAAAGCTCCGACAGGCGCCGCGACTCGGCGTAGCGGCCGACCTCGTGGTAGCCGAACCCGAGCGCGGACTGGAACCACCAGTCGTCGCCGTAGTCGGATGCGAGCCGTTCGACGAACGCGACGCGGTACTGCTCGCGGTCCTCGCGACCGCCGAGGCCGATCGTGCTCGCCGCCTGGTTCACCAGCAAGGCGTCGCGGGGGAATTCCTTCACGTGCTCCTCGATCAGACCGAGCCCGCGAGCACCCTCGCCGCCGGCGATCGTGGCGAGCGCCTCGACGTGCTGGCGTTCGCGCCTGGTCGCTCCGGACGCGAGCTTGCGTGCCTGCTCGACGGCGGTCTTCGCCGTCGCCCCGTCGCTCTGGAAGAGTGCGAAGAGCGCCCGGCCCGCATGGGCCAGGGCGAATCCGGGATCGGCCTCGGCGGCGGCACTGAAGGACTGGTCGGCGCCGACGCCGTACGAGAGGAGGCGGTCCATGCCGTCCTGATAGCGGTCGGCGGCGGCGGCCGAGGCCGTCGACAGCGGCAGGCCGTAGCGGTCGGCGATGCTCATGCGTCGAAGCTCACGGCGCGTTGAGGTGATTGAGGGCCAAGCCCGGCCGCGGCCACTCGAACGACACGAGCGTGCCGCCCATCGACAGGGTTGCGAAGGCGGTCCTGAGATCGCGGCCGCCGAAGCACACGTTGGTCACCATCATGTCCGGCAGCTTGTACTGATCGACGCGGCTGCCGTCGGGCCAGATGTCGCTGACCGCGCCGGTGATGAGGGTGGCCACGCAGATGTGCCCCTCGCGGTCGACCGCCAGCGAGTCGAACATCTGGTAGCCGCCGAGCCCCGCGACCACCGTGCCCTTCTCGCCGCGATACGTGCCGTTCGCCGACTCGATCTCGCCCGGTGCCGAGAGCTTGAACGCCCAGCAGCGCGCGGTCGGCGTCTCGACGACGTAGAGCGTGCGCTCGTCCGGCGAAAGACCGATGCCGTTCGGCCGCTCCAGCGGAAAGATCGCCTCGCGGATCAACGAGCCGTCGGCCCGGGCGTAGTAGACCGCGCCTCGGTCCATGTCGCGCTCGCGCGTCTTGCCGAGATCGGTGAACCAGAATCCGCCGGCGCGATCGAACACGAGATCGTTGGGGCCGCAGAGCCTGCGCCCGTCGCAGGCGTCGTAGAGCGTCTCGAACTTGCCGGTCTCCGGATCGACTACCTGGATGAGGCCGCCGCGATAGTCGTCGGCCTGCGCGATAGGGAACATCTTCCCGGGCCGCTCGACGAACTTGAGCCCACCGTTGTTGGTCACGTAGATCTTGCCGCGTGGCCCCATGGCGGCGCCGTTGGGGCCGCCGCCGAGCGTCGCGACGACACGCACCTTGCCGTCCGGGGTCACGCGCGAGAGCGCTCGCCGCTCGATCTCGACCAGGATCACCGAGCCGTCGGGCATGGCCACCGGGCCCTCGGGGAAGCGTAGACCGGAGGCGATCTGCGTGATCGCGGGCGTGACGGTCGCCACGACGCGAGAGTAGTGCGAGGCGCCGGCGAGTTCAAGCGGGCGACGCGCTAGACTGGCTCGCACCATCTCAACGACGAAGGAGACCTCGACGTGACAAGCCTATTGACCGTCGACACGCTCGTGTCGCTGGTCTCGCTGTCCGCGATGGAGATCGTGCTCGGCATCGACAACGTCGTGTTCATCGCGATCCTGACCGCTCGCTTGCCCGGGGCGCGCCAGGCCCTGGCCCGGCGGCTCGGCATGGCGCTGGCCCTCGGGCTGCGCGTCGGGCTGCTCTTCGCGATTTCCTGGATGATGAGCCTGACGCGCCCGATCGTCGGCGTCCCCTTCCTCGACCACGAGTTTTCCGGGCGCGACATCATCCTGGTCCTGGGCGGGCTCTTCCTCATCTTCAAGGCCACCTGGGAGATCTATGACAAGCTGGAGGCCGACCACGACGTACCGGCCCGGGCCGGCGGCCGCGCCGGCTTCGCGTGGACGATCGTGCAGATCCTCCTGCTCGACATCGTCTTCTCGCTCGACTCCGTCATCACCGCCATCGGGATGTCGGACCACCTGCCGGTCATGATCGCGGCCATGGTGATCGCCATGCTGGTCATGCTCGCCTCGATGGGCGCGGTCAGCGGCTTCGTGGAACGGCACCCCAGCGTGAAGATCCTCGCCCTTGCCTTCCTGCTCCTGATCGGCGTCATGCTGGTGGTCGAGGGCATGGGGCAGCACATGCCGAAGGCCTACATCTATTTCGCGATGGCCTTCTCGCTGCTGGTCGAGCTGCTTAACATGCGCTACCGCAAGCGTCGCCGCGCGGTCTCGCTCGGCCGCCGCTTCGAGGGCGAGTCGGTGTGAGACCGAGCGGCATCCGCCGGCGAGCCGCCTGCGCTATCATGCCGCCATGCGATCCGATCGGCTGATCTCGACCATCGACTTCCACACGGCGGGGATCGGGATGCGGCTCGTCACCAGCGGGCTCGGCCGCCTGCCGGGGAGCACGATCGCCGAGAAGCGCCGCGAATTCCAGGAGCGCCTGGACCACCTGCGGACGGCGCTCTGTCTCGAGCCCCGCGGGCATCCCGGCCTGCTGATTGCCGTCATGACCGAGCCGGTGACCCCCGGCGCTCATTTCGGGCTCTTCTTCGCGCATGCCGGCGGCTACTACGTGTCGTGCGGCGAGGCCACGATCGGCGCCGCGACGGCTGCCGTCGAGACCGGGATCGTAGGGCGCGCCGGAGCCGCGACGGCCGTGGCCGTCGACACCGAGGCCGGTCTGGTCGAGACCATCGTGCGCTCGACGGGCGACCGCGTCGCGGAGGTCACGCTCCGCTGGACGCCGTCGTTCGTACTGCTCGCGGGGCAGGCGGTCGAAGTCGAGGAAGTCGGCGAGGTCGCCATCGACATCGCGCTGGGCGCCGGCAACGTTTTCGCGATCGTCGAGGCGCCGCGCCTCGGAGTCGCCGTGAAGCGCGAGATGGTCAAGCGGATTGGCCAGCGCGGCATGGCGATCCGGGAGGCGGTCAACGCCCAGCTCCGGATCGACGTGCCCGGTGTGGGAAAGGCGAGCGTGGACAACGTCCTCATCCACGAGCTCCCCGGCGCCGACGGCGTGTCGCCGAACGCCCTGGTGTGGGGAGGGGGCCAGGTCGACGCTGCCCCCTGCGGCTCGGGCACGTGCGCGCGCATGGCGCTCCTCTATCATCGCGGTCTCATGCGCGTCGGCTCGACGCTCACGAGCCGGGGCCTTCTCGGGCTCGACTTCCAGGGCCGGATCGCCGGCGAGACGGAGGCCGACGGCCGGCGCGCGATTCTCCCTGAGATCACCGGCACCGCGTACCTCACGGGCTTCAGTCAGATCCTCTTCGATCCCGAGGATCCGGTGCCGGCCGGTTACCGGCTCGACGCGTGAAGACCCTGGTCCTCGGCGGCGGCGTGGTGGGCGTGACGACGGCCTACTTCCTGGCCCGCGCCGGCCACGAGGTCACAGTCGTCGAGGAAAAGGACGCGCTCGGGCTCGAGGCGACCGGTGGCAACGCGGGGATCATCGCGCCCGGCCATTCGTTCGCGTGGGCCTCGCCGCGCGCGCCGCGCATGCTCTGGCAGTCCCTGCGCGGTGCTGAGACGGCCATCCGTGTGAGGCTCACGCCCGACCTCCGGCTCTACACGTGGGGCGTCCGCTTCCTGCGCGAGTGCACGGCGGAGCGGGCGCGCCGGAACACGCTGATCAAGCTGCGGCTCTGCCAGTACAGCCAGGCGCTCTTGAACGAGCTGGCGCGCGCTGAGTCCATCGAGTATCACGCCATCGCGCGGGGAGCGCTCTATCTCTATCGCGACCCGGCCGAGCTGGAGGCGGGGACGAAGAAGATGGCGCTCCTCGCCGAGCGCGGCCAGAAGCAGGAGATCCTCGACGCGCGCGCGGTCGCCCGGCTCGATCCAGTCTTCGAGCCGGTCCAGGGGAAGATCGCCGGCGCCATTCGCGACGTCGGCGACTCGAGCGGCGACTCGCGACTGTTCGTCGAGAACCTGGCCCGGGTGTGCAAGGAGAAGCTCGGCGTCGTCGTCCGGCTCGGCGTGCGCGTCGCCGCCCTGCGCGCCGACGGCGACCGGATCGACGGTGTCGTCACCAGCGAGGGCGTGATGACCGCGGACAGCTACGTGCTGGCCCTCGGCGTCGGCGCTCCGCGCATCGCGCAGACGGCCGGCGTTGGCCTGCCCATCTATCCGGCGAAGGGCTATTCCTCGACCTTTCCGCTGACGCCGGGAGGGCTGGCGCCGACGGTGCCGGGCGTCGACGAGAAGTGGCTCGTCGGCTGGTCGCGGCTCGGCGACCGGCTCCGACTCACCTCGACGGCGGAGTTCGCCGGCTACGACTGGGGCTGGACGCCGCGCGACTTCAACAACATCCTGCGGCTTGCCCGCGATCTCTTCCCCGACGCCGCCGACTACGACCGCGGTGAGTACCGCGCGTGCCTCAGGCCGATGACGCCGGACGGACCGCCGATCCTCGGGCTCGGCCGCCACCGCAACCTGTTCCTCAACTGCGGGCACGGGCACATGGGCTGGACGATGGCCTGCGGTACCGCACGGATCGTCGCCGACCTGATGACCGGGCGCATGCCGGAGCTCGACCTGGAAGGTCTGACGCTGCGGCGCTGAAGCCCGCTCGCCGGGAGCCCGCCCGCGTCAGCGGGCGCTGCCGGCGAGGAGCCGCGCGAAGGCGCTCACGTCCGGCGCGGTCTCGAGCGTGCGTACCGCGGCCAGGACCGACTCCGCCCGCTCGCGGGACATCACCCGCGCTGCGCAATCGTGGAACTTGATCGTCAGCTCTGCGTCGGTCAGCGGGTTCTGCGGCTGGCCCTTCGCCAAGTGTACGCTCTTCACCAGGCGCCGGCCGTCGGCGAGCTTGATCGCCACCTCGGTGAACCGGGTGGGCAGGCTCTCGCGGGTGGTCTGATCGGGATGGACATACATCCGCACCTTCGGCATGAGGGCCTTGACGTCGGCGCGCCGCACGCGCTCCTCGGCGAACTGGGCGAGCCCCACCGTGTGATCGAGCAGCGCGACCGAGACGCAGTACGGCATCGAGAATTTGCCCTGCAGCCCGGTCTCGGCCTGCTCGTAGATGAGTTGGTGGGGCGCCATGTAGTTGACGCCGCACTCGACCGACACGACCGCCGCCGGATCGATGGTGTGCTCCTCGACCAGGTCGAGCGTGGCATCGAGCGCCTGGTGCGTGCTCGCACAGGCCGGGAACCGCTTGACGCCGATTCCCGGATCGACGAGCTCGTGCGGCGAGCCGAGCCCGGCGGTCGTCAGGTCCCACGCCGCGCGATTGCCGGTAGCGTGCGTGGCCCCGAATCCGTCGCGGTGCTCGAGGGCTCGCGGATTACCCGTGAAGCCGGCATCGGCGAGCATGGCCGCCTCGATCCCGCACCGCGCGGCGTGGCCGACGTGCAGGGGCTTGCAGTCGGTCCCGAAGTTCGCCTTGATGCCGCTCGCCATCGAGGCGGCGATGGCCAGCGCGTGAGCGGTCCGCTCGGTCGAGAGACCGAGGAGCTTGGCGGCCGCGGCGGTGGCGCCGAAGATGCCCAGCACGCCCGTGGCGTGCCAGCCGATCTCGTAGAGGGCGGGGTTCAGCGCGCGCCCGAGCTTCGCCTCGATCTCGACGCCGGCCACGAACGCGGTGACGAGCGCCGCGCCGGAGGCGCGCCGCAGCTCCGCCAGCGGGAGCGCGGCCGCGAGGATCGGCACCGAGGGATGCCCGGACAGCGACTGATTCAGGTCGTCGTAGTCGAGGGCGTGCGAGGCGGTGCCGTTCGCGAGGGCGGCGTCCTCGACAGTCGCGCGCAGCTCCGTCCCGATGATGGTCGCCTCGTCGGCCCCGCGCCGATGGGCGATCAGCGCGCGGACGCGGGCGGCGGTCGGCTCCACCACGCCGGCCAGCGTCACCCCCAGCGTGTCGAGGATCGCCCGGCGCGCCGCGGCGACGGCGGTGTCCGGGAGCTTGTCGAAGGCCTCGGTCGCGACGTAGCCCGCTAACTGCTCGATCACCGAAAGACCACCGGGCCGCTGACTCGTCATGTCCTGTCCTCCACGTGTGGCGCCCAGTCGAGACTCGCTGGATTCGGCGCGCGCGTAGGATACTAGGAAGCGCCATGTCGGTCGAGTTGATCCGGGAGTACTGGGCGTACCACCATTGGGCCAACCGCCGGCTCTTCGACGTCGTGGCGGCGCTTGGCGAACCGGCGGCCGGGCGCGAGGTGGGCCAGCAGTTCAGCGAGCCCACGCCGCGGGCGATGCTCGTGCACATGTACGGCGCCGACCGGTTCTGGCTCGAGACGTGGCGCGGCCGGCCCCCGGCGGTCGTGCGCGGCGATCCCAGCTACGGGCTCGACATCCGCACGCTCGACGATCTGCGGCGCCGCTGGGACGCGCTCGAGGCCGAGCAGCGCGGCTATCTCGCCGACCTGGTCGAGATCGATCTGTGGAAGCTGGTCGACGGCACGACGCCGGAGGGCAAGATCTTCAGCCGGCCTTTGGGAATGCTGCTCCTCCACGTCCCGACCCATGCGGCCCATCATCGGAGCGAGCTCTGCACCATGCTCACGATGGTGAGCACGCCACCGCCCGATACCGGAATCAACTCCTACTATCGCGAGAAGGCGGGGAGTCGCTGATGGCCGACCTCGTCACGATTCCGGCCCGCTCCGGGAAGGCGGCGCGCGTGAGCGCCGGTCAGCGAATCAAGGTCATCAACTCTTCCGGCACGCAGGTGGTGGACGCCTGGGCCTTCAACGCGCTCGACCTGACGGAGTGGATGTCGATGGAAGCGAGCCGCGCCTCGTTCATGAAGCTCGCGGCTGCCGTCGGTGACACGTTCGTCACGAATCAGCGGCGCCCGATCTTGACCTTGGTCGAGGACACCTCGGGCTGCGCACACGACACGCTCATGGCGCCGTGTGATCGCTGGCGCTACGGTCTCCTCGGCGTCGACGGTTATCACGACAACTGCCGGGACAACCTGCATGCGGCGCTCGCGAATCTCAGCGTGGTGATCCGGGCCACGCCACCCTCGCTGAACCTCTTCATGAACATTCCATGGACGGCCGACGGCCAGCTGGCGTGGGGCGAGCCGGTGGCCAGCCCCGGAAGCTACGTCGTGTTCAGGGCGGAGATGGATCTGGTCATTGCGCTGTCTGCATGCCCGCAGGACATCCTGCCGATCAACGGTCGCAGCGGCCGGACGACCGACGCCCACTTCATCATCAAGTAGCGCCGATCAGCGGTCACCGAAATCGACCGCGGTCGAGTTGCCCCCGCTGACGACGACGCCGACCCGCTCGCCGGGGCCGGGCACGTAAGCACCGCTCAGGAGCGCGGCGAGCGCGGCCGCGCCGCCCGGCTCGGCCGCGATTCGCACGGTCTGCCACAGGGCGTCCTGGGCCTGTCGGATCGCCGCGTCGGTCACGAGAGCCACCCGCGCGATGTGGGCCTGCGCGATGGGGAACATCAGCTGGCCGACTCGCCGCGGCGCGAGCGAGTCGGCCGCGATGCCGCCAGCGTGGGCGTCGACCGGGCGACCTGCCTTGAGCGCTTCCGTGAGCGTGGGCGCAAGCTCGGGCTCGACCCCGACGATCCGGGCACCGCCCGCGTACCACCCGGCCACGCCGCCGATGAGCCCGCCGCCGCCCACGGGCACCAGCACCGTGTCCAGCAGAGGCGCCTGCCTCGAGAGCTCCATGCCGAGCGTTCCCTGGCCGAGCAGCGTCTCGACCTGATCGAACGCGTGCACGGCGAGCGCGCCGGTCTCGGCGACCCAGGCCTCGCTGGCCGCGAGCGCGTCAGCGTAAAGATCGCCCACGATCGCCAGGGCGGCGCCGTACGCGCGGATCCGCTGCACCTTCGCCGGCGACGATACGGTCGGCAGGAAGATCTTCGCCTTCACACCAAGGCGCATCGCCGCGTAGGCGACCGCGACGCCGTGGTTACCGCCGGAGGCGGCGGCGACACCGACCGCGGGAAGCGGGCGCAGGAGCAAGTTGGCGAACGCGCCCCGCGCCTTGAACGCGCCGGAGTGCTGCAGGAGCTCGAGCTTGAGCGTCAGCGAAAAGGGCGCAAGCCCGAAATCGGCGCCGCTCAGGGTGACGACGGGCGTGACGCGCACGTAGGGCGCGATGACCGCGGCGACCTCCTCGATGCGCTTGCGATCAAACGACACCCCTACGCCCACCTCTCCCGGAGCATCTTGACATGGACTTAGTCGATTGGCAAAGTGGCGAATATGCTTTCCGTCGACGTCGCCAAGGCCCTGGCCAACGAGCGCCGCCTGCAGATCCTCGGCTGGCTCAAGACGCCGCGGGCGCACTTTCCGCCCCAGGTCGACGGCGATCTCGTTCGCGACGGCGTGTGCGGTCTCTTCATCGCCCAGAAGCTCGGGGTCAGCCAGCCGACCGCCAGCGAGCACCTGAGAATTTTGACGGGGGCCGGGCTCGTGCGCGCCCGGCGGATCAAGCAGTGGACGTTCTACAAGCGGGACGAGAAGAGGATCGCTGAGGTGAAGCGCGCGTTTCGCTCGGCCTGGTAGATGGCCCACGCCTTCGTCATCGCCGACGTGTTCACCCGGACTGCGTTCGGCGGCAACCAGCTCGCGGTCTTCCCCGACGCGCGCGGTCTCTCCGATCGGGCCATGCAGGCGCTGGCGCGCGAGTTCAACTTCGCCGAGACCACCTTCGTGCTTCCGCCTGCCGACCCCCGCCACACGGGGCGCGTGCGCATCTTCACGCCGACGAGGGAGCTTCCCTTCGCCGGCCATCCGACCATCGGCACCGCCGCCGTCCTGGCCAGCCGCGGCCTCGTCGGCCAGCGCGTGATCCTAGAAGAAGGCGTGGGGCCGGTTGCCGTTGAGGTCCGCCTGGACGGGAGCGTGCCGTACGCGCGTCTGACCCGCGAAGGAGAGGTCGAGAAGCCGGCGACGCGTCCTTCGCGCCCGGCGGCGGCCGCCACCATCTCGCTGCCGGAGCGGGACGTGCTCGATACGTGGTTCGCGAGCGTCGGCGTTCCGTTCGCGTTCGTGCATCTGGCCTCGGCCGAGGTGGTCGATCGCGCGGTGCTCGAGCGTGCGGCGTGGACGGCGAATTTCTCCCGGGCGTGGGCGCCGAACCTCTATCTGTTCGCCGGCGAGCCCGCACCCGGGAGCCGGCTCTACGTCCGCATGTTCGGACCGGCCTTCGGCATCGAGGAAGACCCGGCCACCGGCTCGGGCGCCGCCGCTCTGGCCGGGTGCCTGGCCGATCGCCTGGCGAGCGACGGGACGTTCGCGTGGCAGATCGACCAGGGCGTCTGTATGGGCCGCCCCAGCCGGCTGGAGACATGGGCCGAGCGACGCGGCGGCCGGACGGTCGCCGTGAAGGTCGGCGGCTCGACGGTGCTGGTCGGCGAGGGCACCATGTCGGTCCCGGCCCGGCTCTGAGGGGTGTGTTAGCATCGCGGCGCCATGGCGACGCCGCGGAGCACCGAGCGGTTCCTCACCACGCACACCGGGAGTCTTCCGCGTCCCGCGGACCTGATCCGCATGATGTTCGCGAAAGAAGAAGGCGTGCCGGTCGATCCGGCCGCCCTGGGCGCGCGCATCCGCGCCGCCGTCGCCGAGATCGTCAAGAAGCAGGTGGACGCCGGCGTCGCGATCGTGAACGACGGCGAGATGAGCAAGCCGAGCTACGCGACCTACGTGAAGGATCGCCTGAACGGCTTCGGCGGCGCGAGCCATCCGCTGCAGTACCGTGACCTGGTCGACTTCCCCGAGATGGCCAAGCGCGTCTTCGGCGATCCCGGACGCTCCCGCCGCCGGACGCCGGCGTGCGACGGGCCCATCAGCGTGCGCGACCCGCGCGCTGCCGAGGCCGACGTCGACAATCTGCGCGCGGCGTGCAGCGCGGCGAAGGCCGAGCACGTCTTCATGTCGGCCGCGTCCCCGGGCGTCATCTCGCTGTTCTTCCGCAACGTTCACTATCCGAGCCACGAGGCGTACCTGTTCGCGATCGCGGAGGCGATGCGGCCCGAGTACGAGGCGGTGGCGCGCGCGGGCTTCGACCTGCAGGTCGACTGTCCCGACCTCGGGATGGGACGGCACATCCAGTTCGCTCAACTGAGCCTCGACGAGTTTCGCCGGATGGCCCGCCTGCACATCGAGGCGCTGAATCACGCGCTCGCCAACGTGCCGCCCGAGCGGTCGCGTCTGCACGTGTGTTGGGGCAACTACGAGGGGCCGCACCACCACGACGTCGCGTTCGCCGACATCATCGACGTCGTCTTCACCGCGCGGCCAGCGTGCATCTCGTTCGAGGCCGCCAATCCGCGGCACGCGCACGAGTGGCGGCTGTTCGAGCGCGTGAAGCTGCCCGCCGGCAAGGTTCTCATCCCCGGCGTGCTCGACTCGACGACCAACTTCATCGAACACCCCGACCTGGTGGCCGAGCGCATCGGCCGCTACGCGCGTCTGGTCGGCCGCGAGAACGTCGTCGCTGGAACCGATTGCGGCTTCGGTACGTGGGTCGGCCAGGCGGCCGTCGATCCGGACATCGCCTGGGCGAAGCTCGCCAGCATGGCCGAAGGCGCGCGCCGCGCGACGCGGGAGTTCTGGTAGACCGCCGACCGGTCCCGATTCGATGAGCAGGCAGACAAGCTTTCCCGTGATCACCGACGAGGCGCTGGCCGCGCTCCGCCGGCGGATCGGTCAGCCCGTGCGACGTCCGGAGCCGTACATCGAGACCGCCACGCGCGACGCCGTGCGCCACTGGGCGGCCGGCATTGGCGACCGCAATCCGTTCTGGCTCGACGCGGGCGTGGCGCCGCCCACGATTCTGTTCGCGATGGACCGCATCGTCTCCGGCTACGTGGGCGGGCTGCCCGGCATCCACGCGATGTACGGCGGCACCGACTTCCGCTGGCAGCGGCCGATCCGGATCGGCGACGCGATCGTGGGCGAGAGCGTGCTGCTCGATCTGGTCGAGAAGCCGTCCCGTTTCGCGCGCCGGGCGATCCAGCAGACCTACCGGACGACGTTTCGGAACCAGACCAACGACGTCGTGTGCGAGGCCGACTCCTGGTGCTTCCGCACCGAGCGCGACACCGCCCGCGAGCGCGGCAAGTATCACGCGGCCGAGCCGCCGCGCTACACCGAGCGCGAGATCGACGCGATCGCGTCCGCCTACGGCCGGGAAGCGGCGCGCGGGCGGAAGCCTCGGTACTGGAGCGACGTGGCTGTCGGCGACGTCGTGACCGAGCTTGTCAAGGGACCGCTGACGGTGACATCCGTCATCGCGTTCGTGCAGGGGTGGGGGAGTCTCTACGTGCGCGCCCACGGGCTCGCCTTCGACATGTTCGAGCGCCATCCGGCCCTCGGCATCCCGAATCCGTCCGGCGTGCCCGAGCCGCCCGAGCGCGTGCACTGGGACGAGGCCATGGCGCGAGCGGTCGGCGTTCCCGGCGCCTACGACTACGGACCCGAGCGCGTCGCCTGGCTCGGGCATCTGGTTACGAATTGGATGGGCGACGCCGGCTTCCTGCGCCGGCTCAACGTCCGCGTGCTCCGGCACAACCTGATCGGCGACACGACGTGGTGCCGCGGCACCGTGTCCGGCAAGGATCCCGAGGGCGTTGTGCATCTCACGCTCCGCGCGGAGAACCAGCGCGGCGAGACGACCGCGTCGGGATCGGCGACGGTGGTCCTGCCGGAGCGGCGCGCCTGTTCTTGAAAATGTCGAGCCTGCTCGATGTCCGCCGCTATCCCGACGTGCTGCGCGCCTTCCGCTGGGACGCGCTCTGGGAGCTGTTCGACGGCGATCGTGACCGGCTGAACCTGGCCCACGAGTGCGTCGATCGTCACGCTGGGCTCGGCACGGCGCTGCGCATCAAATTCGACGACGGCCGCTCCGAGACCCACAGCTTCCAGGACCTGGCCGCGTGGTCGTCGCGCTTCGCGCACCTCATCGCGCGGCGGGGCGTGGAGCGCGGCGATCGGGTCGCGGTCATGCTCGACCCGTCGCTCGCGTTCTACGGCGCGGTCTTCGGCGCTGTTAAGCGCGGTGCCATCGCGGTGCCGCTCTTCACGCTGTTCGGCCCCGACGGCGTGGCCGCGCGCGTCGAGGACTGCCGGCCGAAGCTCCTGCTCGTGGAGCGAGACGCCGCGCGTTGGCGCGCGATCTTCCCCGGCCTCGACGTGCTCTCGGTCGATGAGGTTGCCGAACGCCTCGCCGGGGAGTCCGACCGCTACGCGCCCGACTCGGCCGCGAACGACCTGGCGGTGTTTCAGTACACCTCGGGCACGACGCGCGCGCGGCCGGCGGCGATCCGCCACACGCATCGCTCGGTGGTCACGCTGATGGTCGGGGCGCTCTACGGTATCGGGCTCGAGCGTGGCGACCGGTATTTCTGCCCGTCATCGCCTGCGTGGGGCCACGGCCTCTGGCACGGCACGATCGCGCCGCTGGCCCTCGGCGTTCCCGTCGGCTCGTATTCAGGCAAATTCCAGGGTGCGCGAGTGATCGAGGCGCTCGCCGAGTTCGAGATCACCAACCTCGCGGCGGCGCCGACGGTCTTCCGGATGCTGCGCCAGTCCGGGCTTGACGCCGCCACGGCGCGCGCGATCCGCAAGGTGTCGTTCACCGGCGAGCCCATGGATGCGGGCACGTTCGAGTGGCTCGAGCGGACGCTGGGCTTTCGGCCGTGCGGGATGTACGGCAGCACCGAGGTCGGCGTCGTCGTCGTGAACTATCCCGGGTTCGCGGGCCACGAGGTGCGCCCCGGCGCGCTCGGCAAGCCGGCGCCCGGCTGGGAGGTGGCCGTCGTCGGCGACGACGGCGCGGTCCTCGGCCCGGGACGACCGGGTGAGATCTCCGTGCGCCGCAAGGGCGAGTGGTTTCCGCTCAAGGACCGGGGATGGGTCGACGCCGACGGCTACTTTCACCACAGCGGGCGCTCGGACGACGTCATCATCTCGGCGGGCTGGACGATGAGCGCGGTGGAGATCGAGGAAGTACTGCGCAAGCACCCCGACGTACGGGACGCGGCCGTCGTCGGCATCGCCGACGCCGGACGCGGGCACGTGCCGAAGGCGTTCGTCGCCTCCGAGCGGCGCGACGCCGCGTTCGCCGCCGAGATCCAGGAGTTCGTCAAGACGCGGCTGAGCCGCCACGAGTACCCGCGACTCGTCGAGGTTCTCGACGAGCTGCCGAAGACGCCGGCCGGAAAGATCGACCGGAACGCGCTTCGCGGACGTCCCGCGTCGGGCGCGAGCGAGTCGGCGGGCCAGAACTAGCTCTGCGTGAGCGAGTAGTCCCAGACGTACACGCGGTATTCGCTCGCCGCCGGCAAGTCGGGGACCTCGAAGTACGCCCGCTGTCCGCCTCCGACTCCGCCGGGAATCGCCCAGATCCGCCGTTCGACCACGCCACCCTTGTCGTCGAGCGCTTGAATCAGCAGGCGCACGACCTCGGCGTGCCCGCCGGGCTGGCTCGTGATGTAGCCGCTGAGCTTGCGGGGGCCAGCGGACGGCGCCTCGACCGTCCACTCGAGCTTGAAGCGCCGCTCCCAGCCCGCGGTGAGCGTCGTTACCGACATCATCTGGACCCTTCTGCGCCCCGTCGACCTAACCCGTGTCCGAGGTGAGATGGGCAGCGGCGATACCCGCGACCGCGCAGGCCTCGTCCTTGTCGGACACGTCGCCGGAGATTCCGACGGCGCCGATGACCGCGCCGCCGGAGCCGTCGCGGATCAGCACGCCGCCAGGCGCCGGGACGACCCGCCCGTCCGACATGGCGTTGAGCGCCGCGAAGAACGCCTGCTGCTGCGGCTGCTCGGCCACGCGGCGCGCGAAGGTTCGCGAGCCGGCGCCCATCCCGAGCGCGCCCCAGGCCTTGCCCATGGCGATCTGCGGACGGATGATCCCGGCGCCGTCCTCGCGGGCGAACGCCTTCAGATGTCCGCCGGCGTCCAGGACCGCGACCGCCAGCGGGGCGCAGCCGGTCTCGCGTCCCTTCCGGAGCGAGGCTTCGACGATCGTGGTGGCTTGCTGCAGGCTCAGTTCGGCCATGGGCGAACCTCCGCGAAGATGAGATGCCGAGCATTGTATGCCGAGCCGCCGGCCGCGCGCGCCGGTGCCCCCCGGCTCGGGCGCGGGCTCGTGCTACCATCGCGACGCTTTCAAACCCGAGTCCCGACACCGCCCGAATAAAAGGAGCCGCCCGCCATCCTCCTGGTCGTCCTCGCCTTCAACCTACTCGGCCACTGGTTGCGCGACACGCTCGACCCGAATCTCCGCCAGCTCTGAGCGCGCGGCTCCCGTCCATGGACGGATCGGTCGTCGTCGTCGGCGGAGGGCTGATCGGGCTGAGCGCCGCCGTTCATCTGCGCCGGGCCGACCCGCGGCTGAGCGTGACCGTGCTGGAGCGAGCGCGCGTCGGCGACGCCGCGTCCGGCGCCAGCGCGGCCGGCGTCCGCGCGATGGGACGGGACCCCGCCGAGCGTGCCCTGGCGCTCGCGAGCCTTGCGCGCTGGCCCCACCTCGACCGCGAGCTGGGAGCGGAGACGGGCTATCGCCGGGGCGGCGGTCTCAGGGTCGCGCTCGACGACGCGGGCTGGGCCGAGGCGCGCGCGACGGTCGGTGTTCAGCGCGCCGACGGCGTTCCGGTCGATCTCGTCGACGCGGCCGCGGCGCGACGCCTGGCACCCGGCGTCTCGGCCGATTGCCGCGGCGCCGTCCACTGTCCGATCGACGGCCAGGCGGACGCGGGCGCCACGGTGCGCGCGTGGGCGACCGCGGCCCGGCGTCTCGGCGTGAGCATCGAGGAAGGCGCGGGCGCCGCCGCGCTCGTCACACAGGGCGCGCGCGTCACCGCCGTCGTGCGGAGCGACGGCGCGCGGGTGGCGTGCGACGTCGTCATCGTGGCCGCGGGCGCCTGGAGCGCGACGCTGCTCGGCAAGATCGGTGTGGAGCTTCCGCTCCGCGGCCGAGGCCTGCAAATGCTCCTGACCGATCCGGCGCCGGCGAGCCTGACGCCGGTGGTGGGCTGCTTCGGGCGCCCGCTGAGCCTCAAGCAGCTCGACGACGGCGCCTTCCTGATCGGCGGAGGCTGGCCGGCCCGGGTTCCCGACGAGAGCGTGAATCGCTGGGAAGTGCTGGACGACAGCGTGCGCGGAAGCCTGGAGGTCGCGCGCGCCGTCTATCCGCCGCTCGCCTCGCGCACAGTCGCCCGGAGCTGGGCGGGCATCGAGGCCTTCACGCCGGACGAGATTCCGTTGCTTGGACGGGTGAGGGGGTTCGACGGCCTGCTCGTCGCCGCCGGCTTCTCCGGCCACGGCTTCGCGCTGGTCCCCGCGGTCGGCGATATCGTCGCGCGGCTCGCGCTCGGGCTCGATCCGCTCCGCCACCTCTGGAGCGGGCTCGCGGTCGAGCGGCTCCGGACATGACAGTGGTCGTCGACTTCCACAACCGCTGCCCGCACGTGATGGAGCGATACCGGAGCGACGAGCCGAAGCTGGCACCGGAGCAGGGCCGCCTGGTCGCCTGCCACCTCTACCCGGCCGCGGCGTCGTGAGGGACGCACCCGCCTGGTGATCAACCCTCGCCTCTTCCACGGCTGGCGCATCGTCGCCGCCGGCTTCGTCCTCGAGATGCTGATGGGCGCGCTCCTCTTTCACGCGTACGGCGCGTACGTCGTGCTGCTCCGCCAAGAGTTCGGCTGGAGCAAGACGCTGTTCTCGGCGGCCTTCTCGATGGCGCGGGCCGAGAGCGGGATCCTCGGGCCGATTCAGGGGTGGCTCACCGACCGGTTCGGGCCGCGCACGCTGATCCGGATCGGCATGACCGTCTTCGGGCTCGCCTTCATCCTGTTCAGCCAGATCGGATCGGCGCCCACGTTTTTCATCACGTTCTTCCTGATGGCGCTCGGCTCGAGCCTCGGAGGGTACCTGCCGGTCGCGGTCGCGATCGTCTCCTGGTTCCGCCGCCGCCGGGCGCTGGCCCTCAGCATCAGCTCGACCGGCATGCCGGTCGGCGGGCTGCTCACGCAGGTGGTCGCGCTCGCACTGAGCGCTGTCGGCTGGCGCTGGACCGCGTTTCTCTCCGGCGTCCTCGTGCTGAGCGTCGGCGTGCCCCTGTCGCGCGTCTTCCGTCATCGGTCCCAGGCGTGGGGCGAGTGGCCCGACGGCGAGGCGCCGGCGGCCGAAGGGTCGCGCGACGCCGATAGCCGTGCGCCGGCGCCGATAACCGGTGTCGACTTCACGCCACGCGAGGCGATGCGGGCGCCGGCTCTCTGGTATATCTCGCTCGGCCACGGCTCGGCGCTCCTGGTGGTGTCGGCGGTGTCGGTCCATCTGATCGTTCACGTCACCGAGCAGCTCGGCTACTCGCTGCAGCAGGCCGCCGCCGTGGTCGCGCTGATGACGGTGATGCAGGTGACCGGCCAGCTCGGCGGCGGCTGGGCGGGCGACCGCTTCAACAAGCGCGCGATCATCGTCGGCTGCATGCTCGCTCACGCGAGCGGTCTGCTGCTGCTGGCGTCCGCCACGGCGTTCTGGGCCGTCGGCGCCTTCGCCCTGCTGCACGGGCTCGCCTGGGGGATCCGCGGTCCCCTGATGTCGGCGATCCGCGCCGACTATTTCGGCAGCGCGGCGTTCGGGACCATCACAGGCATCTCCTCGATGGTCGTGATGTTCGGCATGGTCGGCGGGCCGATCATCGCGGGCGCCCTGGCCGACCGCACCGGTAGCTACGAGATGGGCTTCCGGATCCTGGCCGGCCTGGCCGCCCTTGGCTCGATCTTCTTCGTGCTGGCCCGGCGGCCGTCACCGCCGCGGCGGCGAGGTTGACAAGGCCGCCCCCGCGGGCATAATCGCCTCGCTTCGGGTCCCGTTCGTCGTCCCTCGGCATCGCTCGAAACGTTCGCGACGCAGAGGAGGAGTCTCATGACCCGACCCGTCTTCGCGCTCGCTCTCGCGCTCGTGCTCCTGGGATCGCTCGTCGGGCCGGCCGCCGCCGCGCCCGAAGGCCAGCTGACGTGGGCCGTCCACGTGTCGATCGCGCCGACCTGGTTCGATCCCGCCGAGACGCCGGGGATCATCACGCCCTACATGTTCCTCTACGCGCTCCACGACGCGATGCTCAAGCCGATGCCCGGTAACCCGCAGGCGCCGAGCCTCGCCGAGTCGTGGTCGATGTCCAAGGACGGGCTCACCTACGAGTTCGTTGTCCGCAAGGGTGCGAAGTTCCACAACGGCGAGCCCGTGACCGCCGAGGACGTCAAGTTCTCTTACGACCGCTACAGAGGCGCCGCAGCAAAGCCCTTGAAGGATCGATTGGCATCGGTCGAGGTGCTGGACAGCGGACGAGTGCGGTTCCGTCTCAAGGAGCCGTGGCCCGATTTCCTCACCTTCTACACGAGCGCCACCGGCGCCGGCTGGATCGTTCCCAAGAAATACGTCGAGCAGGTCGGCGACGACAACTACAAGAAGACGCCCGTGGGGGCCGGCCCCTATCGCTTCGTATCGTTCACCCCGGGGGTCGAGCTCGTCCTGGAGGCGTTCGAGCCGTACTGGCGCAAGACGCCGTCCATCAAGCGCCTCGTCTTCCGCACCGTCACGGAAGACACCACGCGGCTCGCCATGCTCAAGCGTGGCGAGGCCGACATCGCCTACTCGATCCGCGGCCCACTCGCCGAAGAGCTCATGCGCACGCCCGGGCTGAAGCTCGCGGCCCTCGTTCCACCCGCCAGCCAGTGGCTCGTCTTTGCCGACCAGTGGGATCCCAAGTCGCCGTGGTCGGATCGCCGCGTCCGCCTGGCGGCCAATCTCGCCATCGACCGCAAGGCGATCAACCAGGCCGAGACGCTCGGTCACTCGAGACTTACCGGCAGCATGATTCCCCAGGAGTTCGAGTTCGCCTGGACGGCGCCTACGTTCGCGTACGATCCGGCGAAGGCCAAGCAGCTCCTCGCCGAAGCCGGCCACGCCAACGGCTTCGATGGCGGCGAGCTCTTCGCCGACGTCTCCTACGGCAGCGTCGCCGAAGCCGTCGTGAACTACTGGAAGGTCGCGGGAATCCGCGTCCAGCTCCGGCCGCTCGAGCGCGCCGCCTTCTTCGCCCAGTATCGTGAGAAGAAGCTCCGGAACGTGATCTACAGCGGATCGGCCGCCTTCGGCAATGCCGCCACGCGCATCGAGGCGTTCGTTCACTCGAAGGGGATGTACGCCTACGGCGGCTATCCCGACATCGACGGGCTCTTCAGCGAGCAGGCGGCCGAGCTCGACAAGAAGAAGCGCGAGGCGATCCTCGTCAAGATCCAGCAGCTCGTGTACGACAAGGTCATGTACGCGCCGATCTGGGAGCTGGGTTGGCTGAACGGCGTCGGGCCGCGCGTCGCCGAGTCCGGGCTCGGCCTGATCCCGATGCACGCCTACTCGGCGCCGTACGAGGACCTGAAGCTCAAGGGCAAGTAGGGAGCGCCGTCATGGGTCACGAACCGCGGCGCGTGGCCTGGGTTGGAGGAGATCCCAGAGATTACCGTAGAGATCTTGAAACACGGCGACGGTGCCGTAAGGCTCTTCCCTGGGCTCGCGAGCAAAGATCACGCCTTTGGCTTTGTAGCTTTGATAGTCACGCGCGAAGTCGTCGGTGTGGAGAAACAGGAACACGCGGCCGCCTGTCTGATTGCCGATTCTCGTGACCTGCTCTCCGCTGGATGCACGCGCAAGCAGCAGGCGCGTCCCGGCCGAGCCGGGCGGGGCGACCACGACCCAGCGCTTGTTCTGTTCGGGGATGAACGAGTCCTCGATCAGTGTGAAGCCGAGGACGCCGACGTAGAAGGCGATCGCCTCGTCGTAGTCGCGAACGACCAGGGACACGAGGCCGAGCGTCTGTGTCATGACACGATCATCCGATCAGCGCCACTCCGGATAGGTCTGCGGCGAGAGGCCGTCGGCGTCGCGGCCGGCCCAGTCGAACTGGCGCATGCGCGGCCACATGCGCTCGCCCGCCGCCTGGAGCGCGGCGAAGATCGTCTTCTCGTCGGCCGCGAGTACGCGCCCGCCCTCGACGACCAGCCGACCGTTGACCCACACGCGGTCGATGTCCTCGGCGGTCGCGTTGTAGACGATGTTCTTCACCGGATCGCGCAGCGGCGTCAGGCCCCACGAAGCCCCCTTCCACAGCACAAGATCGGCTCGGGCGCCCGGCGCGATACGTCCAAGATCATCGCGTCCGAGTGCCTTGGCGCCGCCGAGCGTGGCGGCGTCGAAGACGTGCGCGGCGGTCGTCCCTTCGGTCTGGCGCTCGACGATCTTGGACACGACCGCGGCCCACCGCATCGCCTCGATCACGCTCTGTGGATTCGTGTCGGTGCCGAGCGACATGTTGACGCCGGCGCGCCGGTAGGCGCCGAAGGACTCCATGGCGATGCCGCGCCGGGCGAAGACCCAGACCGCGTGGGCGACCGAGCACCCCGCGTCGGCCATGATGTCGACGTCGCCCGCCGGGTAGTTGGTCCACGACGATCCTCCGACCACGATCGCATGGCCGAGGATCGCGTTGGGGCCGAGCACGCCGAGGTCACGCAGCCAGGCGATCGGCGTCTTCCCGTGGCGCGCCAGCATCTCGTTGAACTCCACCACCGACTGCGAGGCGTGCACCTGCCAGGGGCGCCCGCGTTCGTCGGCAGCGCGCTTGGACGCCTTCAGGAGATCGGGCGTGCACGTGTCCACCTGGGCCGGTGAGAAGAAGCAGCGGACGAGATCGCGGTGGGCGCCGTCGTGCTGCTTGTGGAGCTCGATGGCCCGGGTGAGCCCGCGGCGCCCCTGCTCCTCGTCCCATTCCCACTCGACGCGCCGGCCGTCGCGGGTGAGCCAGCGGCCGGACCGGAAGGCGTGGCCCACATAGACGCGCAGGCCGAAGTCCCCGGCCCGAGCGGCGACGTACTCGCTGGCGCCGCCGATCTCCATCACCGTGGTCACGCCGCCGCGCAGCAGCTCGGCCATCGAGAAGTCGACGCACGCCCGGGTCGCCTCCTCGTCCTGGGCGGCGCCGCGCACCGGCAGGAGCTCGAAGAGGCCGGAGTAGAAGAACTGCGGATTTCCGCGATCCTCGATGAACGAGCGGTCGAGCGGCGAGCCGCCGATGTGGGCGTGGGTCGAGATCAGCCCGGGCGTCAGGATGCCGTCGGGCGCCTCGACGGTTTCGTCCGCCTCGGCGCGAGCGGCCCCGCGAGGCTCGACCGAAATGATGCGCCCGTCCTCGACGAGGACGGTGCCGTCGCGCAAGAGACGGTGGCCGTGACCGTCGAACGCGATGACGTGACCGGCGTGCATGGCGATGCGACGCGGCATGGTCGGGCCCTCCTCAATTCATAGGCGCGCCTCGGCCGGCGAGGCCCAGCCCCGCGACGGCCTGCAGCGCGCACATCCACAGGAGAGCGATCCTACCCTGGTTCAGGGTGTCTTGACAGGTCAGACGGAGCATGGTTTCCTCGCGACACGATGAGAGTTTCGGCTCTTGGTCTGAAGCGCAAGCAGTGGGAGCCCTACGCCTTCGCATCTCCGGCGATCGTGCTGATCGCGTTCGTGATCGTCTTCCCGCTCGTGTACTCGTTCTACCTGTCGTTCCAGAATTTCGACCTGTCCGTCGGGCCCGAGCACGAGTTCGTCGGCATGAAGAACTACACCGAGGGGATCTTCCGGGACCCGCGGTTCCTGGGCTCCATCTGGAACACGGCGGTCATCATCGCCCCGTCGCTGGTCCTCGAGCTCTTGCTGGGGCTCGGCATCGCGATGCTCCTGAGCCGGGTGCTCCACGGCCGGCCCATCATCACCGCGCTCCTCGCCATCCCGGCCATGGTCTCGCCGGTGATGGCGGCGATGGCCTGGCGGATGATGTTCGGGGTCAAGTACGGCGCCATCAACAACCTGGGACGCCAGCTCGGTCTCCTCGACGTCTATTTCGACTGGTTCTCGTCGCCCTTCATCTCCATCGTGGCCGTCGTCTTGGTCGAGGTCTGGCACAACACGCCCTTCATGATGCTGGTGCTGCTGGCCGGACTGCAGTCGATTCCCCAGGAGATGTACGAGGCGGCCAGAGTCGACGGCGCCAACCCCTGGCAACGCTTCTGGTCCATCACGCTGCCGTTGCTCAAGTTCACCATGGTGGTGGGGGTGATGATCCGGCTCATCGACCTCACCAAGCTGTTCGGGCTGATCTTCGTGCTGACATACGGGGGCCCGGGCGGGAGCACCGAGACCGTCGCCTTCACGACTTACCTGGCGGGCTTCAAGGACTTCCGGATGAGCTACGCCGCGGCGCTCTCCTACGTCATCGTCGGCGGCGTGCTGATCCTGACGTTGTTGTTCTTCTGGATGCAGCGCGTCCGCGAGGCGAGGGCGGCCTGATGGCGATCGCGCTCGAGCGCAGCGCCGTCGTCCCCCAGCGGGCCAAGCGTCACCGCATCTGGCGGGGCGTCGGCCACGCCCTGACCTACCTCGGCCTCGCCACCGCGCTGGTGTTCTTCCTCGGCCCCTTCTTCTGGATCCTGACCACGTCGCTCAAGGGCAACGAGGACTTCTTCGCCTTCCCGCCGGTGTGGATCCCGACCGAGCCGTCGCTCAAGCACTACGTCGGTCTGTTCACCCGGTCCAGCGGGGCGCGATACTTCACGAACAGCATGGTGATCTCGACGCTCAGCATGATCTCCGCGCTGGTCGTCAGTCTGCCCACGGCCTACTCGATTGCCCGCTGGCGCTTCGGCGGCGGGCTCCTGTCGATCTTCCTGCTCGTGCTGCGAATGCTGCCCGCCATCGCCCTCATCATTCCGATCTACATCGTGTACCGGACGCTCGGCATCACCAACAACTACCTCGGGCTGGTGGTCGTATACACCGTGCTCTACACCCCGTTCGCAGTCTGGCTGCTGGTCGGCTTCCTCCGCGATTTCCCGTTGGAGATCGAGGAGGCGGCCATGATCGACGGCTGCTCGCGGCTCCGGGCGCTCGCCCAGGTGATCGTGCCGATCATCGCCCCCGGGATGGCCGTCGTGGCCCTGTTCGCGTTCATCGCCACGTGGAACGAGTTTCTCTTCGCGATCGTGCTGACCGGAATCGAGACCAAGACGATGATGGTGCTCGTGACATCGTTCACGTCAGGCGGCACCGACATGTTCTACGGCGAGGCGTCCGCCTCGGTCGTGCTCGGCGTGCTTCCCGCCTTCGCGGTCGCCGTCATGCTCCAGCGCTATCTGGTCAAGGGCCTGGCGCTCGGCGGGACGAAGGGCTAAAGCGTCACTGATGACAAGGGAGATCCCCATGAAACGGCTCTGGTCCGCGACCCCGGTCGCGTTCCTGCTCAGTGCGCTTGTCACGCTCGGCTGGCTGGCGGTGCCGGGTCCGGCCCGCAGTGCCCGGCCCTACGAGGGAACGACGATTCGGACGGTGGTGAACGCCGAGTTCGTCAAGTACTCGCTCAGCCTGGTCGAGCAAGATCTCTACGACAAGCTCGGCATCAAGCTCGAGACCGAAGTCATTCCCGGCGACGCCTTCGTCGCCAAGACCCTGCTCGAGTTCAACAGCGGCTCGAGCCCCTGGGACCTCGTCATGTTCGGGCCCTCGAACATGCCCGATTACGGCCGGCACTTCGAGCCGCTCGAGCCCTGGATCCAGAAGCTGAAGCTCGATTTCGCCATGGACGACATCGTGCCGGTCTTCTCCAAGGTGATGGTGCGCTACCAGGGCAAGATCGTCAGCATGCCGTACGACGGCGACATCCACATCATGTACTGGAACAAGCCGGCGTTCGATCGGGCGGAGAACAAGCAGAAGTTCAAGGCCAAGTACAAGTACGATCTCCAGCCGCCCAAGACGTGGAAGCAGTGGGACGACGCCGCCGAGTTCTTCCACGGCTGGGGCTGGGACGGCTCGCAGGCCAAGCTCTTCGGCGCCGGCGCCTCCTACAAGCCGTCGGGCAGCGGGTTCTCCTATCACTGGTGGCGGCCGCGGTTCTTCTCGTACGGCGGCCAGTACTTCGACGCGAACATGAAGCCGCTCATCAACACCGCGGCCGGCGTGCGCGCGCTGGAAGAGATGGTCAAGACGATGCCGTACTACCCGCCGGGCGTGCTCCTCTTCGAGTCCGAGGAGCCGAAGACGATGCTGGTCAAGGGCGAGGTGCCGCTGCTCTATTCGTGGACCTCGACAGGCAAGCGAGTCGGCAACGCCGCCGAGTCGGTCATCGTCGGCAAAGCCGGCTTCGGCCTGGTACCGGGCGCCGAGATCGACAGCAAGATCGTCAACCGGCCCGACATCACGCCCGGGCGCGCGTTCGGCGTGTCGAAGTACTCGAAGAAGATCGAGGCCACCATGAAGGCCCTCGAGTACATCTCGCTGCCCGAGCAGAGCCTCAAGATCGTCATGGACGCCAAGACGATCATGGACCCCTGGCGGGTGAGTCACCTGAAGTCGGAGAAGTTCCGCAAGCTCTTCCCGGACGCCGACAAGTATCTCGACGCGATCCAGGCG
>JBKPCO010000054.1:0-14287 GCA_046727415.1 Candidatus Methylomirabilota bacterium
GGATGGAGCCCAGCCGCCGAGGAGCAGCGCACGCGTGCCGCGTGGTCGTCTCGACCCCTCCCGCCCGGACCGGCTTCCGGCGCCGAGCCGGAGCGCGCTCCATGATGGTCCTGGTCTCGCTGTTCGGGGGCACGGCACTCCTGCTCTACGGCATCCGGCTGAGCGGCGAAGCCTTCCAGCGCGCCCTCGGCGGCCGGCTGCGGAGCCTCCTGACGAATCTGTCGCGCCGCCGGCTCCTGGCCGTGCTCTCGGGCGCGACGATCACGGCGATCATCCAGTCCTCCGCGGCGACGACGCTGATGCTGATCGGGTTCGTCTCCGCCGGCCTGATGACCTTCCGCCAGACACTCGGCGTGATCCTCGGCGCCGACATCGGCACGACCTTCACGGTGCAGCTGATCGCCTTCCGTGTTACCGACTACTCGCCGCTGCTGGTTGGGCTCGGGTTCACTACCACGTTCCTGGCGCGCCGGCGCGTGCCGAAGGACCTGGGCCAGGCGCTCTTGGGCCTCGGCTTCATGTTCCTCGGCCTCAAGCTCATCCTCGACAACGTGGGCGCGCTCAGGGCGTCTTCTCTGGCGATCGATCTCCTCGACGCCGTCGGCCACAGCCCCGGCATCGGCGTGCTCGTCGGGGCCGTCTTCAGCGCGCTCGTGACGTCGTCGGCTGCCACGCTCGGGCTTGCGCTGGCGTTCGCGCACCAGGGCCTGCTACCGCTCGACGGCGCCGTCGCCATCGTGCTCGGCGCCAACATCGGCACCTGCGCGACCGCACTTACCGCCTCGGTCGGCGCCACCGCCGAGGCCAAGCGCGTGGCCGTCGCGCACATCGCGTTCAAGGTGCTGGGTGTCGCCTTGGTCTTTCCGTTCATCGGCCCCTTCACGGCCGCGGTGGCGAGCACCACCGCCGATCCGGCCCGCCAGATTGCCAACGCGCACACGCTCTTCAATTTCGGGATCAGCCTCCTGTTCCTGCCGTTCACGGCGCTGGCGGCGCGCGCGATCGAAGCGCTGGTGCCCGACGACCAGCAGGGCGATAGCCCGTTCCGCACGCGCTACGTCGACGAGCGCTCGCTCGACCAGCCGTCGCTGGCCCTGGGGCAGGCGACGCGCGAGGCCTTGCGTATGGCCGACGTCGTGCAGGGGATGCTGCGCGACGTGCCCATCGTCTTCGCCAGCAGCCACCACGAATTGCTCGAGGACGTGGAGCGGCGCGACGACCAGGTCGACTTCCTTGAGCGCGAGATCAAGCTCTTCCTGGCGCGCCTGGGACGCGACGCGATGGGGCCCGATCTCAACCGCAAGGAGATCGGCCTGATCTCGGTGATCGGCAACCTCGAGAACATCGGCGACATCATCGACAAGAACCTGATGGAGCTCGGCCGCAAGAAGCTCTACCAGGCGCGCCGCTTCTCGGAAGCCGGCTGGGCCGAGATCCAGGAGTTCCACTCGCTGGTGTCCAAGAATCTCGAGCGGACCATCGCCGCCTTCGCCTCGAACGACCGCGCACTCGCCCAAGAAGTGCTCGATCAGCGCGCGCTCATGCGCCAGCGCGAGCGGGACCTCCGCGAGTCGCACCTGGGGCGGCTGCGCGCCGGGCTGTCGGAGTCGATCGAGACGTCGGAAATTCACCTGGACATCCTGACCAACTTGAAGCGCATCAGCTCGCATGTGTCCGCCATCGCCATCTCGATTCTCGAGGAGGTCTGAGATGAAGAAGGTCGAGGCCATCATCAAGCCGTTCAAGCTCGACGACGTGAAGGAAGCCCTCACCGGCATCGGCGTGATCGGCATGACGGTTACCGAGGTGCGCGGCTTCGGGCGGCAGAAGGGACACACCGAGCTCTATCGCGGCTCCGAGTACACGGTCGACTTCCTGCCCAAGGTGAAGATCGAGGTCGTCGTGCCCGACCCGTTGGTGCAGAAGGTGGTCGCCACCATCACCGGCGCCGCCAAGACCGGCTCCATCGGCGACGGCAAGGTGTTCGTGCTCCCGGTCAACGAGTCGCTCAGGATCCGGACGGGCGAGACCGGGGAAGCGGCCGTCTGAACCCGAGTGTTGCCGGGCTCCTGACCGCCGGCGGACGCGGCGCGGCGGCCCGGCGCCGCCGAACGCTCCGTCAGCTCGGGTTCGCGAATCCGGACGCGGCGGCGGCCAATCTCGAGAGTCTTACCCCCACACCGCGCGACGCTGAGCTGCTGGCGCCGGTCCTCCCGCGTCTGCTCGCCGAGCTCGCGGCATCGCCGGACCCGGACATGGCGCTCAACAACCTCGAGCGCTACGCGGCCGGGGTCGACCGATCCGTGCTCTTCGGCACGCTGGCCGAGCATCCGGGCGCGGTGCCGCTGCTGGCGCGCCTGGGCGGCTCGAGCCAGGTGCTGGCCGACGTCCTGCGCCGGCGGCCGTCGAGCCTCGCGTGGCTGCTTGAGCCCGCCACGATGCGGCTCTGGTTCGCCGAGGACCTCGCGGCGGATCTGGCCCAGACGCTCGGCCCCTTCGAGACGCGCGCCGCGCGCATGAACGCGCTCCGGCGGTTCAAGTATCGCCACATCCTTCGCATCGGCGCGCGCGACCTCCTGGGCGACGCCGACCTGTCGATGACGACCGAGGAGCTTTCACACCTGGCCGACGCCTGCCTCAGCGAGGCGCTGCGTGAGGCGGCGGCGACCACGAACGAGCTCTTCGGGATGCCGCGCGGGGCCGACGGATCCGACACCGGCGTGGCGGTCATCGGGATGGGCAAGCTCGGCGGCGACGAATTGAACTATTCGTCCGACATCGACCTGATGTTCGTCTACGGCGCGGACGGCGAGACCTCGGGCGGACGCAGCGGAAGCGTCGCCAACGGGGACTACTTCGCGCGCGTCTGCCGCGAGCTGGTCGCGCTCCTGGAGGAGATCACCGAGGAGGGACATGTCTTCCGTGTCGATCTGCGGCTCCGACCGGAAGGGCGCATGGGCCCGGTCGTGCTGTCGCTCGACGGCTATCGCCGGTACTACCGGGAGCGCGCCGAGCTCTGGGAGCGCCAGGCGCTCATCAAGGCGCGCGTGGCCGCCGGCGACGCACGAGTGGGCGCGCGCTTTCAGGATCTGGCGCGTGAGACGGTCTATCGTCCGGGCCTCGACGAGCGGATCGTCCCGGCCGTGCGCGCGATGAAGGGGCAGATCGACAACGCCCTTCGCGCCAAGGGACATGAGGCCACGAACGTCAAGCTCGGGCGGGGCGGCATCCGCGAGATCGAATTCATCGTGCAGGCACTTCAGCTCCTCTACGGTGGCGACGACGGGTGGTTGCGCGAGGCCAACTCGCTGAAGGCGATCTTCCGCCTCACTGAGCGCGGTTATCTGGCGCCCGACCTCGGCCGGCTGCTCTCGCAGGCTTACGTCCACCTCCGGACAGTCGAGCACCGGCTTCAGATCCTCGACGAACTCCAGACCCACACGCTGCCGGGCGATCCGCAGGCGCTCGGGCGCCTGGCGCGTCGCGCCGGCTTCCAGGGGCCGCCGGCGCGCGCTGCCCGGCAGTTCCAGGCGAAGCACCGGGCGGTCACTGCCGCCGTCCATCGGGCGTTCCGGGAGTTCTTCGCGGCGCGCGAGCACGGGCCGCGCCGCCGTGTGCGCCTGGCGAGCCTCACCGCGCTCAAGGCCACCGGCTTCAAGGACCCCGAGCGCGCGCGCCACAACCTGCAGCTCATCCTCGAGGGGCGTCCGCTGGTGCCGTACGCGGCCCATCTGGCGACGACGCTCGAGCGCCTCTATCCGCTCCTGCTCGACGCGCTGTGGAAGAGCCCAGACCCCGACGAGGCGCTGAACCAGTTCGAGCGGCTCCTGGGGGCTACCGGTCCGCGAGCCGGGCTCGTCGAGCTGCTCGTGAAGGATCCCGATCTCCTTCTCGGCCTCGTCAAGGTCTGTTCGGGCGGCGACCATCTCACCGAGCTTCTGATCGCCCAGCCCGAGCTGCTGGCGTCGCTGGCGAGCCCCGAGCGCGTCCTGGCGCGGAAGTCGAAGGCGGCCCTGCGCCAGGCGATGGCGTCGGTCTTCGTTCCCGGCACGACGCCGGCCGAGCGGCGCGATCGGCTGCGCCGTGTGAAGCAGGCCGAGGAGCTGGCCGTGGTCTGGCGCTACGTCCTCGGCATCACCGCAATCGACGGCTACTCGCGGGAGATGACGGCGCTGGCCGAGGCGACCCTGGCGGCGGGCTGGATCCTCGCCCAGCAGCCGCTCGTGGAGCGCTACGGCGCGCCGCGCGATTCCGCCGGACGCTTCATCCCGGCGGTGCTCGTGGGCCTCGGCAAGCTGGGCGGCCGCGAGCTGGTGACTGGCTCCGATCTCGATCTCTTCGTGGTGTTCGGCGCGGACGGCACGACCGACGGCGGCGAGCGGATCGATGCCCACTGGTTTTACAGCCTGGCCGTCGAGCGGCTGGCCGCCGTGCTCGGCGACATCACAGCGGCCGGCATTGCCTTCCCGGTCGATCTGCGGCTCCGACCGGGCAGCAAGGGCAGCGGCTTCGCCGCGAGCGTCGCCGCGCTCGAGCAGTACTATCTGGAGCACGGCGATCTGTGGGAGCGGCAGACGCTGACGCGCGCGCGGCTGATCCTCGGCGACCGTACCCTCGGCCGGCGCACGCGCACTGCGCTCCGGCGGCTCGTCTACGGTGACACCCTGCCGCGAGCGGCGCTCAAGGAGATCGCTGAGGTTCGGGCGCGCATGGAGCGCGAGCTCGGCAAGGAGACGCGCGGTCGCGTCCACGTGAAGTACGGGCGTGGCGGGCTCGTCGACGTCGAGTTCCTCGTCCAGGCGCTCCAGCTCGTGCACGCCCACGACCACCCCGAGGCGCGCCGGGGCACCACGGCGGCCGCGCTCACCGGCCTGGCGCGCGCGGGCGCCATCGATCCCGCCGTGGCGTCCGGCCTCGCGGAGCGTTATCGTTTCCTCCGGCGCGTGTCGGCGGCGCTACGGCTCCTCGGCGCGCGCCCGTCGGATACCCTCGAGCTGGCCGGCCCGATGCCGGCCCGCGTGGCGAGCGCTCTCGGCTACGAGTCGCGCCAGGCCTTCCTCGAGGCCTACCGCGAGCAAACAGCAGCGGTAAGAGCGGCGTACGAAGGAGGATTGAAGAGTTGACTGAGAACCAGAGCCGGTCGGCACCTCGGGTAGACGGGGCGTGTCGGAGCCACGCCGCATTTAGGGTAGACCGGGCGTGTCGGAGCCACGCCGCATTTAGGATAGACCGGGCGTGTCGGAGCCACGCCGCATCCATGTCAGGCCACCCTCGGTCCAAGCCGGCCTCGAGGCCCCCGCTACAATGAAAAGATTGTTCGTCATGGACGGCCACTCGCACCTCTTCCGCGCCTACCACGCGGTCGGGTACCTGTCCACGTCCAAAGGGGTGCCCAGCCACGCGGTACTGATCCTCAGCACCATGCTGTGGAAGCTGATCCGCGAGGAGCAACCGGACTACCTGGCGATCGCATGGGACCCGCCGGGCCCGACGTTTCGAGACGCGCTGTCGACCGAGTACAAGGCGACCCGCACCGCCATGCCGGACGACCTGGTGCGCCAGCTGCCCTACGTGCGACGTCTCTTCGAGGCGCTCCGTACACCCGTGCTGGAGGTGCCGGGGTTCGAGGCCGACGACGTGCTGGCCACGGTCGTCGAGAAAGCGCTCGCCACCCCCGAGCTCGAGATCGTGGTCGTCAGCGGCGACAAGGATCTGCTCCAGCTCGTCGGCCCGCGCGTCGGCGTGCTGAGCGTCTCCGGGCGGACCGGCGAGCCTGTGATGTACGACGAGGCGAAGGTGCGCGAGCGCTGGGGCGTGGAGCCCGGCCAGATCGCCGACGTACTCGCGCTGATGGGCGACACCATCGACAACATCAAGGGCGTGCGCGGCGTCGGTGAGAAGACGGCGGTGAAGCTCATCGGCCAGTTCGGCTCAGTCGAACGCCTCTACGAGAACCTCACGCTGGTGCCCGGCAAGCTCCGGGAGACGCTCGCCGCCGGCCGGAAGGACGCGCTCCTTTCGCGCGAGCTGGCGCTGCTCAACCGCCAGGTGCCCATCGCCGTCGATCTCGACACGTTCCGCCGCGTCGAGCCCGACTGGGCGAAGCTTCGCCTGCTCTGGATGGAGATGGAGTTCACGCGACTCGTCAAGGAATTGCCGCCGCCCCCGGCGCAGGCCGCCCCGGAGCCCTCGCGGCGCCTTGACGGCAAGGCCGCCATCGCCGAGTGGCTGAACCCCGTTCCCGCCGGCGCGCCACTCGCGCTCGACTGGGCGGGCGAGTCGCTGCCGCCGGACCCGCGCGTCGCCGAGCTCGCGGTATTCCATCCGGCCGCCGGCGCGGTCACGATCGAGCCCGGCGAGGCGCCCGACTCGCTCGGCAATCGCGAGATGATCGTGCACGACGTCAAGCCGCTACTCGAATCCTGGCTCGCGCGCTCGGTCGCCGCGCCGCCCGTCCACGACACAGCGGTCGCCGCCTATCTCCTGAACTCGGCGCGCGCGACGTACAAGCTCGAGCAGGTCTGCATGGAGGCGTTCGGCGAGTGCCCGCCGGACGCCGATCCGGCGCACGCCCTCGGCGGACGGGCGACGTTCGTCTGGCGCTACTGGGAGCACGCCGCCGCCGAGCTCAAGGCGCGCGAGCTCTGGTCGATCTACGAGGAGATAGAGCGTCCGCTCATCCCGGTCCTGGCTCTCATGGAGCGTCACGGCATCCGCGTCGATCCTCGACGCCTCGAGGCGTTCGCGAAGGAGCTCGAGCGAGACCTCGACAACCTCACCCGCGAGATCTATCAGCTGGCCGGCGAGGAGTTCACCATCGCCTCGCCCAAGCAGCTCGCCCAGATCCTCTTCGAGAAGCTGAAGCTGCCGCCGGTGCGTCGGACGAAGACCGGCTACTCAACCGACGCCGACGTGCTGAGCGAGCTGGCCCTCGGCCATCCCCTGCCGGCCAAGATCCTCGAGCACCGCAGCCTCGCGAAGCTGAAAGGCACCTACGCCGACACACTGCCGGGGCTCGTCAACCCGCGCACCGGCCGTATCCACACGACGTTCAACCAGCTGGTGGCGGCGACGGGACGGCTGAGCTCGCAGGATCCGAACCTCATGAACATCCCTATCCGCACCGAGCTCGGGCGCCGCATCCGCGAGGCGTTCATCCCCGAGACGGGCTGGAAGTTCGTGGCGGCGGACTACTCGCAGATCGAGCTACGGATCCTCGCGCACCTCTCGGAAGAGCCCGCGCTCATCGAGTCGTTCGGGCGGGGCGAGGACATCCACACGCGCACGGCCGCAGAGGTGTTCCGGGTCGCGCCGGAGGTGGTGACGTATCTGCAGCGCACGATCGCCAAGAGCGCCAATTACGCCATCCTGTACGGCGTTTCCGCCTTCGGCCTGTCGCAGGCGACCAAGATCGACCAGAAGGAGGCGCAGAAGTACATCAGCGACTACTTCGCCAGCCACCCGCGCGTGCGGGCCTTCATCGATCGCACGCTGGCCGAGGGGCGCGAGCGCGGCTATGTGTCGACGCTGCTCGGGCGCCGGCGCTACCTGCCCGATCTGAAGAGCGGAAACCCGGTCGCCCGCAACGCCGCCGAGCGGATGGCGATGAACGCGCCCGTGCAGGGCTCGGCCAGCGACATGATCAAGATCGCGATGGTGCGCATGCAGGCGACGCTCGCTGCCCGCGGCCTCCAGGCGCGCATGCTCCTACAAGTCCACGACGAGCTGCTCTTCGAGGCTCCCCCGGAGGAGGTCGACGCGGTCTCGGCGCTCACCCGCGAGATCATGGCGTCGGCCCTGCCGCTCAAAGTGCCCGTGGTGGTCGACGTGAAGACGGGAGACGACTGGGCGCAGGTATGAGCGCCCCGCGCAAGTTCCTGCTCGTCGGGCTCACCGGCGGGATCGCGACGGGGAAGAGCACGGTATCGAACATGCTCCGGGGGCTCGGTGCCGAGATCATCGACGCCGATCAGCTCGCCCGCCAGGTGGTCGAGCCGGGCGAGCCCGCCTGGCGCGAGATCGTCGAGAAATTCGGTCGCGACGTGCTGAACCCTGACGGGACGCTCGACCGCAAGAAGCTCGGGGCGATCGTCTTCGCCAACCCGGAGCAGCGCAAGCGCCTCGAGGCGATCACGCACCCGGCCATTCGCGCACGCGTCAAAGCGCGAGTCGACGAGCTGGCCGCGCGGGGATTCGCGGGCATCGTGTTCTACGATGCGGCCATCCTGATCGAGGCCCTCGGACACCAGGACATGGACCGCATCGTGGTCGTCATGACCGACGAGCCGACGCAGGTGGCGCGCCTCCGCGGCCGTGACGGCGCTGACGACGCAGAGGGACGCCGGAAGATCGCCAGTCAGATGCCGCTCGCTGAGAAGGCGAAGCTGGCCGACTATGTCATCGACAACTCCGGCGACCGAGAGGCCACCGCCGAGCAGGTGCGGCGCCTCTTCGCGACGCTCATGGGCGAGCTCGCGTCGCGCTCGGCGACGTAGCCCGCGCCGCACCGTGCCCTCGGAGAACAAGCGCCGCGCCCTCGGACAGCACTTCCTGCGTGACGGCACGATCGCCCGGGCCATCGTCGATCTCGTCGCGCCGACCCCGGGGGATCTCGTCGTCGAGATCGGCCCGGGAGAGGGCGCGCTGACCAGCATTCTCGCCGGGCGCGCCGGCCGGGTCGTGGCGCTCGAAGTCGATCGGGCGCTCGCCGCTGCGCTCAGGGCGCGATTCCCTTCGGTCGAGGTCCTGGATGCCGATGCCCGAACGTGGGACTACGCGGCGCTCGTCGCGCCCTCGGGCGGCCGCGTGCTGGTCATCGGCAACCTGCCGTACAGCGTCGGCAAGCCGATCCTCACGGCGCTGGTCGGGGCAAGGGGTGCCATCGACGAGATGGCGCTGATGCTTCAACGCGAGGTCGCCGAGCGCGTCGCCGCATCGCCGGGAGGCAAGACCTACGGAAGTCTTTCCGTCTTCACGCAGCTTCGCTGCGACGTGCGGCTGGCGCTCCGGGTGCCGGCCGGCGCGTTTCGCCCGCCGCCAAAAGTGGAATCGGCCGTGCTCCACCTGCGGGTCCTGCGCGAGCCGCGCGTGCCGCTGGCCGACGAGCGGCGCTTCGAGACCGTCGTCCGAGCGGCGTTCGCCCAGCGACGGAAGGTGCTGGCCAACGCGCTGGGCGCGGGGCTCGGGCTTCCCCTGGAGGTCGTTCGGCGGGCGGCCGGCCTTGCCGGCGTCGACCCCGGCAGGCGGGCCGAGACGCTTAGTCTGCAGGAGTTTGCGGACCTGACGACTCGGCTGTCCCGATAGGACGTGGCGTGGAACCTTGAGTGTCCGAGCGAACGTGCCCACCACCAATTGTGGACGGCTCCGGATGAATCTCCGGAAACCATTGCGACAGTTGATTTTTTCCGAGACCGATCGGCCGGCTCCCGCTATGATGCTTTCATGCAGAAGCGCTTCGCCCTGGTCGCGGCCCTGTTCGTGGTCGGTCTCGGCGGGCTCGCGGTATCCACTTATCTCTATGTCTGGCCCGGCCTGGCTCAGGCGCCGCACTGGCTGCCGGAGCCGAAGCTCGCCGCCATCGTCCCGGCGCCGGCGTTCCCGACCAGCACCAGGACCGTCGAGGTTCGCCGGGGCGACACACTCGCGCGCACCCTGACGCGCGCAGGGCTGGAGGCGCGAGCCGCCGGCGCGCTCGCGACTCAGTTCGGGAAGAACGGCGCGGAGCTCAGAAGGCTCCGGACCGGCGCATCCGTCGAGATCGTCTCGAATTTCCGGAACGAGCCGATCACCGTGCGCTACGAGGCGAGCCCCTGGCTCTCCTTCGCAGCCCGTGCGACCCGCGCGGGCTGGCAGGTCGGCCGGGCTGAGACGGTCCCGGACGTCCGGGTCGAGGCGGTCCGCGGCGTGGTGCAGCGTTCCCTCTTCGACGCCGTCGAGAAGAGCGGCGAGTCGGCGAAGCTGGTGCTCGAGCTCGTGGAGATCTTCTCCTCTGACTTCGACTTCACCGCGGACACCCGCGCCGGAGACCGATTCCGCCTCCTCGTCGAGAAGCGCTACGCGGGCGACACGTTCGTCGACTACGGCCGCATTCTCGTCGCCCAGTACGCGAGCGGCGGCAAGACGCTGACGGGCGTCGGGCTCGAGCAGAAGGGCACACGCTTCGGACACTACGATCTGGCAGGCCAGTCGCTGCGGAAGAGCTTCCTGAAGTCGCCCCTCGAATTCTCGCGCATCACCTCGGGCTTCACCTACGCCCGGCCGCACCCGATCCTCGGTGGCGTGCGTCCGCACCTGGCGATCGACTACGCGGCGCCGGTCGGCACGCCGGTCCGCGCCGTTGCCGACGGCGTGGTGGTCTCCGCCGGGTGGAACGGCGGTAACGGCATTCAAGTGCATCTCCGCCATCGCTCGGGCTACGAGACCCAGTACAATCATCTCTCCCACATCACCGACGGGCTCCGGCCGGGCTCCCGCGTCCGGCAGAAGCAGATCATCGGCAACGTCGGCATGACCGGCCTCGCGACCGGACCGCACCTCGACTACCGCGTCGTGAAGAACGGCACGTTTGTGAACCCGCTCGGCGAGCGGTTCATCCCGGGCGAGCCGATCCCGGCGGCGGCCAAGCCTGACTTCCAGCGCCACGCGAAGGAGCTGGTGGCGCGCCTCGAGGCCTCCGCGCCCTATTGATCGTCAACGGGGGGAGCGGCGCCGCTCCCCCCGTTACCCCCCACCGGTGACCCGCGCCGAGATTTCATTCTGAGATCGTTGCGCCGGCGGAGCCGGCGCTCGAAACACAGGACGCCCTCAGGGTCCAAGGGCCCGCTCAGGTGACCCCCGAAATTCGGTGGACCCGGAGGCGAGTGGTACCATCATCCCGCCTTCTGGAAAGGAGTCCCGTGGAGCCCGTTGTTCGCCTGATCCCCCTCGGCGGCCTCGGCGAGATCGGCCTCAACATGATGCTGATCGAGTCCGAGGACGACCTCATTGCAGTCGATTGCGGGCTCATGTTTCCCGACGACGAGCTGCCCGGGATCGATCACGTCATCCCGGACTTCACATATGCGCTCGCTCGGCGCTCGGGGCTCCGTGCGGTCGTGCTGACCCACGGTCACGAGGACCACATCGGCGCCCTGCCGTATCTCCTGCGCGAGACCGCGGTGCCCGTGTACGGGACGCCCCTGACGCTGGCGCTGGTCGCCGAGCGGCTTCGCGAGCACGGGCTTGCCGAAGGGGCGGACCTGCGGCCCATTCGACCGCGCCAGCGCATCGAGGCCGGGCCGTTCTCCATCGAAGCCATTCGCGTGACCCACTCGATCGCCGATGGGATCGGCCTGGCCATCGACACCCCGGCCGGCACGATCGTGCACACGGGCGACTTCAAGCTCGATCCGAGCCCGCTCGACGGAGAGCCGCCCGACTACCGGCGGTTCGCCGAGCTGGGCGAGCAGGGCGTGCTGGTGCTCTGCTCCGATTCCACCAATGTGGAGCGGCCCGGCCACACGCCGTCGGAGATGGACGTGGGCCAGGCGCTCGGCGCGCGGTTCGACGCGGCGAGCGGACGGATCATCGTCGCCACCTTCGCCTCCCACATCCACCGCATCCAGCAGGTGCTCACGCTCGCGGCCGGCACGGGCCGGCGCGTCGCGCTCCTGGGCATGAGCATGCAGAAGAACGTGACGATCGCGGCCGAGCTCGGCTACCTGCGCGTGCCCGACGGTGTCGTGGTGCCGCTCGAGGAGCTGGGCGAGCTTCCGGCGCGCCGCCAGGTGATCCTCTCGACCGGGAGCCAGGGCGAGCCCAATTCCGCCCTGGCGCTCATGGCGGCGGAGGAACACAAGTACGTGCGCGTCGAGCGCGGCGACCTCGTGATCGTCTCGGCGCGTGTCATTCCCGGCAACGAGCGGACGATCAGCCGCGTCGTGAACGCCCTTTATCGCCTGGGCGCGGAAGTGCTCTACGAGGACAACGCCTTCGTCCACGTTTCCGGTCACGCGAGCCAGGAAGACCTGAAGCTGATGTTCAATCTCACACGCCCCCGGTACTTCATTCCGGTGCACGGCGAATACCGGCACCTGCTGGGCCACGCACGGCTCGCCGAGAGCGTCGGGATCACGCCCGACCGCGTCTTCCTGATCGAGGACGGCATGGGCGTCGAGATCTCGGCGAACGAGGCGCGCGTGGTCGGCCGCTTCCCGGCCGGGCGCGTGCTGGTGGACGGCAAGTCGGTCGGTGACATCGGCGCGGTCGTCCTGCGCGACCGTCAGCTGCTTGCCGAGGACGGTCTGGTGGCGGTGTCGCTTGCGGTCGATCGCCACGGCGCGGTCGTCGCGGGTCCCGAGATCGCCTCGCGCGGGTTCGTGTACGTCAAGGAAAACGAGGCGCTCCTCGAGGAGATGAAGAAGGTCGTCCTCGCCGCGCTCGCCGAGCGCGATCCCGACGCGCCGTCGGACAGGGAGCTGATCGGCGCGACGGTGCGCTCGGCCGTCCGTCACTTCGTCAATCAGCGTTTCCGGCGACGGCCCGTCGTGCTGCCGATCGTCCTGGAAGTGTGATGTCCACGCTGGTCTCGACCGACCCCAAGCCGCGCCGGCGCCGCAAGCGCGGGGGCGATCGCTGGGTGAGCGAGGTGAAGGGCATCCTGGCCCTGCTCGCCGCGGGCTTCGGTCTGGTCGCGCTCGCGACCTTCGATCCATCGCTCACGCCGGGCGATCAGCAGGGCCCGACCGGCCCGGTCGGCGCCTGGCTGGGGTGGGCGAGCTTCCAGTCGTTTGGCTACGCGAGTCTCCTGCTGCCGGTCCTGCTCGGCGCCTGGGGCGCCTCGGCGTTCCTGCGACCACTGGTCGTGCGCGGCTGGGCGCCCTTCGGCGGGCTGGCCATGCTGCTCGTCAGCGCCGCCGGGCTTCTCACGCAGGCCACGAGCGTCAAGAACGGCAGCATCGGCGGTGGTCTCGTCGGCTCCGCGACCGCAGGCCTGCTCCACTCGGGCTTCGGTAACGTGGGCACCTGGCTCGCGCTGGTCGCCGCGGTGCCGATCGGCGTGCTCTGCGTGACGCGCGTCTCGTACGCGGCGGTGCTGCGCGTCACGTCGGCGCGGTTCACCAGGCTGAAGCGCCGCCGCGCACCCGCGGTCGCCGGGCGTCCGGCGGTTGAGGCGCCGGCCGTGGCGGCGCTCGCGGCGGTCGAGCCCGAGGTGGTCACGCCGCCGGTGGTCGTGGAGCCCTCGCGGCCCCGCGGGCGCCTGGCCGAGCAGGGGCTCGCCTGGCAGGAGACGTTCGACTTCGGCGGCGGCGGCGCCGCGGCGTTCCAGCTGCCGCCGGTCGGCCTGCTCAAGGTGCCCGCCGCGACCGAGCTCAAGCGCACGCGCGAGGAGCTGCAGGAGAACGCTGAGACCATTCGCAAGAAGCTCCAGGACTTCGAGGTCGAGGGGCGTATCGTCCAGGTGAGTCCGGGGCCGATCATCACCTCGTACGAGTTCGAGCCCGCGGCCGGCGTGAAGATCGCGCAGGTCGTGAACCTCGCCGACGACCTGGCGCTCGCGCTGAAGTCCGCCTCCGTGCGGATCGTCGGACCCATTCCGGGTCGCGGCACCGTCGCCATCGAGGTTCCGAACTCGGAGGCGGCGACCGTCTATCTGCGTGAGATCTTCGTGTCGGCGGAGTTCGCCGAATCGAAGGGCCGCCTGCCGCTGGCCCTCGGCAAGGACGTGACGGGCACCCCGGTCGTCTCGGACCTCACCGCGATGCCGCATCTGCTGGTCGCCGGCGCCACCGGCAGCGGCAAGTCGGTCGGCCTCAACGCGATGATCTGCTCGATCCTCTACAAGACGACGCCAGCGGACGTGCGCTTCCTCCTGATCGACCCCAAGCGCCTGGAGCTCAGCATCTACGAAGGCATTCCCCATCTGCTGGCGCCGGTGGTCACCGACGCGAAGGAGGCGGCGGCGCGCCTTCGCTGGATCGTCGGCAAGATGGACGAGCGCTACAAACTTTTACAGACGAAGCAGGTGCGGTCGATCGAGAGCTACAACAAGGCAGTCGGCCCGGAGGAGCACCTGCCGTATTGGGTCGTCGTCGTGGACGAGCTGGCCGACCTCATGGTGGTGTCGGCGGGCGAGGTCCAGACCTCGCTGGTGCGCCTCGCACAGATTGCGCGGGCGGTCGGCATCCATTTGATCGTCGCGACCCAGCGGCCCTCGGTCGACGTCGTCACCGGCCTCATCAAGGCAAATCTACCGGCGCGGCTGGCGTTCGCGGTGTCGTCCATGGTCGACTCGCGGACCGTTCTCGAC
>JBKPCO010000055.1:0-7939 GCA_046727415.1 Candidatus Methylomirabilota bacterium
AGGGGCACGCCGCGCTTGTGCAGGCGCGACTGGAGGATGTCGACGACCGCCTTCAGCTTCATGTCGTCCGGCGCCGTGACGGTGATGTCGGTCTTCTCCAGCTTCACCTCGCAGTTGGTGCCCTTCAGGTCGTAGCGCGTCGCGATCTCCCGGCGCGCCTGATCGAGTGCGTTGGTGACCTCCTGCATCTCGATCTTGCACGCGATGTCGAACGAATTCTCGGCGGCCATGACTCCCCCCCGGTTCAGAGGCGCGCCTCGGCCCGGCGGGGCCCCAGCCCCGCGACGGCCTGCGGCGCGCACAACTACTTGTTGAACGGAACGATCACGACACCCTTGGGCGCGACAAACGTGAAGGTGCGGTCCGGCAGCCCGCTGTTCACCGCCATCTTCGTGAAGCGCATGGTGACGGTGTTCTCGAACTTATCGTGCACCACCGCCTTCTTGATGTCCCAGCTCTTCGGGTCGAGCGCCAGGATGAGGCGTGCGAGCGTCGGCAGCGGCTGCTTCGGCGTGAGGTCGAGCACCCAGTTGCCCTCGGCGTCCTTGGGCTGGGCCGGATTGAGGAAGCGCACCTCGAACTCGGACCGGAGCTTGCCGAGACCGGCCAGGAAGCTCCCGGCGGGCCCGGCGAGGGCCTCGGGCGCCTCGGCCACGTTCGCCTGGTTCAGCGTGGGTGTGTACACCCAGAGCTTCTTGCCGTCGGAGACGATCTCCTGGGGCGTCGGCTCGGTGAACTCCCAGCGGAGCTTGCCACCCTTCTTGAGATAGACCGTCCCCTTCGCCGGAATCGTCTGGTTGAGGCTCTTGTTGAACGCCGTCTGGGTGAAGTCGGCGCGGAGATCGTTCATGCGGCCGTAGACACTCTCGACCTCGCGAAGCACCTCATCCAGGGACTGCGCCGAGGCGGGTCCCGCGACAAGCAGGACCGACGCCACAATGGCGATCGCTTTGACCATGGGTTCACTCTACACTAGAGTTCCGCTGTGTCCGCCCACGCGCCCGCGACCCTCGCGCTCGACTTCGACGGTGTCCTGTGCGACGGCATGGCTGAGTACTTCGGCTCAGCGTGGCGAGCCTGGCGCCGGCTTCGACCATCCGTCGCGCCCGATCCGCCGCTCGGGCTCGCCGACCGCTTTGCGCGAGTGCGCCCGGTCGTCGAGCACGGCTGGGAGATGCCGCTCCTGATCATGGCACTGCTCTCGGGGTCCACCGAGACCGAAATCCTCGAGGGCTGGCGTCCGGACGCGCTCCTCGTCGAGCTCCGGCACTCGCGTCGCGAGCTCGCGGCCGTGCTCGACGGGGTCCGCGACGAATGGATCACCGCGGACGAGACGGACTGGCTCGATCACCACCGCTTCTATCCGGGCACGATCGACCGACTCAAGCGGCTGGCCGGCGGCCCGACGCGCGTCGTCGTCATCACGACCAAGGAAGGTCGCTTCGCGCGCAAGCTCCTGAGCCGGCACGGCGTCGACCTCGGGGCTGAGAACGTCTACGGCAAGGAGGCGGACCGGCCCAAGCCGGTGATCCTGACCGAGCTGGCCGCGTCGCGCTCGCCGGCCCGCCTGCTGTGGTTCGTCGAGGACCGCCTGAAAACCCTGGAGGCCGTGAAGGCCACCATGGGGCTCGAGGACGTCGGTCTCTTTCTCGCCAGCTGGGGCTACAACACGCCGCGCGATCGCGAGGTGGCGCGCCGAGACGACCGCGTGGTGCTGCTCGCGCTCGAGCAGTTCGCCCGGGAATTCTCGGAGTGGATCAAAGGCTAGGCGGCGTCTCGGCCGGGACACACTTGACGCGGGCCGGTGGGCCGGCCAGAGTGCCTGTGTGGATCAGGAACTCGTAGAGTACTTCGACCCCCGCTTCGCCGAGCTCAAGTACGAGCTCAAGTCGGAGCTGAAGTCGGAGCTCAAGTCAGAGCTGACGACGGAGCTGACGACGTCGCTCACATCGTCGCTAACGACGTCGCTCACGGCGTCGCTCACATCGTCGCTGACGGCGTCGCTCACGACGGCGGTCATGGGCCAGCTCCGCGCCGAGCTCGCCGCGAGCGCGGCCGAGACTCGCCGCCACTTCGACGTCGTCGCGGACCGCCTGATGGACAAGATCCAGCTCGTGGGCGAGGGCGTCATCGGCGTCGACCAGAAGGTCGACCGATTTCGCGGCGAGGTGGCCGACGAATTCCGCAAGGTCGACCGCCGCCTGCTCAGGCTCGAAGCGCGCGTGATCGGCTAGGCGCCGTCTGCCATTCGACGGCCATGATAGGGTATCCGCCATGTCAACGACAGCCGGCGGTCCAGCGAGTCAGCGCACCGTGGTCGTTCTCGGCACCGCGACGCCCGGCGGCGGCTTTCCCGTGTACGGCGCGGCCGTCGCCGACACCGTCGGCGAGATCGATCCCGGGCTCACGATAGAGCAGCGCAACACCAAGGGCAGCACCGAGAACGTCCCGCTCCTCGAGGCCGGCGCCGTGGACATCGCGCTGGTCCAGGGCGAAGTCGCGCACGAGGCATTCAACGGGATCGGCCGGCCCCCGGCGAATCTGAAGATCGTCGCGGCGATGTACTCGACCCCGGGCATGTTCGTCGTCCGTGCCGACAGCCCGTATCAGGCGGTCCACGATCTCCGCGGCAAGCCCGTCGCCTTCGGGGCCAGCGGCTCGGGGCTCGTCATCCTGTCCAGGTACGTGCTCGACGGGCTCGGGCTCGATCAGGACCGCGACTTTCAGGCGATCTACCTCGAGCGAGCGGGCGACGGGCCGGCCATGGTAATCGACGGCGGCGCCGCGGCGCTGTGGGGTGGAGGTCAGGGTTGGCCGGGTTTCGGGGCGGTCGCCAAGGGGCCCGCGGGCGCGCGGTTCATCGCGCCCGACGCGAGCGGGATCGCCCGGATCCTCGCGAAGCACGCCTTCCTGAAGCCGCTGACTGTTCCCGCCGGCTCCTATCCGGGTCTGACGGCGCCGCTGCCGTCGGTGGGCTCGTGGAGCTTCATCCTCGGTCGACCGGGCCTTCCCGACGAGGTGGCCTATCGTCTGGCGCGCGCCCTTCATCAGGGCGAGGCCGCGATCGCTCGGCGCCTGCCGCAGGCCGAGGAGACGACCGCCGCGAACACGCTCGCTGCGGCCCCGCGCCCAGATCTCGTCCATCCGGGTGTGCTCCGTTATCTCCGCGAGATCCGCGTCGCCCGCTGACTGTACGCTGATCGCGTCAGGCTGACGGGGGCGCCGCGGCGAAGGGCTCGGGTGCAAGCCTGAAGCCGTTCGAAAAGAACGATACCGTGTGATAGAAGCCGACCAGCGCGATCAGCTCGAAAATCTGCTCGACACTGAACGCCGTCGTCAGCTCGCGCCAGAGCCCGTCCGAGATTCCCGAGGTGTCGTGAAGCTCGTCGACGAGCCGGATCAGTAGCCGCTCCTCGGCGCTCCAGACCGGATCGTCGCCGTTGACCCGCCATGTCGCGCGGACCTGTTCGGCCGTCAGCGCGACCCGCTGGGCGAAGAACGCGACGTGTACGCCCCACTCGTAGGCGCAGCCGCAGCGCGCGCAGGTGCGGTCGATGACGATCTCCCGGTGGCGGAGCGAGACGGGCCCGCGGTCGAGGAGGCTCCCGGCACGAAAGCGCTCGTAGATCCGCGGCACCCGCGCCAGCGTGGTGAACAGCGTCAGCGGCGGGACACCGGGCGGCATGATGCGATCGAACACTGCCTGCAGCTCCGCTGGATACGGCGGCGCAACCGGCTCGACGCGAGGCGCGTTGGGCGTCATCGAAATCTCCCGAGGTTTTTTTCGTCACTGTACCGTGAATCCAAACACCCGAGTGGCCCGTAGGGTCTGCAGAAGGCGATCATGGGCAATCGTCGGGTCCTCGTCACACTCGGCCTCTTCGCCGTTCTGAGTCTGGGCGCCCCAGGCGACGGCGCGGCACACCCGCTCGGTAACTTCAGCATCAGCCGCTACACGGGCATCGAGGTCGGTCGGAATGTCATCGCGCTTCGCTATTTCGTGGACATGGCGGAGATTCCGACGTTTCAGGAGCTGCAAACACAAGGGATCCCGTCCGATCCGTCCGAGCCGCGCGTGTCCCGCTACGTTCGGGACACCGCCGAGGCGTTGAAGCAGGGCCTCGCGCTCGAGGTCGGAGGACGACGGCTGGCTCTCGAAGTGCGATCCGCCGAGGTGATCTTCCCGGAAGGAGCGGGCGGCTTGCCGACGATGAAGCTCGCGATCCTCTATCGCGCATCACTTGGTAACTCGCCCGGCGGCCACGAAGACCTGCGGTATCGCGACGACAACTTCGGCGCCCGCGCGGGCTGGAAGGAAGTGATCGCCGTCGCGCAGCCCGGCGCCGAAATCATCGAACGCTCGGTGCCCGCGCAGGATCGCAGTCGTGAGCTGAGCGACTATCCGACCGACTTGCTCGACAGCCCCCCTCAGGTGAGCCAGGCGCGGCTACGATTCACGCGTCCGATGCCGTCGCCCACCGTGGCGGCTGTCGTGCCGTCGGCCCCGAAGACTCCTGTCGACGAGCGGCATTCGCCGGCGTCGCCCGAGCCCGTGATCGCTCCGCGCCCCAACGTCCAGGTGATGGCTGGCAGCGCCTTCACCGAGATCATCGGCGCGCGAGAGCTCACGGTGAGCGTCGTGGCTCTCGCCTTCGTCGTGGCGGCGGCGCTCGGTGCCCTGCACGCGCTCGAGCCGGGCCACGGCAAGACGGTCGTCGCGGCGTACCTCGTCGGCTCGCGCGGCACCGCCTGGCATGCCGTCATTCTCGGACTCGTCGTCACGGCCTCCCACACCGCGGGTGTCTATCTCCTGGGCGCGGCGACTGTCTACGCCTCGCGCTACATCGTCCCGGAACGCATCTATCCTTGGGTCGCCCTCGGCTCGGGCCTCGCCATTGCGGTGCTCGGGCTATCGCTGTTCCTTCGGCGCTATGCCGGGCCCGAAGCCGCCCACACACACGCCCATCACCATCATTACGACGGGCATCATCACGACGGGCACGACGACGGGGACATGCCGGCCCACCGGCACGGGCATGCCCACGATCACCACCATTCACATGACGACACTGGCCACTACCACCACGCGCCGGGCCGAGCCTCGCTGAGTCAGCTCTGGGCCCTCGGCATCACGGGCGGAATCGTCCCGTGCCCGGCGGCCCTCGTTGTGCTCCTGAGTGCCTTGTCGCTCCGGCGCGTCGGCTTCGGCTTGCTGTTGATCGTTGCCTTCAGTCTCGGGCTGGCCGTAGTGCTGGTCGCGATCGGGCTGCTCGTCGTGTATGCCGGTCGCCTCGTCACGCGGCTGGACGAGCGTGGTCCGCTCGTCACGCGCTGGCTGCCGCTGATGTCCTCGGCCGTGATGACGCTCCTCGGCCTGTCCATCGCGATCCAGACGCTCGCGAGCGGCGGCCTTGCCTGGAAGCTCACGTGACCCCAACCACCAGGAGGATCGAACCATGAGACGCATTTCCCGGAGCCGGGCCATCATGGCCCTCTCAACCCTGCTGCTCACCTTCGTCAATGGACTCGCGGGCGCCGCGAGCCACAGCGACGCGCCGCTCATCAAGCAGGATCCGCAGGCGAACCTGACCGACGTCTACGCGTTCGTCGGAACCAAGTACAACGATCCGCGCGAGGCGGTGCTCAACGTCGTCGTCCACGTCCGGCCGTTCTCGGAGCCGGGCGACGGCGTCATCTACGACCGGTTCGCCGACGACGCGCGCTACAGCATCCACATCGCCGACCCGACCAGCGGCGCCGAGGTGATGCGTTACGACTTCAAGTTCTCGAACGTGAATCCGACAACACCGCCCGGTCTCAAGAACCCGAACACGATTCTGTCCTATGGTCGCGGGGCCGAGATCGGGCCGATCACGAACGTCGGCGACGCGCGACAGAATTTCGTGCAGACCTACTCGGTGACGCGCGTGACCGTATCGGACGGTGGGTCGAGCAAGGACGACGACCGACGGCGGACGGACGTGCTGGCGAACGGCCTCCTGACGCCACCCCCAAATGTGGGTGCCCGCACCACCCCGTTCTACAACGACGCCACCGGCCGGGCCGTCTCGGGGGCCACGTCGTTCGCCACGCTCGACCGCTACACGCGCCAGACGGTGTTCGGCCTGCCCTCGGGGGAGGCGGTCTTCGCCGGTCCGCGCGAGGACGGCTTCTTCGCCGATACCGCCGCCATCTTCGATCTGCTCGACCCGCGGATCCTGGCCGGCGGGCTCGGGCAGGCCGGGACGGGCGTCGATGGCTTCAAAGGATTCAACGTCCTGGCCTACGCGATCCAGATCCCGCTCGACCACCTGCCGAGCTTCGAGTACCAGAGCCCGTTCTTCGGCGCCCAGACCGGAGTCGGCGTCTATGCGTCGGTGTCGCGACCGAGCGTCACGATCCGGTCGGCGAACCGCGAGCCCTCGAGCGAGGGCCCCTTCGTGCAGGTCAACCGCATGGGCAACCCGCTCTTCAACGAGGTGCTGGTCGCGCTCAAGGACAAGGACAACTACAACCGGCGGACACCGACCGACGACGCGGCGTTCGCGACCTACGCCCGCAATCCGGAGGTGGCGGTCCTGATCAACACTGTATTCGGAACCAGCTTCGCGACGTCGAACCGCGAGGATCTCGTCGCCGTCTTCATTCCTGACGTCCTGCGCGTGAACACGGCCACGGGCCCCGTGCGCCTGGCCGGCCAGGCGGGGTTCAGCCGCCTGGGCTTCCTCGGCGGCGACACGACGAACGGCGTCTCCGGCGGCTGGCCGAACGGCCGGCGTCTCGGCGACGACGTCGTCGATATTGCGCTCACCGCGGTCGCCAGCGGTCCCACCTATGCCGCGATCACCGTGGTCGGAGACAACATCAACGCCAACGACCAGGTCTACAACCAGGTCTTTCCGTACTCAGCCACGCCGCACGCGGGGCCGACGAACCGTAAGGATCCCTAAGCCATGCGTGGTCTGACAGTCGTGGCCGTGACCCTCGCCCTGGCGCTCGGCTCCACGCCGAGCGCGCGGGCGGCGGGCCACGGCCCGGCCCGGCCGGCCCAGGATCAGCAGGCGGTCGATCAAGCCATCGAACGGTTGACCGCCCGGACCCGACAGCACCGCGACGACTCATCCGGTTGGACCGCCCTCGGCGATGCCTTCATGCAAAAGGCACGCGAGACAGCGGACAGCGCCTACTACCGCCGCGCCGAGCTGGCGTTCGAGCGAGCCCATGCGCTCGACGCCACCGACCTCTCCGCCATCCTGGGTTTCAGCCAGGTCTACGGCGCCCGGCATGAGTTCGAGAAGTCGATCGAGTGGGCGAGGCGCGTCCTTACGCTCGACGCCAGGAATGCGGGCGCCTACGGCCTGCTCGGCGACGCGGCGCTGGAGCTCGGCGACTACGAGGCGGCCACCGAGCACTACCAGCAGATGCTCGACCTCCGTCCCGACATCTCGTCCTATAGCCGGAGCGCTCACCTGCTGTTCGTCACCGGGGACGCCCGGCGGGCCGCCTGGCTCATGGACCGCGCGATCAAGGCCGGCGCTGGCTACGCGGAGAACACCGCGTGGTGCCGGGCTCAGCTCGCGCTCATGCACCTCGGCACGGGCAACCTGCTGGCGGCCGAGCAGGTCGTCGAGCAGGCAATCGGCCTGACGCCGGCCAATTACCACGTGCTCTTCGCGCAGGGACGCGTCCGCGCCGCTCGCAAAAACTACGCGGGCGCGATCGAATCGTACCGTCGAGCGAGCGCGATCGCGCCCCAGCACGAGGTGGTCGTGGCGCTGGGCCAGCTCTACGTCGTCACCGGCGATCGCTCGAGCGCCGACAAGCAGTGGGCGGTCGTAGAGACGATCGATAAGCTCAACAAGGCCAACGGCGTCCTCGGTGACTTGCAGCTCGCGCGGTTTCTCGCCGATCTCGACCGCCGGCTCCCCGAGGCGCTGGC
>JBKPCO010000056.1:0-6188 GCA_046727415.1 Candidatus Methylomirabilota bacterium
GCTGGCATACGAAGCCTCCCTTCGCTGGCATTAACCAGGTCAGGTTCATGCGGTCGGCGGCGGTGAGCCGCCCTCTCAGCCCGGTTCCCCGAGCTCCCGCGGTGATCGAATCGCTTCTCCGGCGTAGGCTACGCCGGATCGGACCGCCATTCAAGCGAAACAGCCGGGCGCGGCTCGGCCCGTCCTGGCGGTAGGGGAGTCTACGGCAAGAGATCCGCCACGGCGACACGTGCGCCGGGAGCGGCCAGCGGGCTGACGGCTCCATCCGGCGCGAGGATCTGCACGGAACGATAGCCCCAGCGGCGACGCGCGTCGTCGAGGCGGCCGGGCTCTCGGTGAACTTCGAGGACCTGGTCCACGAGGTTGACGATCCAGTACTCGGGAACGCGGGCCCGCGCGAAGGCGCGGCACTTGCGCGTGCGATCGAGGGTCAGGCTGGCGAGCGCGACCTCGACAACGAGCACGGGGCTGGAAGGGTGCGCGTCGCGATAGTCACGCGGAGAACCGTGGACCACGCTGACGTCCGGCTCGGGCTCGGACCGCCGATCGAGCGCGATGGGCCCTTGAGGGCGAACGTCCCATCCGACCCCGAACGCTGCTCGCAGCGCCTCCTCGACGAGACGAACCGCCGTCATGTGGGCGCTGCTCTGGGGCTCCTTCACGAGCAGAAGGCCGTCGAGCAGCTCGAGCCTTTCGTCGGGGCGGAAGAAGCTCCGCTCGACGAGCCGCTCGTATTCTCGACGACTCCAGCGCCGCATGCGAACCGAGCGCGCCTCGATCATCGACGCCAGCGTAAGACCGTGTCGTCGCCCGCGTCAACGCCCAGAGGAGGGTACGCGACGGCGGCAGCTGGCTCTGGTATCATCGCCAATCACCATGAAAATCTGCTGGTTCCACCTCATGCCGTACCGGTTCCTGCCCGACGACTTCGAGCGGAAGTACCGGTCGGTCTGGGTCGACGTCCCGCACCATCTCTACGACGCCGAGAAGACGCAGGACCTCTATCACGAGTTTCTCGACGAGCTTGAGTTCGCCGAGACCCAGGGCTTCGACGGGCTCTGCGTGAACGAGCACCACAACAACGCCTACGGCCTCATGCCCTCGCCGAACCTCATGGCGGCCACCCTGACGCGGCGGACGTCACAGGCCGCCATCGTCGTGCTCGGCAACAGCCTCGCCGCGTACAACCCGCCGCTCCGCGTGGCCGAGGAGTTCGCGATGCTCGACCTCTTGTCGCGCGGCCGCCTGGTCGCCGGCTTTCCGGTCGGCACGTCGATGGACATGAACTTCGCGTACGGGATCAACCCGGCCACGCTCCGCGACCGGTATTACGAGGCCCACGACTTGGTCATCCAGGCGTGGACGCGGCCCGAGCTCTTCGCGTTCAACGGCAAATACACGCAGGTGCGCTACGCGAACATCTGGCCCCAGCCGCTGCAGAAGCCGCATCCGCCCGTCTGGATTCCGGGCGGCGGCAGCGTCGAGACGTGGGAGTGGACCGCGAAGCTCGACTACGTCTACTGCTATCTCTCGTACTTCGGCTACAAGCGCGGCAAGGCCACCATGGACGGCTTCTGGGAGGCCTCTGCGCGCGTCGGCGCCGATGACAATCCGTTCCGGGCGGGCTTCCTCCAGCTCGTCTGCGTGTCGGAGACCGACGCCCAGGCCGAGCGCGAGTACTTCCCGCATGTGCACTACTTCTACCAGAAGTGCCTGAACGTCTGGGAGGGCTTCGCCGAAGCGCCCGGCTACCGAACCGTGAAGACGGTGCAGAGCGGCACGCGGGCGCAAGTCGGCGCGGCGGCCCGCCGCGTGCGCCAGTCGCTCGACTGGGGGCAGTACCTCGACCAGGGATACGTCATCGCCGGCGGCCCCGAGACCGTGCGCCAGCAGCTCGCCGAGTGCATCAGGACGCTGCGCGTCGGCCACCTGATGGTGTTGCTCCAGATCGGCAGCATGCCGAAGGAGCTGACGCTCAAGAACACCAAGCTCTTCGCGACGGAAGTCATGCCGCACGTCCGCGACATGTGGCCGGGCTACAAGGATCGCTGGTGGCCCTCGGGCGCGCGGAACGGATCGGCGTGAAGGCTCCCCGAATGGAGCGAACCCGCTGATGGCCGTTGAGCGAGCGGTCGAGATCCGGGGCGGCGCGGTGAGCTTCCGCGTCATCAGCGCCGGCCACGGCGCGCCGCTCGTCTACTTTCACTCCTACCACGAGCGGACCGGCTGGTCGCCAGTGCTCGATCTGCTCGCGCGGTCGTATACCGTGTACGCCCCGGCGCACCCCGGCGTGGCGAGCTCAAAGGGCGTCGAGACCCTCGACGACCTCCTCGACCTCACGCTGGCCTACGACGAGCTCCTGTCGGCGCTCGGTCTCGAGCGCGCGCACTTAGTCGGCCACGCGTTCGGCGCCATGGTCGCGGCCGAGCTCGCCGCCGTCTTCCCGGCGCGCGCCCGCACGCTCACGCTCGTCTCTCCGATCGGCCTCTGGCGCGACGACGCCCAGCCGGCCGACGTCCTGATCTTGCCGGCCGACGAGCTGGCGGCGGCGCTCTGGAGCGACCCGGCTTCGAGCGCCGCTCGCCAGTGGGCGACCGCCCCCGCGAGCGAGGCTGAGAGCCTCGCTGCCGAGGTCGAGTCGATCCAGCGGCGCTCTTCCATGGCGAAGTTCGTGTGGCCCATCCCAGACAAAGGGCTCTCGAAGCGCCTGCACCGGATCACGGCGCCGACCCTTCTCGTGTGGGGCGACGGCGACCGCGCGAACCCGCTCGTCTACGCCGAGGAGTGGCAGCGCCGCATCAAGGGCGCCGCGCTGCGCCTCTTGCCCGGCGGCCACATGCTTCTGCTGGAGACGCCGGACGCGGCGGCCCGGGCCATCGCGGAGTTCCTCGGCACGTGAGCCTGCTCGGCGGCAGCGCGATCGTCACCGGCGGCGGCTCGGGCATCGGGCGCGCGATCGCGGAAGCCTTCGCCGCGCAGGGCACTCCGGTGGCCGTGGTCGATCTTCTGCCGGAAGGCGGCAAGGAAACGGTCGCCGCGATCGCCTCGCGCGGAGGGCGCGCGACGTTCGCGCAGGCCGACGTCAGCCGCTGGGACGACGTCGACCAGGCCGTCGCGGCCGCCGCGCGCGAGCTCGGCCCGCTCGGCATCCTGGTCAACGCGGCCGGGATCCTCGACGGTTACCAGCCGGCCGCCGAGATGACGCCGGCGGTCTGGGAGCGCGTCGTCGCGATCGATCTGAACGGCACGTTCTACGGCTGCCGCCGCGCGCTGGCCGAGATGCTGCCGCGCGGGCGCGGGCGCATCGTCAACATCGCCTCGGTGGCCGGGCTCGTCGGCTCCGGCGGCGGGCCGGCCTACACGGCGTCGAAGCACGGCGTGGTCGGCCTGACGAAGCAGCTGGCGATCACGTACGCGGCGCGGGGCATTACGGTCAACGCGATCTGCCCCGGGGCGATCCAGACGGGATTGCGCGCCAACTCGACGCGCATCCTGGGCGCCGACGCTCCGGCCATGGTGGGCGTGGGCAGCGACGAATCGGCCGTGCGCGCGATCACCCCGGCGGGCCGGCGCGGCACGCTCGACGAGATCGCGGCGGCCGCGTGCTACCTGGCGAGCGAGGAAGCGGACTACGTCACGGGCCACACGCTCGTGATCGACGGAGGATGGACAGCGCGATGATCAAGCGAATTCACGTGCTCTACGTCGGCCAGACGGAGCTGGAGAACATCGGGTTGAAGGGGACGCCGGCCGACGCGCGGCGCTACAGCAACGAGCGGCTCGCCGAGCCGTTTTTCTCCGCGCGCGACGTCGCCCAGCTGATGGACGACCTCGGCTATTACGCGCTCTGGACCGCCGAGCACCACTTCCAGCACGAGGGCTACGAGTGCTTCCCGAACCTCATCCAGCTCTCGCTCTGGCTCGCCACCCAGACGCGCCGCCTGAAGCTCGGCTGCGCCTTCAACGTGCTCCCGATGTGGCATCCCATCCGCCTGGCCGAGGACTACGCGATGGCCGACATCGTCACCGACGGCCGTGTGATCTTGGGCGTGGGGCGCGGCTATCATTCGCGCGAGGTCGAGACGTTCGACGCGCCGGTCATCGACCAGGCGGCGAACCGCGAGATGTTCGAGGAGCAGGTCGACCTCATGCTGAAGTGCTTCGACGACGAGCAGTTCAGCCATCACGGCAAGCGCTACGACTGCCCGCCCCCCGTCGAGTACCGCGGCTATCAGCTCCGGGACATCACGTGCGTGCCGCGGCCCAAGCACCTGCCGGTCGAGGTCTGGATGCCGATCGCCAGCAGCAAGTCGATCGACTACATGGCCAGCAAGGACTTCAAGGCCATGGTCACGCTCAACGGCGAGAAGATCCTCGACGACGTCGTGAAGGCGTACCGTGACGCATGCGCGAAGTACGGCCGGAAGAAGCAGCTCGGCGAGGACATGATCTGGGGCGCCGGGCTCTACCTGGCCGACACGCCCGAGGAAGCCAAGCGCCGCGTCGAGCCCGCGCACGACGAGCGGTACAAATGGTTCGCGCCGTTCGGCTTCGTGCGCTACGCCGACGAGCAGGGGCGCACGTGGGGCACGCCGGGTGCGCCCGCGCGCACGCCGTCGCTCGCCGACGGCATCCAGCAGAAGGCGTGGTTCTGCGGCCCGCCGTCGCACGTGATCGACGGCATCAAGTCGATTGTCGCGAAGTACCCGGGGCTCGAGGACTTCATGATCCATTGGGCCGAGGGGCTCTCGCCCAAGGAGTTCAAGGAACAGCTCCGCTGGTTCGCGAAGGACGTGATGCCGGCGATCACACGAGGCTGATACCCCTCACCGGTATCTTTCGCTCGGCGGAGAGGCCCCAGGGATGGTGTTTTTTCTTTTCCTCCCCTCGGCCATGTGGTAGGAATACCCCCGGGGAAGATCCGGGGGCGCGAGACCATCACGAGGTAAGGAGGGGTCATGGCGAAGGGCAAGAAGGCGTTCGGGGGGTATTCGATCAACTTCAAGGGCTGCAAGGACTCGGCCGAGTCCATCTTCGGCGGCTCGCCGATCGGCCCGTCCGAGATGACGAAGAAGATCTGGGCCTACGTGAAGCGGAAGAAGCTGGCCGGCAAGAAGTAAGGCCGCGCCGGCATCTCCGGGTCGTCACGGGCGGCTCGCTCGAGCGAGTCGCCCGTGCTGTTTTCGCCGCCCGGCGTCAGCGCGGGAGCTGATCGAGCGTGCGCACGACGACGTCGGGTCGCACGCCCAGCTCCTCCTCGGGCGCGTCGGTCCGGTTGCACCACGCGGCCTGGTAGCCGAACGCCTTCGCGCCGGCGACATCCCAGGGGTTCGAGGACACGAAGAGCAGGTCGCTCGCGGGAATTCCGAGCGTCCCGGGCCCGAGCGCGTATACGACCGGCGAGGGCTTGTAGGTGCGCACCGCGTCCACGGAGATGACGTGGTCGAGGTGCTTGCCGAGGCCGCTCGAGGCGACGGCGGCGGCCAGCATCGCCGGCGATCCGTTCGAGAGCACCGCGCGCGGCCTGCCCGCGAGGCGCTCGAGCGCGGCCGGAACCTCCGGGAAGCACGCCAGTGAGAGGTACGCATCCATCAGGCGCCTCACCTCGGCCGCCGGGGGTGTCAGGCCGAGCCGCCGTAGAGTGTGGCGGAGCGCCGCCTCGGTCACCGCCCAGAAGTCGACGTAGGTACCCATGAGCGCGCGCAGCCAGGTGTACTCGAGCTGCTTCTGCCGCCAGAAGGCCGACAGCGTCGCCGGATCGGCCGTAATCGTGCGGCCGGCTTCGGCCACGGAGTGAACGTCGAACAGCGTCCCGTACGCGTCGAAGACGTAGCCGCGGATCGGGCTCACTGCGTGACGGTGGACGTGCGGCGCGCGCGCTTCGTGGGGCGGGGCTCGGGTCGGGGCTCCGGCGGGGTTTCCAGCCCGGCCTCCACGAAGCCGTACTTCAGGAGCTTCTTGGCGTCGAGGAACGAGGCGGTGCGCGTGCGCGAGCCGAGCACGATCATGACGAACTGCTGTCCGTCCCGCCACGCCGACACTGCGAGATTGTAGCCGGCTTCGAGCGTGAAGCCGGTCTTCAGCGCCTGCACGCCCAGGGGGTCGTTGAATAGCGGGATGTGCCGCGCGTAGACACGTCCCCGGTAGACGAAAGTCTGACCGCCGAGCATCGGCCGCGACGCGGGATG
>JBKPCO010000057.1:0-10868 GCA_046727415.1 Candidatus Methylomirabilota bacterium
GATCTCCTCGGCGAGCTGGATCGCAGGCTCGTTCAGGAGGAAGTACGACGTCCCGCGCGACATCTGGCGCTCGACGGCCTCGACGACGGCCTGATGGGCGTGGCCCAGCAGCATCGGGCCCGAGCCCAGCAGATAGTCGAGATAGCGCCGGCCGTTCATGTCCCACAGGTACGCGCCGCGCCCTTCCTTGACGACGAACTCGAGCCCGGGACCACTGCGATGGCTACCCAGAATTCCGCCAGGCAGCACCTGCTCCGCGCGGCGCAACAGATCGGCTTGGTCACTCATGCTCTTACCTCGCGATTCGTGTCTGTATCAGGCCACCCTCGAAGGGCTCCGTGCTCACGGCCCCCGCTACAATAGCCCGAGATCATACGCGAGAACCTTCGTCGGTCAAGAGCACGCCGGCCCCCGCGAACCCCCCGCGTTTCAGGAGCACGAGGGCTCGGTTCGCGTCCTCGAGCGGGAAGGTCGTCGTTGCCGGACGAATGTGGATGCGCGCCGCCTCGGCCAGGAGCTCCTCGCCGTCGGCCCGCGTGTTGGCGGTGACGCTCCGGATGTTGCGCTCGTAGAAGAGATCGCGCTCGTAGTCGAGCGGCGGCACCGCCGTCATGTAGATGCCGGCGAGCGCCAGTGTGCCGCCGCGCGCCAGGTTGCGGAGCGCGACCGGAACCAGGTCGCCCACCGGAGCGAAGAGGATGGTGCCGTCCGCCTTCGCCGGCATCGCGTCGCCGATGTCGCCGACCCACGTCGCGCCCAGCCTCCGCGCCAGCTCCCGGTGCGACGCCTCGCGCGTACACACGAAGACTTCGCACCCGCGGGCCCGCGCGACCTGGAGCGTCACGTGGGCCGAGGCGCCGAAGCCGTAGATGCCGAGGCGGCCGCCCGGCGGAACGTCACTCCGCTTGAGCGCGCGGTAGCCGATGATGCCCGCGCAGAGCAGGGGCGCGGCCTCGACGTCGCCGAAGATCGGCGGCATCGCGTACGCGAACGCCTCCGGAACCACCGCGTAGTCGGCGAAGCCGCCGTCGGCGTGATAGCCGGTGAACTCCGACTGCTCGCAGAGGTTCTCGCGCCCGCGCCGGCAGGCGTCGCAGGCCCCGCAGGTCCGGCGAAGCCATGCGATACCCACTCGATCCCCAGGGCGAAAGCGATGGGCGCCCGAGCCCGTTGCCTCGACCCGCCCGACCACCTGGTGACCCGGCACGATGGGCGAGCGAACGAGGGGCAGATCGCCCTCGACGATGTGCAGGTCCGTGCGGCACACGCCGCACGCGATCACGCGAACCAGGATCTCGTCTGGGCCCGGCGCCGGTGTGGGGCGGGAGTCGCTGCGGAGCGGCGCGCTCTCGACCGGCGCCGCGCCGGCCAGGAACATCGCTCTCATCGGGTGCCGCGCTACTCGACCCCGGCGCGGGCGAGGAGCTTCTTCGCGCGGTTGAGGTGAGGCGCGTCCACCATCTGGCCCTTGAAGGTGAACGCGAAGATGCCGTTGCGCGCGTTGACCTCGAAGAGCGCGATCAGCTCGCGGGCCTCGTCGACCGCGTCCTTCGCCGGCGTGAAGACGTCGTTGATCACGGCGATCTGCGAGGGGTGGATGGAGATCTTGCCGGTGAAGCCCATCGCCACGCCTTCCTCGCACTCGCGCCGGAGACCGTCGAGGTCGGCGATGTCGGTGAAGACGGTGTCGATCGCCTCCACTCCGGCGGCGGACGCGGCTACCGAGCACATGACGCGCGCGTAGCGGGGGATGTCGAGGTACTTGCCGGCAGCGTCGCGCACGCGACCGAGCCCCATCGCGGCGCCCAGGTCCTCGACGCCCCAGGACACCGCGACCGTGCGCGGCGAAGCGGTCGAGATCTCGCGGATGTTCAGGAGCCCCTCTGGGGTCTCCGTCGCGATCACCGTGAGCCGCGTGGCGCCGTTCGGGATCCCATGCTGCTGCTCGACCCGGTCCAGGATGCGGGTGATCTCGCGAATGTCGGCGGCGCGCCCGGGCTTCGGCACCACGTAGCCGTCGGGGCGCCCCGCGATCGTCTCCTCGAGGTCGGCCTGACCGAGGCCCGTCGCGATCGGATTCATTCGCACCCAGCGCTCGCGGCCTCCGAAATCGTGGCGCGCGAGCCACTCCCGCACCACGCCGCGGGTCGCCACCTTGCGGTCGGGCGCCACCGCGTCCTCGAGGTCGAGGATCAGACCGTCGGCGGGCAGCGTGAGCGCCCGGGTGAACATCCGGTCGTTGCCGCCAGGGACGAAGTGGAGCGACCGCCGACGCGCCACGCTCAGGCTCCTTTCTTGCGCATCATGGCGTTGCGGCGCGCCACCATCACCACCTCGCCGTGCTGATTGAGGGCGCGGTGCACGAAGGTCACGATGCCCCACTGCGGGCGCGAGCGCGACTCGCGCTTGTCGACCACCTCGGTCTCCGAGTAGATCGTGTCACCGTGGAAGACGGGCTTCGGGAACTCCACCTTCTCGAAGCCGAGGTTGCCGACCGTCGTGCCGAGCGTCGTCTCTCCCACCGAGAGGCCGACCGCGACGCCGAGCGTGAAGAGGCTGTTGACCAGCGGCTTGCCGAACTCGGCCTGCGCCGCCGCGTGGAAGTCGACGTGCAGCGGCTGCGGGTTCATCGTCAGGCACGAGAACCACACGTTGTCGGTCTCGGTGACGGTGCGCCCCGGCTGGTGCCGGAACGTCTGTCCGATCGTGAGCTCCTCGAAGTACTTTCCGGCCACGAGTTCCCTCCCTTCGGCGTTCGACAGCCTGGCTTGACAGCGGCCGTGCCAGATTCTATCAATGGTGGGCTATGGAAAACTCTTTCGACATCGCAGTCATCGGCGGCGGCATCATCGGGCTCGCCACCGCGCGCGCCCTCGGTGAGCGTGCGCCGCGCGCGCGCATCGTGATCCTCGAGAAGGAAGCCAAGCTCGCCACGCACCAGACCGGCAACAACTCGGGTGTCATCCACTCCGGCATCTACTACAAGCCGGGCTCCTACAAGGCCAAGCTGTGCGTCGAGGGCAAGGGGCTGATGCTCGAGTACTGCCAGAAACATGGGATTCGCGTCGATCACGTCGGCAAGGTGATCGTGGCGACCGAACAGGCGGAGCTCCCGCGGCTTCAGACCCTCTACGAGCGCGGGATCGCCAACGGCGTGCCGGTCGAGATGCTGGATCCGTCCCAGCTCCGGGAGATCGAGCCTCACGCCCAGGCGCTCCGGGCCATCCGCTCGCCCTCGACCGCGATCGTCGACTACAAGGAGGTCTGCGCGGCGATGACCCGTGAGCTGACCGCCCGCGGTGTCGCGATCGAGACCGGCGCCCGCGTGACCTCGATCAAGCGGAGCGGCGGGGAGATCGACGTCGTCACCCCGCGCAAGGCGGTGCGCGCGCGGCGCATCGTGAATTGCGCCGGGCTCTACTCGGACGTGATCGCGCGGATGGCCGGCGCGAAGGTCGACCTCCGTATCATCCCGTTCCGCGGCGAGTACTACATGATTCGCCCGGAGCGCCACGACATCGTCCGCGGACTCATCTATCCCGTGCCCGATCCGGAGTTCCCGTTCCTCGGCGTCCACCTCACGCGTACAGTTCACGGCGAGGTCGAGGCGGGCCCCAACGCGGTGCTGGCCTTCGCGCGCGAGGGCTACACCTTCGGCCGCGTGAGCCCGGGCGAGCTGGCCGGGACGCTCGCGTATCGAGGGTTCTGGAACATGACGCGCCGCTACTGGCGCATGGGCTCCTACGAGATGTACCGCTCGCTCAGCAAGGCCGCGTTCGTGACGGCGCTGCAGCGGCTCGTCCCCGCTCTGCGCTCCGAGGACGTCACGCGGGGCGGCGCCGGCGTGCGCGCCCAGGCGGTCAACCCCGACGGCACGATGGTCGACGACTTCCGCATCATCGCCGAGGCGGACGCGGTACACGTGCTCAACGCGCCGTCCCCCGGCGCCACCGCCTCGATCGCGATTGGACGCCACATCGCCGGCCTGGCCGCGAACACCTTCGGCCTCTCGTAGCGGCCAGGCGCGCCGGCGGACGAGACAGTGACCGGGATCGCGACCTCCCGACCGCGGTGAGCGGCGAGCGCAGCAAGCGGATCGCGGCCTACTACGGCGCCCGCTACGGCGATCGCACCGCCGGCGGGCTCAACGAGTCGGCGCGGATTCGCGCCGCGCTGTTCGCCTCGTGGATCGGCACCGGCAAGCGTCTCCTGGAGCTCGGCTGCGGCAGCGGCTCTCTGCTCGAGGCGTACGTCGCCGGCAATCGCGTGACCGCGATGGACATCGACACGCCGGCGCTCGACGCCTGCCGTCAGCGGCTCGGCGTGGAAACGGTCTGGGGCGACTTCGCGACGGAGCTGCCGTTCGCCGACGCCAGCGTCGATGTCGTCGTCGCCGGCGAGACGCTCGAGCACATGCCGTATCCGCCGGTGTTCCTCGGCGAGGTCCGGCGCGTCCTGGCCGCGGGCGGGCTCTTCGTCGGTTCCGTGCCCAACGCCTACCGCTACCGGAACCGGCTGCGTGTCCTGTCCGGCAAGCCGATCGACACCGATCCTACGCATCTGCAGTTCTTCTCGCTGGCCTCGCTTCACGCGCTGCTCTCGGAGAGGTTCACCGTCGAGGAGATCGTGCCGATCCGGGGTCGATGGTCGGGCCGCTGGCCGTCCCTCTTCGCCCATCGCTTCGCCTGGCGCTGCCGCCGCTGAGCGGTGCTACTCGCGCGCGAGCGCGACGCAGACCACGCCCGCGAGCACGATCGAGGCCCCCGCGAGCCGGGGTGCCAGGCGGCCTTCGCCGAGCCAGAGACTGCCGATGAACGCCGAGAACAGGATGGACAGCTCGCGCGCGGCCACGACGTAGCCGACCTTGGAGAGCCGGAAGGCAAAGAGCACCAGCAGATAGCTCGTCAGGTTCATCGCCGAGGCCACCAGGATCGCCCGCCAGTGACGGCCCCACTCGTGGCGGAGTGCGGGGCGATCGGCGAGCACGATGGGCGCGAGCACCACGCTGAGGCTCACCCCCATGAGCGCAATGTAGGGCATCGGATGAAGGCGGGTGACTCCCGCCTTGTCGACGAGCGAGTAGGCCGCGACGGTCAGGCCCGTCACCAGTGCCCACGCTGTGCCCGCGCCGCTCGCCCGGGCGACCGACGTAGTAGCTGCCGGCAGGGCGCCGAGCGCCGCGATCCCGAGGACGACCAGGCCCACTCCCAGCGAGCCAATCCACGATAGTCGCTCACTGAAGAGAGGCAGCGCCACGAGCGGCACGAGCGCCACGCCGAGCCCGCGGGCCATCGGATAGACGCGGGAGAAGTCGCCATACCGGTACGCGCGGCCGAGCGCCCAGAAGTAGAGCGCGTGGATGGCCACGCTGGCCGCCACGAACGGCAGACCGCTCGCCGGAGCGGGCTCCGCGGGCAGGCGCAAGAGGCCCAGCGGGAGCAGGAGCGCCGTGGCCAGCGACACGGAGCACCACAGGAAGACGAACTGGTTGTCGGCCCGCTTGGCCAGGGCATTCCAGACGGCGTGCAGGATGGCGGCGCAGACGACCAATACGAGGGCGGGGCCGCTCACGGGGCGATCTTACCGAACTTCAGGTGAGGATATCGGTGAAAAACCCCTCTATTGACAGGTGTTTGGGGATCAATTAAACTCCAAGGCTCATGATTACCGTCCCGACTCGCCGCGTGAAACAGTTCGGCGTAGAGTTCTACCAGGCCGGTCTTTCTGCCAAGGATATCGACCGTTTGGTGAAGTTCGAGGTCCTGGGATACTCGGGCGGCCCGAAAAACGAGCCCCCGAAGAAGACCCGGATGAACCGCTCCCGAGTCAACTGGGACATGCTCGAGAAGCGTATCGGCGAGAGCGAGGCGGCCTACCAGCGCCCGGTCATCCGCCGGAAGATCGATGAGCTGGTGGCCTACTATCGCGAGTGCAAGGACGCGGCGACCCTCCCGGCCATCCCGGGCGCCGTCATCATCACCTCGGAGAAGCGCTTCACCTTCACGCCGGTCGCCGGGCAGCACGACCTCGGCCTCCTGCAGATTCCCGAAGAGCACGGCGTCCTGCGGGTGCTGGACGGCCAGCACCGGCTCCTGGCGCTCCATGCGCTCTCGCAGGCGGGCGAGAACATGACGATCGAGGTGCCGGCGGTGCTCTTCGACACGCTCGACGCCCGCCAGATCGTCGAGCTCTTCGTCACCATCAACGCGAAGCACACGCGGCTGAACCCGTCGCACATCATCAGCCTCGCCGGTCGCAAGCTCTATCCGGACGCGAACCAGGCGCTCGCCCACGACGTCATCCGCTCGCTCAACGAGGACGACACCTCGCCGCTGCACGGCGAGATCAAGATGCTCGGTACCGGACGGGGCCGCGTGAGCCAGGCGCCGCTCGCCGAGGAGATCGTCGACTTCTTCGAGACGGTCGAGAAGGTCGGCAGCGGCGGCAAGCTCCAGGAGCTGCGGGGCGGCGCCAAGCGCTTCTTCCTGAACTACATCAAGGCGCTCTCCACCACGTTCCCGGCCGCGTGGGCGGGCCGTAAGTACTCGATCAAGACCGGCGCGGCGCTCCGCGCCTTCATCCGGGCGGCGCCCGACGTCATGGCGCGCGCCCGCGAGCTCCGGCGCGATCCGTTCGATCTCAACGCCATCCGCGAGGCCATCAAGCCCTGGGGCGAGCGGCTGCGCGATCGGCGATTCGAGACGGAGGGCGAGTGGAAGCTGAAGCTCGCCGGCGGCACGCGCGGAACCGTCGAGGTTCTCACGCGCGAGCTGCGCGACGCGCTCCGCTAGGCGGCCCCGTCCAGCGCCCGATCGCTACTTCTTGAGCGTCACGTCCTCGTAGGGCGCCGACCAGGGATAGGGGTCGATCTTCAGCAGCATCGGATCGCCCACCCGCGGCCCGATCCCGGTTGGCCAGATGTATTCCCACATCGGGCCGAACCGTACCCGGTCGTGCAGGAGCTGCTGGATCTGGTGCAGCATCGCCTCGCGCTTCTTGCGGTCGGTCTCCTTCGCCTGTCGCTTGAAGAGGTCGTCGATGTCGGGATCGCCGCCCCGTGCGAACGCGCCGTCGCTCGGCACGAACTCGGCCATGCGAGAGGCCGCGTTGCCGTAGGTGGCGTGGATGCAGACGCAGATTCCCTTGAGCTTCTTCGTCAGCCAGGCGGTCTGGAAAGCCGCGCGCTCCATGGTGACCATCCGGGTCTTGATGCCGATTGCGGTGAGATTCGTGGCGACCGCCTCGCCCATCGAGAAGTACGGCGGATACGGATAGAGGTCACCGGCGTCGAAGCCGTTGGGGTAGCCGGCCTCGGCCAGGAGCTTCTTCGCCTTCGGTGGATCATAGGCATACGGCTCGAGTGACAGCGCGAACTCGAACTTGCGCGGGACCATGCTGCCCGTCGGTCGCGACGCGCCCAGATTCTCGGCTTCGTTGATCGACCGGAGGTCGACGGCCGTGATGGCCGCGAGCCGGACGCGCTTGTCGTGCCACGGCGACTTGGGATCCCACTGGTCGAAGAAGTCGAGGAAGTGGATCCCGATTGCACCCGAGAATGCCAGGCGGATGTTCGGGTCACGCTTGAGCTCGAGGGCGGCCGGCGCATCCAGCAAATAGGCGACGTCGACCTCGCCCTTCTTGAGCATCGCGGCCCGCGTGGTGGGCTCCGGTACGCTCTTGAGCACCAGGCGCTTCACCGATGGCATCTTGCGCCAGTAACTCTCGTTCGCTTCCAGGACGAGCTCGATGCCGGGCGTGCTGCTCACGAACTTGTAGGGGCCGAGACCGACCGGGTGCTTCTTGAACCCGTCGTCGCCGACTTTCTCGACGTACTTCTTCGGAACGATCCAGCCGGACCCGGTGGCCAGCGTGCCGTAGAAGGCCATGAAGTCGGGAAACGGCTCGTGAAGATGGAACCGGATGCGAGACGGATCGACGATCTCGACGTCGCGCACCTTCTCCTTGAGGATTCGCGAGCTCTTCGCGCGCTGGAAGCTGAACTTCACATCCTCGGCCGTGAACGGGTCGCCGTTGTGGAACTTGAGGCCCTGCCGCAGCTTGAAGTCGTAGGTCTTCTGGTCGGGGCTGAGCGTCCACGACTCGGCCAGGCTCGGCGTCATGATGTTGCCGGGCATCGGCTTCACGAGCGCGTCGTGGAGCGCGTACTGGACCCAGAACGGCGTGATGAAGCCCAGCACCTCGCCCGGATCGAGCCACGCCGGCGGCACCGTCACGTACAGGGCCCAGCGCATCTCCCCCTCCGGCTTCTGCTGGGCCTCGACCGCCCCGACGACGCCAACGACCAGCAGGCCGGCCAGCAACAAACCGATGACCCCCATGACCCGGCGGGTCCGGCTGCGTTCGTCGATCATGCGGCTGTCTCCCTAGACGACGTGCTCCTTTCGGAGCGTCGTGATCTCCTCGTTGCTGTACCCCAGCTCGCGCAGGATCTCGTCGGTGTGCTCGCCGTGGGTGGGCGCGGCACGACGAATCGCCCCGGGCGTGCGCGAAAGCGTGGCGGGGAGCCCCTGCACCAGCATCTCGCCGCGTTCGGGGTGGCGCACCGGCTGGGCCATGCCGAGGTGCTTGATCTGCTCGTTCTCGAACACTTCCTTCACGTTCAGGATCGGGCCCGACGGCACGCCGCCGCGGTTGAGCGCCTCGATCCACTCGGCGCTCGGCTTCTTCGACAGGATCTTGTCGAGCTCGGCGTTCATCTGCTTGCGGTTTTTCGACCGGTCGGCCAGATTCTTGAATCGCGGATCGTCGATCAGCTCGGGCGCACCGATCGCCGTGCAGAGCCGGCGGTACATCGTCTGGCCGGACGCGGCGATGTTGATGTGGCCGTCCGCCGTCGTAAAGACGCCGGTCGGAATCCCGGTCGGATGATCGTTGCCGGCCTGCGGCGGGATCTCGCGGTCGATCAGCCAGCGCGCCGCCTGGAAATCGAGCATGGTCACCATCGCCTGCAGGAGGGAGGTGTGCACCCACTGGCCCTTGCCCGACTTCTCGCGCTCGAGCAGCGCGACCAGGATGCCCTGCGCCAGGAAGAGCCCAGAGGTGAGGTCGGCGACGGGAATACCCACGCGCACCGGCCCCTGGCCTGGCAGCCCGGTGATGGACATGAGTCCGCCCATCCCCTGCGCGATCTGGTCGTAGCCGGGACGGTCGGCGTACGGACCGCTCTGGCCGAAGCCGGAGATCGAGCCGTACACCAGACGCGGATTGATCTTGGACAGGGCCTCGTAGTCGATGCCGAGCCGCTTCTTGACGTCGGGCCGGAAGTTCTCGACGACGACGTCGGCGCGCGCGGCGATCTTCTTGATGATCTCGACCCCGCGCGGCTGCTTGAGGTCGAGCGTCATCGACCGCTTGTTCCGGTGCAGGTTCAGGAAGTCGAAGCCGAGCGCGGTCGAGTCGCCCTCCATCTCCTCGCGCTGCTCGATCTTGATGACGTTGGCGCCCATGTCGGCGAGCTGGCGCACCGCGGTCGGGCCGGAGCGGGCACGGGTCAGATCGAGGACCGTGTAGCCTTCGAGTGGTAGTGGCATCAGCGTGTCTCCGCGGGTAGGACGGCCGAGCCCGTCTGGGAAGCGGGGTTGCGTCGCGTCCACTTCCCGGCGTCTACCGCCGTCAGGAAGTCGAGCACAGCGCGGTTGAACGCCTCGGGCTCCTCCAGGTTGATCGTATGCCCCGACTTCGGCAGGACGACGAGCCCGGCGGTCGGGATCTTGCGCTTCATGAAGATGCCAGGCTCGAGACACGGGTCGTCCTCGTCGCCGGTCATGATCAAGGTCGGCACGTCGAGCTTCTCGAGCTCGGGCCCGAGATCGAGGATGGACGGCCGGAGCATCTGCACCCCGCGCTGGGTGAGCGCGTGGCCCTTCGCCGAGCCCTCTGCGAGCTGCGCGTGAAATTCGCGCCAGCCGAACGGGTCCTTGTCCATGAACTGCACCCGAGTCGGACCCTTCGAGTACATCTCGGCGGTCTTCACCATCCCGTCTTCCTCGAAGCGTCGCGCGACGACCTCGGTGTCCTTGCGGAACTTGTCGCGCTCGCCGGGCACGCTGCCGTAGCCGGCGCCGGCCACGACTAGCGAGAGCGCGCGGTCCGGGTGCCGGAGGCCGAAATGCAAGGTCGCGAAGCCGCCCATGGAGAGGCCGCAGACGTGCGCCTTCTGGATCTTGAGTCCGTCCAGCACGCCCCGGATGTCCTCGGCCGCGCGCTCCTGCGAATACGCCTTCACCTCGCCGGGCACGTCCGACGGCGGGTAGCCACGCGCGTTGAACGCGATCGCGCGGTAGCGGCGCGAGAAGAATCGCGTCTGCAGATGCCAGCTCCGGTAGTCGCCGGCGAACTCGTGGACGAAAACCAGCGGCAGTCCCCGGCCTGATTCCTCGTAGTAGATGTTGACGCCATCGTCGACTCGCACGGTAGGCATGGCTCTAGCCTCAGTCCGTCCAGGGGAAGTTCACCCTGATGATGTCGAAGGTCTTCTTGCCGGCGGGCAGCTGCGCGGTCACGCGGTCGCCGACGTTCTTGCCGATCAGCGTGCGGGCCAGAGGCGACATGACCGAGATGCGGCCCTTGGCCGGCTCGGTCTCGTCGGAGCCCACGATCTGGTAGCGAATCTCCTTGCCGGTCTCGTCCTCGAGGAGCACCGTCGAGGCGAACGTGACCCGGTCGCCCGAGGTCGGCGGCTCGATGACCTCGGCGTTCCCCACCTTCGCCTCGAGCTCGGCGATGCGCCCCTCGATGAAGCCCTGCTTCTCGCGAGCCGCGTGGTACTCCGCGTTCTCGGAGAGGTCACCGTGCGCCCGTGCCTCGGCGATGGCCTTGGTGATGGCGTGGCGGTCGACGCGCTTGAG
>JBKPCO010000058.1:0-10690 GCA_046727415.1 Candidatus Methylomirabilota bacterium
CCGGCCGCGGCTGGCGGCGGCTTCGTCCGGGTTCACGGGGCCTCCGGCATCCTGCTCGGTGTCGGCGAGCTGATGGCAGGGGGGCGTAGCGTCAAGCCCGCTCGCATCCTTCATGCAGATCGTCCGGGGACTCGAGTCCTACCGGCCTGAGGGGGTCGCCAGCGCAGTCGCGCTCGGCGCCTTCGACGGCATTCACCTGGGCCATCGCGCCATCCTCGGCACCGCCGTGGCGCGGGCGCGGCAAGCCCATCTCCGGGCTGTGGCGTGCACGTTCGATCGCCATCCGATGGAAGTGCTCCAGCCCGATCGCGCGCCGCTTCCCATCACGACCCTCGACGAGCGGCTCGAGCTGATCGGTGAGACGGGGATCGACACCACCGTGGTGATGGCGTTCACGAGGGCCGTCGCGGCCGTCGAGGCCAAAACGTTCGTTCAGGACGCCCTCGTGGAGACTCTGAAGGCGCGCGAGATCGTGGTCGGGTTCAATCACCGATTCGGGCAGGGCGCCCGCGGCGACGCGCAGCTGCTCGAGCAGCTCGCCGGTCCGCTCGGTTTTCGCGCCCACATCGTACCGGCCCTGCTGGTCGACGGGATCACCGTGTCATCGTCGGAGATCCGGGCAGCGCTACAGCGAGGCGACCTCGACAGCGCAGCGCGCCTGCTCGGCCGCCATTACTCGATCCACGGCGAGGTCGTCCGGGGTGCCGAACGCGGCCGAACACTCGGCTTCCCGACGGCCAACGTGCGAACGGATCGCCCCCTGGGGCTCCCGGTAGGCGTCTACGTCTGCGAGATCCTCATAGCCGGGCACGCCCACCGGGCCGTCGTCAACGTGGGCGTACGGCCCACGTTCGGCGTGAACGAGCTGGCCGTCGAGGCGCACGTGCTCGATTTCGCTGGCGATCTCTACGGCCAGCGGGTCGGTCTCGTCTTTCTCCGCCGCCTTCGGGAGGAGCGGAAGTTTCCGAGCGTCGACGATCTGCGCCGTCAGATCGCGCTCGACGTGGCTGCCGCGCGCCAAGACCCCGGGCCGCCGTAACTTTACTTCGGGCCCCCCGCGTGATACCCTCGATCCGTATCTGCTGACAAAACAAGACGTTTTGGAACCCGCCCCGGCGTGGGAGCCCAGGCTCCCTGGGGTGTGGCGATTGGAGGGTCATCGATGCCGCTTGCCGTCGATCGCAAGAAGAGTCTGATCGAGCAGTTCCGCACCCACGAGGGTGACACGGGCTCGCCCGAGGTGCAGATCGCGCTCCTCTCCGAGCGCATCAACAGCCTGACCGATCACTTCAAGCAGCACGTCAAGGATCATCATTCGCGCCGCGGGCTGCTGATGCTCATCGGCAAGCGCCGCGGGCTCCTGGAATATCTTCGGTCCCGGGCGCCGGAGAGGTATCGCGTCATCATCGAAAAGCTCGGCATCCGCCGTTGACGGCGGAGACACTCACAACTGATCGGTCCTCGGACGGAACGGCTCCGGGGGCCCCGAGGCGGGCAGGCTCAGCGCCCCCTCCACACGGCGTTCGCCGGATTCCGGCTGATACGCGAGGACAATTTTTGGCATGACCCATACTGTGGAAGTCGAGATCAACGGCCTGCGCATGGCCCTCGAGACCGGCAAGGTGGCCAAGCAGGCCGACGGCGCCGTCGTCGTCCGGTACGGCGGCTCGATGGTGCTGGCGACGTGCGTCGCCGCCAAGAGCGCGAAGGAGTCCCAGGACTTCTTCCCGCTGACCGTGGAGTACCGCGAGCGCGCCTACGCCGGCGGGCGAATCCCCGGCGGCTACTTCAAGCGCGAGGGCGCGCCCGTCAAGAAGGAGACGCTGACGTCGCGCCTCATCGACCGGCCGATCCGGCCCCTGTTCCCCGACGGATTCAAGAACGAGGTGCAGGTCATCTGTCTGGTGATCTCGGGTGATCTCGAGAACGACCCGGACGTCCTGGCGATCAACGGCGCGTCGGCTGCCCTCTGCCTGTCGGGCATCCCGTTCGACGGGCCCATCGGGGCGGTCCGCGTCGGGCTGGTCGACGGCAAGCTGATCGCGAACCCGACCACGTCAGATCAGAAGGTGTCGAGCCTCGAGCTCGTCATCGCCGCCACCGAGGACGCGGTGCTGATGGTCGAGTCGGGGGCGAACGAGGTTCCCGAGGAGACGATGCTCGAGGCGATCGCGTTCGGCCACGGCGAGTGCAAGCGGCTGGCGCGAGCGCAGCGCGAGCTGGCGCAGCGCGCCGCGAAGCCGCGCTGGGCCTTCGACGCGTCGGCCGGGCGCGACGCCGAGCTGCAGGCGAAGGTCAAGAGCCTGGCGGCGCCCAAGCTGGCCGTCGCGCTGGCCACCCACGAGAAGCAGAGCCGGTCCGAGGCCGTGCACCGGGTCGCCGAGGAAGTCGAGCAGAGCCTCGGCATCGACGAGGCGAAGAAGGCGGCGTTCCGGGAAGCGTTCGAGGCGGTCGAGAAGGCCGAGGTGCGTCGCCTCATCGTCGAGCGCGGGGTGCGGATCGACGGCCGCAAGGCCAACGAGATCCGGCCGATCTCCATCGACATGGCGTACCTGCCGCGAGCCCACGGCTCGACGGTCTTCACGCGCGGCGAGACCCAGGCCCTGGTCTCGGCCACGCTCGGCACCAAGTCGGACGAGCAGAAGATCGAGGCCCTCGAGGGGGAGTCGTACCGGCACTTCATGCTCCACTACAATTTCCCGTCGTTCTCGGTCGGCGAAGTGCGGCGGTTCGGCTCGCCGTCCCGCCGTGACATCGGCCACGGCGCCCTCGCCGAGCGAGCGGTCGAGGCCATCCTGCCGCCGAAGGAAGAGTTTCCGTACACCATCCGGATCGTCTCCGACATCCTCGAGTCGAACGGCTCGTCGTCGATGGCGTCCGTGTGCGGCGCCTCGCTGGCGCTGATGGACGCGGGCGTCCCGCTCAAGACACACGTGGCCGGCGTTGCGATGGGCCTCGTGAAGGAGGGCGACCGGGTCGGCATCCTCACCGACATCAACGGCGCCGAGGACCACTACGGCGACATGGACTTCAAGGTCGCGGGCACCGAGAAGGGCCTGACCGGGCTCCAGATGGACATCAAGATCGGCGGCGTGTCGATCGACATCATGCGCTCGGCCCTGCAGCAGGCGCGCGAGGCCCGGATGATCGTGCTGGCGAAGATGCGCGAGGCCATCGAGAAGCCGCGGCCCGAGCTCTCGCCCTACGCGCCGCGCTTCGTCACGATCAAGATCCGGCCCGAGAAGATTCGCGAGATCATCGGCCCCGGCGGCAAGGTCATCCGGGGCATCCAGGAGCAGACCGGAACCAAGATCGACGTCGAGGACGACGGGCGGGTCACCGTGTTCTCGCCCGACAGCGCGTCGGTGCAGAAAGCCCTGGGCATCATCCAGGACATCTGCCGTGAGGTCGAGCTCGATCGCATCTATCTCGGCAAGGTCAAGAAGATCGTCGAGTTCGGCGCCTTCGTCGAGGTCATTCCCAACACCGAGGGGCTCCTGCACATTTCGCAGATCGCCGAGAGCCGCATCCGCACGGTCCAGGACGTCCTGACCGAGGGTGACGAGGTCCTCGTCAAGGTCATCGAGATCGACGGCAATGGGAAAATGAGATTGAGCCGGAAGATGGCGCTGCGCGATCAGCCGGCCCTGGCCGACAAGGAGAAGCTGAAGAACCCGGCCGCGGCAAACCCGCCGCGGGCCTGAGAGGCGGACGAGTGATCGAGGCGTACCGCAAGGGGTTTCTGCCCAACGGCATCCGGATCGTCACGGAGCGCATGGAGCACGTGCGCTCGGTCGCGGTCGGGGTCTGGGTCGAGACCGGCTCCCGCCACGAGGCCGAGAACCGGGGCGGGATGTCCCACCTCATCGAGCACCTGGTGTTCAAGGGGACGGCCTCGCGGACCGCGGAGGCGATCGCCCGCACGATGGACTCGGTCGGCGGCCAGATGGACGCCTTCACCACCAAGGAGCACACTTGCTTCTACGTGCAGGTGCTCGACGAGCACCTGCCGCTCGCCGTCGATCTGCTCACCGACATTCTGCTGCACCCGCTGTTCAACGCCGACGAGCTCGAGCGCGAGAAATCGGTCGTCCTCCAGGAGATCAAGATGGTGGAGGACACCCCCGACGACATCATCCACGACATCTTCGCGGCCCAGGTCTGGGAAGGCCATCCGCTGGGTCGGCCGATCCTCGGCACGCGCGAGGCTGTGACCGGCTACGACCGCGGGGAGGCGCTCGGCTACTTCACGGAGCAGTACGTGCCGCCGCGCATCATCATCGCGGTCGCTGGGAACGTCACCCACGACCGGGTCGTCGAGCTGTTCAGCGCGGGGTTCCACGGATTCGATCGGGTCGCGGCCGGCCGCACGGCCGCCCCGCCGGTCCTCAAGCCCGGGGTGAACATCGTCGCCAAGACCCTCGAGCAGGTTCATCTGATCATGGGGTTTCCCGGGCTGCATCACTCGGCGCCGGAGCGCTACGCGCTGTTTCTGCTCAACGACATCGTCGGCGGCAGCATGTCGTCGCGGCTCTTCCAGGAAGTGCGGGAGCGCGAGGGACTGGTCTACGCCATCCACTCCGGAGTCCAGGCCTACGTCGATACCGGGACCCTCTACGTCTACGCCGCGACCGACGAGAAGAACTTCTCCAAGGTGCTGAAGTCGACGCTGAAGGTGCTGCGCGAGCTCAAGAAGACGGGCGTCACCGAAGAGGAGTTGCGCCGCGCCAAGGATCACCTGAAGGGCAGCCTGATGCTCTCGCTCGAGTCCACGTCGAGCCGCATGAATCGACTGGCCAAGCACGAGATGCATCACGGCACGTTCCTCTCGATGGACGCCATGCTGGCCGCGATCGACACTGTCCGTCACGAAGAGGTCCAAGCGCTCGTCACAGACCTCCTCGACGAGGACCGGCTCGCGCTGACCACCCTGGGCCCGCTCGATCGGCGGAACCTGCCCCGAGAGCTGCTGCGCCACTAGCTGACGTTCTCTCCGGGCCACGGGCTCGGCGAATGACCGAGTCGCTGCTGAAGGGCAGCTGGTCTCCGGAGCCCGTCGTTCTCGCGGCGCTCGGTCGCTTCTTGACCGCAGCCGGATAGCCCGGCAAGCGCCGCAAATGCCCTGGCCGCAACAGGTTGTGGCCAGCCTAATCTCGGGCTTCCATCGTTAGCGGTTTTGCTCTATGGTGGGGGCGTGATCGACCGCTACACCCGCCCCGAGATGGGTCGCATCTGGAGCGAGGAGTCCAAGTATCAGACCTGGCTCCGGGTGGAGCTGGCGGTCTGCGAAGCGTACGCCAGGCGAGGCCGGATACCGGCCGAGGCGATGGCGCGCATTCGCACCAGGGCCCGGGTCGACATCGGCCGGATCCTCGCCATCCAGGAGCGCGTCAAGCATGAGATGATCGCGCTCCTCACGAGCCTCGAGGAGCAGCTCGGCGAGGACTCGCGGTTCGTCCACATCGGCCTCACGACCAGCGACGTGTGGGACACCGCTACCGCGCTCCAGCTGAGAGACGCGGTCGATCTCTTGATCACGGGGCAGGAGCGGTTGCGGAAGGCCCTCGGCACTCTGGCGGTCCGTCACAAGGACACGCTCACGATCGGGCGCACGCACGGCGTCCACGCCGAGCCCACCAGCTTCGGCCTCAAGGTCGCCGTGTGGTACGCCGAGGCCGGCCGCAACGTCGAACGGCTCCGCAGGGCCCGCGCCGCGATCGCGGTCGGCAAGCTCTCGGGCGCAGTTGGAAACTTCGCCCACGTCGAGCCGGAGCTCGAGGCCGACGTGTGCCGAGAGCTGGCGCTCGAGGTCGAGCCGGCCTCGACGCAGATCGTTCAGCGCGATCGCCACGCCGAGTTCTGCGCGATGCTGGCGCTGGCGGCGGCCTCGCTCGAGAAGATCGCGCTCGAGGTGCGAGGGCTCCAGCGCACCGAGATCCAGGAGGCCCTGGAGCCCTTCGGCGAGGGCCAGAAGGGGTCGAGCTCCATGCCGCACAAGCGGAACCCCGAGCTGGCCGAGCGCATCTGCGGGCTGGCGCGGCTGATCCGCACCAACGCGCTGGCGGCGGTCGAGAATGTCGCCCTGTGGCACGAGCGGGACATCAGCCACTCCTCGGTGGAGCGCGTCATCCTCCCTGACTCGACGATCGCCCTCGATTACGTCCTGCACCTGACGACGTTCATCGTCGAGGGGCTCGACGTCGACCCGGCGCGGATGACGGAGAACCTCGACCTGAGTCACGGGCTCGTGTACTCGCAGCGCGTCCTCTTGAAGCTGACCGACGCCGGGCTGGCGCGGCAGGTGGCCTACGAGATCGTGCAGAAGAACGCGATGCGCGCCTGGAAAGAGCGGCGGCCGTTCTTTGAGCTCCTGGCCGCCGATCGCGACGTGACGGCCAAGCTCTCGACCGACGAGCTGAAGAGCTGCTTCGACCCGGCGTTCTACCTGCGCAATGTCGACGCTGTCTTCAAACGACTGGGGCTCACGCGATGAGGGGGGACAGGAGGGGGGAGAGGAGATGCCGATGAAGGTCGAGACGCGCGAGAAGCTCTACGAGGGCAAGGCGAAGATCGTCTACGAGACGAACCAGTCGGGCCGGATCATCCAGTACTTCAAGGACGACGCCACTGCCTTCAACGCTCTGAAGAAGGGCACGATCATCGGCAAGGGCGTCATCAACAACGGGATGTCGGCGGCCCTGTTCAAGGTGCTCGAGCGCGCCGGCGTCCCCACGCACTACATCGAGACCCTCTCGGACCGCGAGATGCTCTGCCGCCGCCTCGACATCATCAAGATCGAGACGATCGTGCGGAACGTCGTCGCCGGCAGCCTCGCCAAGCGGACCGGTCTCGAGGAGGGCACGGCGATCAAGCAGCCCATCGTCGAGCTCTACTACAAGTCCGATCCCCTCGGCGACCCGATGCTGAACGACGACCACGTCCGCATGATGCGCCTGGCGACGCCGGCCGAGCTCGCCTGGATGAAGAAGACTGCGCTACGCGTGAACACGGTGCTGAGGCCGTATTTGTCCAAGCGTGGGATCCTGCTGGTCGACTTCAAGCTCGAGTTCGGGCGCCAGGGCAAGAAGCTCTTCCTGGGCGACGAGATTTCGCCCGACACGTGCCGCCTGTGGGACAGCTCGAGCAAGGAGCGTCTCGACAAGGACCGCTTCCGCCGCGACATGGGGGGCGTCGAGGAGGCCTACGCGGAGGTCTATCGCCGGCTCGTGCCGGCGAGCGCATGAAGGTCCGCGTGCTCGTGCGATTGAAGCCCGGCATCATGGATGTGCAGGGCGCCGCGGTGAAGCGCGCGCTCGCCGGCCTGGGATTCTCGGAAATCGCCGATCTGAGAATCGGCAAGGTCATCGAGCTCGAGCTCGACGACGCGATCCCGGACGCGCGCGCCCGCGTCCGGGAGATGTGCGGCCAACTCCTCGCGAACCCGATTCTGGAGGATTTCACGATCGAGCCCGTGACCGACCTTGCCCCGCGTGAGGTCGCACGTTAAGATGAGTGCGCCATGAGATTCGGTGTCGTCGTCTTCCCGGGAACGTGGAGCGACTGCGACTTCCACTACGTGGTCTCCGAAGTGCTCCATCAACCCGTGCGGTACGTGTGGCATCGCGAGCGCGACTTGAGCGAGCTCGACTGCGTGATCCTGCCGGGCGGCTTCTCGTATGGTGACTACCTGCGCGCGGGCGCGGTGGCCGGTCGCTCGCCGGTCGTCGAGGCGCTGCGCGAGTTCGTCGGACGCGGCGGACTGGTCCTCGGCTCCTGCAACGGATTTCAGATCCTGTGCGAGGCGGGCCTGTTGCCGGGTGTCCTCACGCGGAACGAGTGCCTCCAGTACCGCTGCCAGTCGACGCATCTGGTCGTGGAGAACGTCGACACGTTCTTCACCCGCGGCCTGCGCCTGGGTCAGGTGCTGACGATGCCGATCTCTCATGGCGAAGGGAAGTACTACGCCGACGCCGAGACACTGGCGCGACTGAAGCGGGACAACCTGATCGCGTTCCGCTATGCCACCGCCGAGGGCAAGGTCACGAAGGCCAGCAATCCGAACGGCTCGCTCGACAATATCGCGGGGATCGTCAATGCGGAGGGCACCGTGCTGGGCATGATGCCCCATCCCGAGCGGGCGTCCGAGACGGTCATGGGCGGGACCGACGGGCTGCTGATGTTCCAGTCCCTCCTCGGAAGCCTCATCGAGGATGGCAGCTTCCTCAAGCGGTAATTGGGATTGACGGGGGCCGAGCCGAAGGTCACGCTCGACCTGGCCCTGGACGCAGGCCTCACGGCCGAAGAGTACGATCGGATCCTCGCACGCCTCAGGCGTGAGCCCACCTATGCCGAGCTGGGGCTCTTCTCGGCGCTCTGGTCCGAGCACTGCGCCTACAAGCACTCGAGGGTGTTCCTGTCGCGCCTGCCGCAGAGCGGCCCGCACGTGCTCCAGGGCCCCGGCGAGAACGCGGGCGCGATCGACATCGGCCACGGCTGGGCGGTCGTCTTCAAGATCGAGAGCCACAACCATCCGTCCTTCATCGAGCCGTTCCAGGGCGCGGCGACCGGCGTCGGCGGGATTCTCCGCGACATCTTCACGATGGGAGCACGGCCGATCGCCATCCTCGACTCGCTCCGCTTCGGCGAGCTCGACAGCGCCAAGACGCGGCAGCTCGTGAACGGCGTCGTCTCGGGGATCAGCTGGTACGGCAACTGCTTTGGCTGTCCGACGGTCGGCGGCGAGATCGCCTTCGCCCCCGAGTACGCGGGCAACCCGCTCGTGAACGTCATGTGCGTCGGGCTCGTGCGGGCCGACCAGATCTTCCGCGCGCGCGCCGAGGGACCGGGCAACCCCGTGTTCTACGTCGGCAACAAGACCGGTCGCGACGGGATCCACGGCGCGACCATGGCATCGGCGACCTTCGACGAGCACGCCGAGGAGCGGCGCCCGACGGTGCAGGTGGGAGACCCGTTCACCGAGAAGCTCTTGCTCGAGGCGTGCCTCGAGGTGATGCGCACCGGCGCGGTGGTCGGCATCCAGGACATGGGCGCCGCGGGCCTGGCGTGCTGCACCGCGGAGATGCCGGCACGCAGCGGCACCGGCATGGACGTCGAGCTCTCCCGCGTACCCCAGCGCGAGCGGGCGATGACGCCGTACGAGATCCTCCTATCGGAGTCGCAGGAGCGCATGCTGCTGGTGGCCGCCCGCGGGCGCGAGGAGGAGGTCCGGCGCATCTTCGCGCGCTGGGAGCTCGACGCGGTCGAGATCGGCCGGGTCACCGAGGGCGGTGAGCTGACGGCGCGGCTCAACGGCGAGGTGGTAGCGCAGGTCCCGGTCGACTTCCTGGCCGACGCGCCGCGGTACCGCAAGCCCACCCGCGAGCCCGCCGATCTCGCGGAGCGCCGGGGCTTCGATCCGCTGACGCTGCCCCAAGAGCTGGATCACGCGGCGACGCTGCTCGGCCTGCTCGCGTCGCCGACGATCGCGTCGAAGGAATGGGCGTTCCGCCAGTACGACCAGCAGGTCGGTATCAACACGCTGGTCCTTCCCGGCTCCGACGCGGCGGTGCTGCGTGTGAAGGGCACGCCGCGGGCGATCGCCGTCTCGACGGACGGCAACGGGCGCCAGGTCTTCCTCGACCCGCGTATCGGCGCCGCCATGGCCGTGTGCGAGGCGGCGCGCAACGTATCCTGCTCGGGTGGCGAGCCGCGCGGCGTGACCGACTGCATGAACTTCGGCTCGCCCGAGCGACCCGAGATCCTGTGGCAGTTCGCGGAGGCCATCGAGGGCATCGCGCTCGCGTGCCGCGCGCTAGAGCTGCCCGTGGTCGGCGGCAACGTTTCCTTCTACAATGAGACCAGCGGCCAGGCGGTCCTGCCGACTCCGATCATCGGCGTGGTGGGTGTGCTCGACGATGCGGCTCGGCGCGCGACGCAGTGGTTCAAGGGACCCGGTCACCGCGTGGCGCTCCTGGGGCCGGAGGCCGTGAGCTTCGGCGGCAGCGAGTACCTCTGGACGCGGCATCGGCGTCTGGCCGGGGCTCTGGCGCCCCTTGACTTCGACACCGAACGCCGCGTGCAGCGCGCCGTGCGCGCCGCGGTGGCGGCGGGGCTGGTCGCGACCGCCCACGACTGCTCCGAGGGGGGCGTGGCCGTCGCGCTCGCCGAGAGCTGTCTCACGGGTCGCGAGCTGGTGGGGTGTGAGGCGGCGCTGCCGGCGGCGGCGCGCGCCGACCTGACGCTGTTCGGCGAGGGCCCGTCGCGCGTGCTGGTGGCGGTCGAGGCGAATGACGCGCGTGAGTTCGAGGGGTTGATGGCGGAGTCGGCGATCCCGTGGCGCTGGATCGGCACGACCGGAGGCGACCGTCTGGTCATCCGGATCGGGACCGACGCGGTCGTCGACGTCGATGCCGTGCGGCTCGAGCACGCATGGAGGAGCGGATTTGAACGCCACATGGCGTGACGACGACCGGTTCCACGACGAGTGCGGGCTCTTCGGCATCTGGAACCACCCGGAGGCCGGCAACGTCACGTACCTCGGTCTCTACGCGCTCCAGCATCGCGGCCAGGAATCGGCGGGCATCGCCACCACCGACGGCGCCAACTTCCACACCGAGAAGCACATGGGCTGGGTCGCCGACGTGTTCAGTCCGGAGCGGCTCCGGCGGCTGGTGGGCCACCGCGCCATCGG
>JBKPCO010000059.1:0-10227 GCA_046727415.1 Candidatus Methylomirabilota bacterium
GGCAGCGCCTCGGCCGGCGGGGCCCCAGCCCCGCGACGGCCTGCGGCGCTCATCACGGGAGCCGACTTCCGGGCCGGCTCCCGACTCGGCGCTGCGGCAGGCGATCAGGACACGGACGTTCTGGGCACTCTGGTGCGCCTACCTCTGCACGCCGCTGGCGGTCTTTCCCGTCACCACGCACCAGGTCGCATTCGCGATCGACCGGGGATTTCAGCCAATCCTCGCCGCCTCGATCTTCGGCGTGATGGGATTGCTGTCGATCGTCGGCCGCGTGAGCTTTGGCTACGCGGCCGACCGGTTCGGCGGTGCGCTGGCCGCCACGATCTCTTATGGATGTACCGCGGGCGGCGTGCTCGCGTTGCTCGCCCTCGAGAGCGACGGGCGCGCGGGCTGGCTGGTCGCCTACGCGTTCCTGTTCGGCCTGGGCTTCGGTGCGCGCGGACCGATCATCACTGCGATGGCCTCCGACCTCTTCGGCGGGCGCCGCTTCGGCGTGATCTACGGCGCGCTGAGCGTCGGCAACGGGCTGGGCGGCGCCATTGGCCCGTGGTTCGGCGGCGTCGTCCACGACGTCCTCGGCTCGTACCGCGTCGTGTTCCTTGCCTCGGTCGCCTTCTGCGTCCTGGGATCCGCATGCTTCTGGCTGGCCGGCCGGCGCGTGCCTTGACGGGTCGCGCACGCGGTGCTAACTGGGTCGAGCATGCCTGAGGGCGTTCTCTCGGATCGCGAGCTTCGCGCGGCCGTTCGCGACGGCTGGATTGCGGCGGCGGACGGCATCGACGACCGCCAGTTCCAGCCGGCGAGCCTGGATCTCCGCCTGGGTCCGCAGGCGTATCAGCTGCGAGCGAGCTTCCTGCCATTTCGCGAGACGGTGCAGAGCCGTCTGGGTGAGCGCGGTCTCGCCGAGAGCGATCTTGTCATCGACCAGCTCTCGCTGACGGGCGCGGGCGCGACGCTTCAGCGTGGCTCGGTGTACCTCGTCCCGCTCCTCGAGTCGCTCGCGCTGCCCGACGACGTCCGCGGCCGCTCGAATCCGAAATCGACTACCGGTCGGCTCGACATCTTCACGCGCGTCATCACCGACGCCACGCCACGGTTCGACGAGATCCGCGCCGGCTACCGCGGCGCACTCTATCTGGAGGTCTCGCCGCAGTCGTTTCCCGTGCGCGTGCAGGCCGGCATCTCGCTCAACCAGCTCCGGCTGCTCTCCGGGCAAACCTCGCTCTCGGATCCGGCGCTGGAGACCCTGTACCGCGAGACGCCCTTGCTCTACGACGACGACGAGCGCCCGATTGCGGCGGAGCGCACGGTCTTCAACGATGGGCTTTGCATGGGGGTCGATCTCTCGGGCCGGCTGACCGACGGGATCATCGGCTATCGTGCGCACCCGAATCCGCCGGCCGTCGATCTGAGCCGGATCGGGTTCTACGACCCCGCCGAATTCTGGGAGCCGATCAAGCGGCCGTCCCGCGACGCCTACATCCTGGAAGCCAACCGCTTCTACATCCTCCTTTCGAAGGAGCGCATCCGCGTGCCGCCCGAGTTCGCGGCCGAGATGGTCGTCTACGACGCGGGCGCGGGCGAGATCCGAACGCACTATGCCGGCTTCTTCGACCCCGGATTCGGTTGGGGTGACGGAAGCATCCTGGGCACCAAGGTCGTCATGGAGGTGAGGGCCCGGGAGGTGCCGTTCATGGTTTACGACGGCCAGACCTCGTTCAAAGTGTGGTTCGAGCGGCTCCGCTCAAGGCCCGAGCGGGTCTACGGCTCGGACCTGGGTTCCTCCTACCAGCGCCAGACGCTGACCCTCAGCAAGCACTTCAGGCGCTTGTGAGAGGGGGCATGCTAAGATGAGCCCAGTAGCGATCGTTCGGATTTCGCCACCCGGCTCGTTGCCCCATGGAGGGCGAGATGGCAGAGCAGAAGAAGAAAGAGACCCGACCGACGAAGCCCGCTGAAGGCGGTGGCGACGGCGCCGCCGCGAGCCCCGAGCTGGCCAAGAAGGGCAAGAAGATCAAGGAAGACATCGACAAGCTCCTCGACGAGATCGACGACATCCTGGAGGAGAACGCCGAGGAGTTCGTCAAGAGCTATGTGCAGCGAGGCGGCCAATAGCGCATGCCGATCTACGAGTACCGCTGCAAGCAATGCGAGAAAGAGTTCGAGAAGTATGTCGCGGGCGCCGGAACAGCAGTGGCGTGTCCCTCCTGCGCCAGCGGAGAGGTCATGCGCAAGCTGTCGGTCTTCGGCCTGAAGACGGCCGGCGCGGTGCAGTCGTCCGCCCCCATGACATCGGGCGGAGGCTGTTGCGGCGGCGGCTGCGCCTGCCACTGAGAGGCCTCTCCGCTTCCGGCTCCTTCTGATGGATCTTCGGCGCCTGGAAATTTTCGCGAAGGTGGCCGAGCTCGGGAGCTTCTCGCGCGCCGCCGAGGCGCTCTTCCTGACCCAGCCGACGATTTCGGAGCACGTCCGCGCGCTCGAGGACGAGCTGGGCGTCCAGCTTCTCGACCGCCTCGGGCGCGGCGCCACGACCACGCGGGCAGGCGAGCTCATGCTGGGCTACGCCCGGCGGATGCTGGCGCTCTCACGCGAGGCGCGGCAGGCGCTCGATCAGTTCCAGGGGCGCCTGAGTGGCCAGCTGGTCGTGGGCGGCTCCACCATCCCCGGGGAATACCTGCTGCCGGCGCTCATCGGCCAGTTCAAGACGAAATATCCGGACATCTCCATCTCGCTCCTGATCGGCGACAGCCGCCAGGTCACCTCGTGGATCGAGGATGGCCGCGCGGAGGTCGCAGTGGTTGGCGCGCGACCGGGGGCCCGTACGCTGGTCTCGCGCGAGCTGATTCCCGACGAGCTCGTCGTCGTGGTGCCGGCCGATCATGCCTGGGCCGGACGCAAGAGCGTGACGCTCGCCGATCTCCGCCGCGAGCCCATAATCGTGCGGGAGCAGGGGTCTGGCTCGCGGGAGGCGCTGGAGCACGCGCTCGGCGAGGCGAACGCCGATCTCACGGCGTTCCGGATCGTGGGCGAGATGGGATCGACCCAGGCGATCAAGCAGGCGGTCCGGTCCGGGGTCGGGCTCTCGATCATCTCCAGGCGAGCGGTCGAGGACGAGTGCAGGGCCCGGCTACTCGCGTGCCTGAAGCTGAAGGATCTGAACGTCTCGCGGTTCTTCTATCTGGTGACGCACCGAGACCGAAGCCGCTCGCCGCTTGCCCAGGCGTTCGTCGATTACGTGGAATCGCAGCTCCCGGAACGCGCGTCCCAATAGCGCCATGACCGAGCACACTCACACCGAAGTCCGACTAACGTCGTACGCCGCCTGCGCCGGCTGAGCGTCCAAGATGGCTCCTGGAGATCTCCAGGAGGTGCTCGGGGTGCTCAAGCCCACCGGCCCGCCGCCGGCCGATCTGCTCGTCGGTCTCGGCGCGGCGGACGACGCCGCGGTCTACCGTCTCGCTCCCGATCTGGCGATCGTCGAGACCGTGGACTTCTTCCCGCCGGTCGTCGACGACCCGTGGACCTGGGGCGCCGTCGCTGCCGTCAACGCGATGTCGGACGTGTACGCCATGGGCGGTGAGGTGCTCTTCGCGCTGGCCGTCGCGGGGTTCCCGCGCGAGATGTCGAAGACAATCGTCTCGGAGGTGTTCCGTGGGGGCCGCGACAAGGTCGGCGAGGCTGGCGGCGTGATCGCCGGCGGTCACACGGTCGTCGACGCCGAGCCGAAGTACGGCCTATGCGTGACGGGCCGCATCCACCCGGACCAGGTTCTGGTCAAGGGCGGCCTCCGATCTGGAGACCGCGTGTTCCTGTCCAAGCCGCTCGGCACGGGCGTCATCACGACCGCGGCGAAGAACAGCGTCGCCAAGCCGGAGGTTCTCGCGGGCGCCGTGGCGAGTATGTTGCGGCTCAACCGCGTCGCCGCTCGTATCGCGCGTGAGAGCGGGGCGAAGGGAGCCACCGACATCACCGGATTCGGCTTTCTGGGTCACGCCGGCGAGATGGTCAGGGCCTCGCGCGCCGGTCTGGCGCTCGAGGCCTCGCGGCTTCCGATTCTTCCGGGAACTCGCGAGCTGGCCGAGGCAGGCCAGTTCAGCGGCGGAATGAAGCGCAATCGCCGTCACGTCGATACGATCTTCGGAGCCGATCTGTCGATCGATCCGTCCGTGCCTGGCTATCTCGTGTCGCTGCTGACGGAATCCGAGACGTCGGGCGGCCTCCTGTTTTCCGTTGCGCCGGAGCGAGCCCGGACCGTGCTCGACGCATTCCGACGGCTCGGCGAGGAGTGCTGGGAGATCGGCTCGGTGATCGCCGAGCCCGTCATTCGCGTCAGGGCCTGATCGCTGGCTCTTCGCTTTCGCGCCGCCATCGGCGCGATCGATGGTGCAATTCGTGGCGGATCGAATCTATCTATTTGCCTTCTCGGCGAATCCCGCTACCCTCTGTCCCCGTCCAACGATCCAACGAAGGGACACATCCAGCGAGGGTTTATGGACCGACGCACGTTCTTGAAGGGCGCGATCGCGGTACCCGCGGCGGCGCAGCTAACAGGGTTTGCATCACCGGCCCGCGGCCAGCAGAAGGAATTCACGCCACGCCCAGGCACGTGGCGCACATTCGAGATCACGACCCGCATCGAGGTGCTCGAGCCGGCGGCGGGGACGGTACGGGCCTGGCTGCCGATGCCATCGGTCAAGTCGGAATACCAGAAGCTCCTGGGCGATCAGTGGTCGGGCAACGCGAAGGTGATGAAGCCCTTGACCGACGGAATCTACGGGGCTGGCATGCTCTACGCCGAATTCGCACCCGACGAGCGCGCCCCGGTGGTCGAGCTGGCGAGTCGCTTCCAGACGCAAGATCGCGCGGTCGACTGGACGAAGAAGACGCCGACGCAGGAAGATCCGGCGGCCCTGCGCATGTGGACGAAGGCCACCGAGCTCATGCCCACGGACGGAATCGTTCGCGAGACGGCGCTGGAGATCACCCGGGGCAAAACCACCGACGTCGAGAAGGTGAGGGCGGTCTACGACTGGATTCTCGCGAACACCTACCGAGAGCCGAAGGTGCGGGGCTGTGGAGTTGGCGACATCAAGACGATGCTCGAGACCCGGAGCTTCGGCGGCAAGTGCGGCGACATCAACGCGCTGTTCGTGGGGCTGGTGAGGTCCGTCGGCGTCCCGGCTCGCGACATCTACGGCATCCGCGTGGCCCCGTCGGCCTTCGGCTACAAAGCCCTCGGCTCCGGTAGCGCCAACATCAGTAAGGCGCAGCACTGTCGGGCCGAGGTGTTCTTGCCAGACTACGGGTGGGTGGCGATGGACCCCGCCGACGTGACCAAGGTGGCGCGCGAGGAAACGAGCGAGTGGCTGAAGATCGAGCACCCGCTGGTGGAGGCCGTGCGTCCAAAGCTCTTCGGCGGATGGGAGGGCAACTGGCTCGCCTTCAACACGGCGCACGACGTGGCGCTGCCGAACGCGACCCAGGGCGGCAAGCTCGGGTTCTTCATGTACCCGCAGTCGGAGACGGCCCAGGGCCGGCGCGACAGCCTCGACCCCGACACGTTCAAGTACACGATCACCACGCGCGAAATCAAAGCGTGATTTGGGCGGGCACCGTGAAGATCGCGGTGCCCGCCGCGCTCGTTCTCGGATGGCTCGTCGCGGCACCCGCGCCCCTCGGCGGTGCGGCGCGAGCCGACACCACGCGGTTCGTTCCCTGGAGCGGCTCGGAGACCCCGGCGCTGGCGCTCAGCGACCTTGCGGGACGGCCGCATGCGCTCGCCGACTATCGCGGCCGCGTCGTCCTCCTGAACTTCTGGGCGACCTGGTGCGAGCCCTGTCGCGCCGAGATGGCGTCGATGCAGCGGCTGCAGGAGCGCCTCGCCGGACGGCCGTTCACCGTGCTCCTCGTGAACCACGGGGAAACGCGGATGCGGGTCGGCGATTTCGTCAAGCGTGAAGCGCTGGCGTTCTCCGTCCTGCTCGATCCCAACCAGGACGCGTCGCGGGCGTGGCGCGTTCGAGTGTTACCGTCGAGCTTCCTGGTCGGCGCGGACAGCCGGGTTCGCTACACGGTGATCGGCGAGATGGACTGGGCGAGCCCGGAGTCCGCCGAGACGGTCCAGGGTCTCTTGCGCTAGGCGCGTGGCGGTCGTGTCGCCTGCGGATTTCTGAGGACGGTCAGGAGGCGCTGCTTCAGCTCCCTGGGTATCTCCACTTCCCTGAGCTTGGTGGCGGCGTTGACGGCGCCGCGGTAAGTATTGATGAATGCGACGCAGGGGCCGCATCCCTCGATGTGCCACTCCAGCAGTTCGCGCGTGTGTTTCGGGAGACTTCCGTCGAGATAGTCACTCAGGAGGTCGGCGATCTGCCGACACTCGATTGTCGTGGGGCCAGGAGTCACTGGTTCTGACATCGGCGTACATTATAAGGTGACGCTCGGGCGCGTGCGAGAGATTCAGGGCCGGCCCGGGTCCTTTCTTTACGCGCCGCGTCGGCGCCCGTATGCTCGGGTCGATGCCCGCCCGCGTGGCGATCCTCACCCCGTTCGGCCCGCCCTCCCCACGCGGCAACGCCGTGACAGTTGCGCGCATCGCGTGCGCGCTCAAGCGGAGCGGGGTCGAGCTCTCCGTATGGGATCTCTCGACCGGCGACGAGGCCTCGATCACGGCCGAGATCGAGGCCTATACTCCGGCACTGATCCACGCGTTCCACGCCTACCGGACGGGCCCGCTCGCCATGCGTCTGGCGCTCGGGAGCCGGCTGCCCCTCGTGGTCACCTGCACTGGCACCGACGCCAATCACGACCTCGAGGATCCTTTCCGCGCGGAGGTGGTCCGAGAAGTACTCAACGGAGCCGGGCGGGTGACCGTCTTCCATTCGTCGGTTGCCGACAGGATCCTGACAACCTTGCCGGCACTCCGGGAACGCCTGACGGTCGTTCCCCAGTCCGTCGATCTTCCTACGAGCGAGACGTTCGATCTTGCCGCGCACTGGGCGCTACCTCGGGGACGGGTCCTGTTCGTGCTTCCCGCGGGCATTCGGAGGGTCAAGAATCCGGTGATGCCCCTCGCGCCGCTTGGTCGCCTGGTAAAGACGCTTCCGGCAATTCGCTTGCTCTACGTCGGCCCGGTGATCAATCGCGGCGTGGGAGAGGGGTTGGAGCGCGCCCTCGCAGCGCTCCCGTGGGCGCGACACATTGGCGCGGTCCCGCACGCCCAGATGGGCTCGCTCCTGTCGCAGGGAGACGTGATCGTGAACTCCTCGATTTCCGAGGGCGGCATGGCCAACTCGGTGCTCGAGGCACTCTGGCTCGGTCGCGCCGTACTGGCGTCCGACGTCGAGGGGAATCGTTCAGTCATCGACCACGGCAACACGGGGCTGCTCTTCCGCGATGAGGCCGAGTTCGAGCAGGGCGCGGCCGCGCTCGTTCGCGATCCGGAGCTTCGACGCCGTCTCGGGCAGGCTGGTCGCGACCTCGTCCTCCGCCAATATCCGGCCCACCGGGAAGTCGAAGGCTACAAAGAGGTCTATCGCGGGCTGATCGACGGGCAGGCTTGATCCTCGCTCAGCGAATGGGCAGCCTCGAGAAAGTCGCCGATTCGGGAGGCACGCCCGCGATCCCGCCCAACGAACTGGCGTGGTTCTCTCGATACCTTCATTTGGCAGTTAACTTGCTCCGGCGATCGAGTAGTATGAAGTCAAAACGTCATTCTTAGAGCCTCGTTCCCGGGCGCTTGACGGCTCTCTATAATGGCAGCAAGAAATCGCGAGACGAGACGGTCGGAGACGAGAAGAGGAGAGCTCGATGAATCGTGACGCTCGAGTTGAAGCGTTCGTTGCCGCCTTCGAGGCGCTGCGGGTGGAGGTCGCGAAGGTCATCGTCGGCCACCGTGAGGTCATCACGCACGTTCTCACCGGATTGTTCGCGGGCGGTCACGTGCTTCTCGAGGGCGTCCCCGGCCTCGGCAAGACGCTGCTCATCAAGACCCTCTCTGAAGGACTGGAGCTCTCGTTCTCGCGCATCCAGTTCACCCCCGACCTGATGCCGGCGGACATCATCGGTACCAACATCATCGTCGAGGACCCCGACGGCCGGAAGCACTTCCAGTTCCAGCAGGGGCCGATCTTCGCCCACATCCTGCTCGCCGACGAGATCAACCGGGCGACGCCGAAGACGCAATCGGCCTTGCTCGAGGGCATGCAGGAGGGGGCGGTCACGGTCGGCGGGGCGTCGCGGCCGCTGCCCGCGCCGTTCTTCGTGCTCGCAACCCAGAACCCAATCGAGATGGAAGGCACGTATCCCTTGCCCGAAGCCCAACTCGACCGATTCCTGTTCAAGCTGCGCGTGCGCTATCCGGCGATCGAGGAGCTGAACGCGATCATCGACCGGACCACGCAGTCACGCGCGGCCACGGTCAGCCGGGTGGTCAACGGACCGGCGGTCATGTCCTTCCGTGAGCTGATCCGCGAGGTGCCGATCGCCTCGCACGTGCGCGACTTCGCCTCGGCGATCGTCATGGCGACGCATCCGCAGTGGGAGAAGGCGCCGGAGGTCGCGCGGCGCTTCGTGCGCTACGGCGCCAGCCCGCGTGGGGCCCAGGCGCTGGTCCTCGGCGCCAAGGTGCGGGCCCTGGCGGAGGGGCGCTACAACGTCAGCGTCGATGACATCAAGGCGTTGGCGGCTCCGGCGCTTCGCCATCGAATCATCCTGAACTTCGAAGGCGAGGCCGAGGGCATCGACACCGACAACCTCGTCGCCCGGATCATGGAGAGCACCGAAGCGGCGACCGCCCAGAGCCGGGAACCCTTTCTACGCTGAGCGCGGGAGGATGCGATGACTGAGTCCCCAAGGATCGACGGGCTCCTCCGGCGCATTCGCGGGGAGATCCGCCGCCGCCGGGCGGAGTACTACGGCCTTCGCGGGGCATTCTGGGGCGCTATCGCGGCGGTCGCGGTGCTGCTGGCCAAGCACGGAATCGGGAGCGCCGCGCCTTGGATCGCCGGCGGGCTCGTGGTCGGCGGCGCCGCCGGGGGCATCGCGTACGGACTGGCGCGTCGCGTCGGGCGGTCGGACGCGGCTCGCGTCGCCGATCGCGCGTTCAGCCTCGAGGATCGCGTCGCCACCACGCTCGAGTGGGCCGAGCGTCCGGATCGGACGCCGCTCGTCGATTCGCTCGTGGCCGACACCATCGCCCGCGTCGACGCTCTCGAGCTGAAGCGAGTGGTCCGCCGCGTCGTACCCCGCGAGGGGCGGCTCCTGGCGGCCCCCGTCGTCGTGTGCCTGCTGCTCGCGGTCGCGCCCCCGATTCCCCTCCCGTCCGGGCGGCTTCCCGACTTCCTGCCGTCGGGTGAGGAGGAGAAGGAAGAGCGCGCGACCTCGTCGATGCTCGAGGAGTCGTCGCGCCCGATCGCCAAGGACCAGACCAAGCGCTCCTCGTTCGAGGAGCGCGACTTCGCTCAGCGAGCGGGCGGCACCGGCGCCACCACGACCGGCGACCTCTCGGCGATCTTCAAGGACACCTCGCTGGCGAGCCAGCGGCCCGACTTCAACAGCTTCATGAAGAAAGGCGACGAGCGGCTGCGAATGCTCGAGCAGGTCGACCGCCTGCCCGACCTCCAGTCAGACTTCACGAACAACCAGTACAAGATGGTGTTCCGCAAATCGAAGTCGCTGACCAGCGGCCTGCGGCCGGACCAGATCTCGCCGCAGAAGCTGCGCGAGCTGCTCGAGGAGATGGAGCGGCTCGGCCGCAAGGGCGGCAACAACTGGAGCGGCGACGCGATGGAGGGCATGGAGGCGCTCGAGGGAGGCCAGCCAGACCGCGCCCTCGACGCGATGCAGCGGGCTCTCGACAAGATGCGGGCGATGGACGAAGCGCAGCGGTCGGGGAAAAACTTGCGCGGGGGGCGCGAGAGCGATCGCAGCGGCCGCGGGCGCGACCGGGCTCGCGGCGACGGCGCGGGCCCGGAAGACCAGGACTTCGGCGAGGGTGAAGGGCTCATGCCCGGCCGGGGTCGGAGCAACACGCCGAAGGGCGAGGCGACCCAGCGCCTTCGCTCCACGCCCTACGACGTCGGCGTCGAGGGCGAATCGCGGCAAGGCCGCAAGGAAGGCTACGACACCAACCTGACCGGACGCGGCGGCGCCATGGCCTCGCGGCTCCAGTACATGGGCGTCATCGGTCAGTACCGTAAACAGATGGAGGACGCGATCACGCGGGAGCAG
>JBKPCO010000060.1:0-23836 GCA_046727415.1 Candidatus Methylomirabilota bacterium
GCCGTCTCCCAGTTCTGGAAGTACAAGCCCGACGAGTTTCTCAAGCAGCCCGTCTACGACCGCAACTATCCCCCGTGCAAGCACTGCTGAGATGCCCGCGCGCGACGCCGTCGCCCTGAGCCTCGCCGGACTCTCCAAGGAGTTCGGCGGACTCCGCGCAGTCGACGGCGTCAGCTTCGACATCGCACCCGGGGAGAAGCGCGCGATCATCGGCCCCAACGGCGCGGGCAAGACCACGCTGTTCAGCCTGATCAGCGGCGAGACCCGGCCGACGGGCGGCCGCATCTCGCTGTTCGGCCGCGACGTCACGCGGCTGGCGCCGCACCGGCGCGCCGCGCTCGGCCTGGCGCGCACGTACCAGATCACCAACCTCTTTCCGCGCCTCAGCGCGCTCGAGAACTGCCTGCTCGCGGTGCAGGCCCTGACGCCCGCGAAGTTCCACCTGCACCGCCCGCTCAGCCGCTATCCGGCGTTCCACGAGCGGGCGCGGGCCGTGCTCGAAGCGGTCGGCCTCGGCGACAAGGCAGACGAGGCGGTGCGCAATCTCTCGCACGGCGAACAACGCCAGCTCGAGATCGCGCTGTCCCTGGCCGGCTCGCCGAAGCTTCTGCTGCTCGACGAGCCGACCGCGGGGCTCTCGCCGGCCGAGTCGCATACCATGACGGCGCTCCTGAAAAACCTCGATCCGGCCATCACGCTCCTGGTGATCGAGCACGACATGGACGTCGCGTTCGCGCTCACCGACCGCATCACGGTCCTGCACTACGGCAAGGTCGTCGCCGACGGTCTGGCTCAGGACGTCAAGGCGAACGCGCTCGTGCAGGAGATCTACCTGGGGACCTCCTGATGCTCGAAGTTCGCGACATCCACACGTATTACGGGAACAGCCACGTCCTGCAGGGCGTTTCGCTCAGCCTGACCCGCGGCCAGGTGGTGGGCATCCTCGGACGCAACGGGATGGGCAAAACCACGCTGATCCGGTCCATCATCGGCTTTACCCCGCCCCGGCGCGGACAGATCCTGTTCAAGGACCGGGACATCACCGCGTGGTCGTCGAACCGCGCGGTGGGCCTCGGCCTCGGCCTGGTGCCGCAGGGCCGCCGCGTCTTTCCCTCGCTGTCGGTCATGGAAAACCTCACGGTCGCTGTCAAGGGCGACCACGGCCCCTGGACGGTCGCGCGCGTCCTCGAGCTGTTCCCGCGCCTGCGCGAGCGCGGCGCCCACCGCGCCGGCAAGCTCTCGGGCGGCGAGCAGCAGATGCTCGCCATCGCGCGCGCCCTGATGACGAACCCCGAGCTCCTGCTCATGGACGAGCCGACCGAGGGGCTCGCGCCCCTGCTCGTACGCGAGGTCGGGCGCGTCATCGAAAGCCTCAAGGCCCAAGGGCTATCTATCCTGCTCGTCGAGCAAAACCTCCCGCTGGCGCTCCGGGTCGCCGACCACGTTCACGTCTTGTCCCGGGGGCGGGTCGTTCACTCGAGCGCGCCGGACGCGCTCTGGCGAAACGAGGACATCAAGTCGCGGTATCTCGGACTGTGAGGTTGGCGCCATGAAGCGTATCGCGATCGTCGGCATCGGCCTCCTCGGCAGCGCGGTTGCCTCCCGGCTGCTCGAGGGCGGCTTCACAGTGGTGGGCTACGATAGTCGCCCGGATCAGCTCACACCGCTGGCGCCGCGCGGCCTGGCCGCCGCAAGCAGCGTCAAAAACGCGGCGGCCGGCGCCGACGCGATCTTCACCATCCTGCCCTCGCCGGATTCGGTCGAGGCGACGATCCTCAACCCCGGAGGCCTGCTGGAGGCGATGCCCAGAACGGCCACCCTGCTCCAGATGAGCACGATCTCGCCCGCCCTCACCCGGCGTCTCGCCGACGCCGCCGCGGCGGCCGGGCGCGGCTTCCTCGACACGCCCATGAGCGGAACGAGCGCCATGGTGGAGCGCGGCGATTGCACTATCTTCGTCGGCGGCGACGCCGCGCGCCTGGAGGCGTGCCGGCCCGTCCTGGCGGCCATCGGAAGGCGAGCCGTCCACATCGGGCCCGCCGGCAGCGCCTCGCTGGCCAAGCTCGCCACGAACCTGCTGGTCGCCCTGAACACGGCCGCGCTCGCCGAAGCGCTGGTGCTCGCCGAGAAGGGCGGTCTCGCCCCGGGGGCGCTTGTCGATCTCCTGAAGGACAGCGCGGGCGCGTCGAAGATGGTCGACGTGCGCGGCCCGCTCATGGTCGAGCGGCGCTTCGAGCCCCAGATGAAGATCGACCTCTTCCTGAAGGATCTCCGGCTCATGCTCGAGGAAGGGCAGCGGCTCGGCGTGCCGCTGCCGCTCACGAGCCTCACGCAGCAGCTCTGCACGGCCACGGTCGCCGCCGGGCGCGGCGGCGACGACCTCGCGGCCGTGATCACGACGCTCGAACGGATGGCCGGGCTCGGCACGGACTGACCCGCCGCTCGGCCCTTCTCGTTCCCGCTTCTCCTCAGGTCTTTCCCCTATTGTCTTCACTGCGATAGTGGAGGCGAATGGGCCGTCAACCATGACGCTTCGCCGGATGAGTTTCATGCTCGTGCTGATACTCGCGGCGGCGTCAATCGCCGTCGCCGCTCCGGCCGACGACGGGTACATCGAGGGCTACGCTGCGGCGGTCCTGCAGCGCGAGTTCGCTCTGGCCGCGCCGTCTCTGCGCGTTCAACAGGGCGTCATCACCATTGACGCCGCCGACCTCGCCGGCGTCGACCAGGCCGCGGTCCTGGCTCAGCTCCAGCGCATTCCAGGCGTGGCGCGCGTCGAGGTGCGACCGGCCGGAGCGCCGCCGCCCGCGGTCGAGCCGCCGCCGACAGCGCAAACGGTCCCGCCGGTGGCGCAGCCTCCGAAGGTGCCCCCTGACCAGCAACTCGGACTGCTCCCCGGAGGCATCATCTTCAAGCCGTTGATCGCCGACCCGCGCTGGCCGCACTTCTCGGCCACCTGGCAGCACTACTTCGGTGATCCGCAGTTCAAGGACCAGGCCGCCGTCAGCTTCGGAGAGAGCTTTGCCCTCTACCGAGCGAAGCTGGGCCCGACCTTCTGGGAGATCGGCCTCCACGCGGGCGTCTTCTCCATTTTCGATCTGAACGCCTCCTCGTTCGACCTGGTGAACGCCGACTACATGGTCGGGCTCCCCGTGAGCTTCCGGTGGGAAGACCTCTCGATGCAGCTTCGCGTCTTCCATCAGAGCAGCCATCTGGGGGACGAGTTTCTGCTCCGAACTCGCACCAATCGAATCAACCTCAGCTACCAGAGCGTCGATTACAAGGTCTCCTACGACCTCCTTCAACTGCTCCGCGTGTACGCCGGCGGCGGCTATCTCTTCGGCCAAGACCCTTCGAGCCTCCGCCCGTGGTCTGTCGAGTACGGCCTGGAGCTCACGAGCCCCTGGCCCGCTCGCCCGTCCCGCTGGCGGCCGATCGCCGCCGTCGACGTCCAGCAGCGCCAGGAAAACGACTGGGGCGCCGACGTCTCGGCCCGCGCCGGCATCGAGATCGACGGCGTCCTGCTCACCCGGAAGCTCCAGTTCTTGCTCGAATACTTCGACGGCCATTCGCCGAACGGGCAGTTCTACAAGGACCGGATTCAGTATTTCGGTCTCGGCACACACTTCCACTTCTGACCCCGTCCCGGGTAGGATCGAGAGCCATGGCCGTCCAGGACCTCCGGAGCTTCGTCGACGCGTACGGGCGGGCCCACCCGGGCGAGGTCATCCGCGTGACCGAGCCGGTCTCGATCGAAGAGGACGTGATGGCGCTCGTCCTCGAGTACGAGCGCCGCCGCCGCTTCCCAATCTTGATATACGAGAAGGTCGCCGGCTACGACATCCCGATCGTCTGCAACGCCGTGGCGAGCCGGCGGGCCCTCGCGTTTGCGCTTGGCGTCGACGAGCGCGCGCTCGCCGCGGAGTACGCACGCCGCATCAAGGAGTACGTCAAGCCGGTCGTGGTTCCCAAGGCGCCGTTCGGTCATCGGGTGCTGACCGGCGCCGCGCTCGATCTGGCCACGCTTCCCATGCCGCTCTACTTTCCCGGCGATGCGGGCCGCTACCTCACCGCCGGTATGCTGGTCGCCCGCGATCCCGAGACCGGCGTGGAGACCGAGGGCTACCATCGCTTCCAGCTCAAGGGGCCCGATCGCATGGGCGTCAGCCTGCACTCCCGCCGGCGGATGTTCGAGTATCAGCGGCGCGCCGAGGCCAAGGGCCGCGCGCTGCCGTGCGCGGTCGTGCTCGGCCTCCATCCGCTGGTATCGATGGGCTCGCTCGCCTATCCCCCGCCCGACGTTGGCAAGTTCGAGGTCGTCGGCGGGCTCCTGGGCGAGCCCCTCGAGGTCGCGCCGTGCTCGACCATCGACCTGCACGTTCCGGCGGCGGCCGAGATCGTCATCGAGGGTGAGATTCTCCCAGGCGTGCGCGAGCCCGAAGGCCCGTTCGGCGAGTTCACCGGCTACTTCTCGCGCCGCTCGACCGAGCACGTGTTCGTCGCGAAGGCCATCGCGATGCGCGAGAAGCCGTGGTTCCAGTCGATTGGCTCCGGGCGCGCCGGGGACCATATCACCACCCTCGGCCTGATTCGGGAGGCCGAGATCACCAACGCGCTCACCCGCGTCATCCCGAACGTACGCGGGGTACACGTGCCCCTCTCGGGGACCTCGTCGTTCACCGCCTACGTGTCGATCGCCCAGAGCCGCCCCGGTGAGGCCAAGCACGTGATTCCGATCGTCCTCGGCGTCGACCACTACCTGAAGCTGGTCGTCGTGGTCGACGAGGACATCGACGTCTTCGACGAGTCGGAGGTGCTCTGGGCGATCGCGACCCGCATGCAGGCCGACCGCGATCTCGTGGTCATCTCCGGAAGCCTCGGCGCGATGCTGGACCCGAGCGCCGACGAGCGCGGCGTGACCGCCAAGCTTGGCATCGACGCCACGCGGCCGTTCGGCGAGCCCTTCGCCGAGAAGCTCGTGATGCCGGCCGCGAAGATGGCCTGGGCGCGCGAGCTCGTCGACCGGCTCGGTCGGACATAGGAGACAGGCGGCATGAAGCGCTATATCGATCTCTCGGTCACCGTGGACAACGCGACGATGTCGCCGCCCTCCACCAACATGAAGCTCGACATCACGCCGCATCGGCGCGGCCCCGGGTTCTGGCAGGTCTCGAGCGTGCACCAGAGCCTCCACACCGGCGCCCACATCGACTCGCCTCTGCACGTCTTCCGCGACGGCATCACCACGGCGGAGATTTCGCTCGATCAGGTGATGGGCGAGGCGCTGGTGGTCGATCTCTCGTTCGCGGGCGCCAACCACGCCATCACGATCGACGACCTCAAGCGAGGCGGCGCCGACGACGTCCGCAAGGGTGACATCGTGCTGCTGCGAACGGACTGGACGGACAAGATGTACGGCAAGTGGCCCGACTACTTCACGCAGTCGCCCTACTTTCCGCCGGAGACGGCCGAGTGGCTGGTGGCGAAGGGCCCCAAGAACATCGGCTTCGACTTCTTCGAAGAGTTCTGCGCGCGCTTACCGGATTTCTCCTCCGAGGATTTCCCGATGCACCGGGTGATCCTCGGAGCGGGCGTCGTGATCATGGAAGGGTTGACGAGCCTGGGCGCTCTGCCCCGTCGGCGCGTCGACTTCGCCGCTCCCTTCTACAAGATCGCGGGCACCGAGGGCGCTCCCGCTCGCTTCTTCGCTACGATCTAGTCTCGCGCGATCGACTAGTCTGCTCGCTCGAGGCGTGGACGGGTGGCGCCGGGGGTGTGAGAGGGGCCACCGGACCACGCGGCGCGCGTGCGCTGCTCCGCGGCGGCTGGGCTCCATCCGGGCGCTCGACGTCCGCCGCCAGCTCACGGGAACGGGTCCGGTTGACCCCTCTCACACCCCCGGCGCCACCCGTCCACGTTCACGCTGCGTGACAGCGGCGCCCGGCCAAGCTTGCGAAGAACCGGTTCTTCGCCCGCTTAGCTCCTCGCGCCCCTTGCGGCCCTTCCTCTCTCAGGCACGCTTTGCTCAGGCACGCCTTGCTCGGTTGGGCGCGTTCCCTCGGGTCAGGCTTTGAGGTTTTTGGAGAAGAAGTCGGTGCAGCGCTTCCAGGCGTCGGTGGCCGCCGCCGCGTTGTAGGACGGGCGGTAGTCGGCGTGGAAGCCGTGGCCGGCGCCGGGATACACGACCACCTCGACGCTCTTGTTGTGCTGCTTCAGCAGCTCACCGAAACGCTGCGCGTCTTCGGGCTTCGGATTCTGGTCGGCCTCGCCGTAGAGACCGAGGAACGGAATGTGGATGTCCTTGGCCAGATCGAAGCCCGTCACCGGCCCCGAGGCGCCCTGATAGGGACGCGCGGGCGGCCCGTACCAGGCCACGGCGCCCTTCATGTCCTTGTTGGTGGCCGCCACCTGATACACGGTCGATCCGCCCCAGCACCAGCCGGTGACGCCCACGGCAGTCGCCTTCACGTTGGGCCGCGTTTTGGCCCAGTCCACCGCCGCTTTGCAGTCGCCCAGGGTCTGCTCTCGCTTCTGGGCGAGCACGATCTTCAGGATGTCCTGAACGTTCGGGATCTGCGCAACGCCGCCCTCGCGCTTGAACAGCTCGGGCGCGACCGCATAGTAACCGGCCTTGGCGAACCGCCGGGCGCAGTCGCGGATATACTCGTGGACGCCCCAGATCTCGGAGATGACCAGCACGATCGCATGGTCCTTCCCGGTCGCCGGCCGAGCCTCGTACACCGGCATCTCGTAGTCGCCGATCTTGACGATCTGATCGCCCGCGATGATCCCGTCGGTGTCGGTTTTGATCGCCTGGGCCAGCACCTTGTCGACAGCGATCGCGTACCCGGCAAACGTGGACGTAGTGGCGAGCATCTGGCGGCGGGTCAGCATCGGTAAGCCTCCTGATCTATAGGCGCGTCTCGGCCGGCGGGGCCCCAGCCCCGCAACGGCCTGCAGCGCGCACAGCGGTGATTGTGCGTCGGGGCAGAGCCCCGTGGATGATACTATTTAACTCGCACCATATCGGTGCGGTTTCAGCGGTCTGTCCCGTCTTTGGGGGATTATGGACCTCCTGGAAGTCAAGAGCCGCATCGCCGAGGCCCTCGTGGAATCCATCTTCCGTCGGGCCCGGTACCAGATCCAGCCCTTCCGTAACCACACGTCGCCGCTGAGGTTTGGCCGGGAGGATTTCTCCCCCGACTTCCGTGTGACGCCGGAGGCGGACTCCACCAACGAGGGTGAATTCCTGATCGAGGTGAAATACCGGCCTTCGGCCTTTCAATTCGTCTCCGTGGAGAACCAGCGGGGCGAGCGCTCGATCTTCTATATGGCGCGCCGACAGTGGCCGAACCTCTACTTCATTCTGGTGACCGACCGGCCGGAGTCCGGACGCTCGTGCTTCCAGGCGATCGCCTTCGGGTCGATGCGCACCGGTGAGCCGTTCCGTACCGTGGACCTCGTCGAGCTGAAGGAGCTGCGCATCTTCCAACAGAACATCGGGGATCACGAGGAGCTGATCCGCCGGATCTTCTCGCTTCTGAGCGGCGCCCAGCCCTGAGGGGCCGCATCAGAGCGCCCGCGCCACCAGCCACACCCCGAGGATCGCCAGAAACACCAGCACTACCCGGTTGAACGCGCGCTGATCCAGGCTGTCCTGGAGCCGTACGCCGAGCCAGAAGCCGGCGAGGCTGGCAACCGTGAGCCCGAGCGTCCCGAGCACGAGGTGCGAGCCGAAGAGGCCGTACCAGGCGAGCGTCAGGAGCTGCACGCCCTTGACGACCAGGAACGTGAGCGCGATCGAGCGCACGAACTCGCGCTTGTCCATGCCGAGGGCCACGAAATAGAGCGCGAGCACCGTCCCGGGCGAGTTGGTGATGCCGCCCATGACACCCGCCACGAGCCCGACCGGCGGCGCCAGCCGCCGCTCGAAGCCCCGGGGAATGCGCGGGGTCACGCGAGCCAGGTCGAGCGCGACGAAGCCCAGGACGAACGAGCCGAGGATGAGCGTGGCCGCGCGCGCCGAGAGCATCACGAGGAGCTTCGTCCCGATGATCGTTCCCACGATGGTGAAGATCAGGAGCGGTACGAGTCGGCGGGGGGCGTCGCCGATCGGGCCCTGCCTCTGAAGCTGGAAGCCGTCCATCACGAGGTTCGGGACAATCAGCAGCGGCACAGCGGTCTTCACGTCGTCCACGACGAGCGCCAGGAGCGGCGTGCCCACCGTGGGGAACCCAAAGCCGATGGCTCCCTTGACGAAGCCCGCGGCGAAGACGGCGAGCGCGGCGAGGACTAGCGCGAGAGGGCCTCGCGCAGGACCTCCGCCGGGTGCTTGGCCCGACGACCGGCCAGGTGCTGGATCTGCTGGCGGCAGGAAATGCCGGGCGCGACGACCTCGGTCTCCGCGGGCGCGGCCTTCACGGCCGGGGCGAGGCGGCGATTACCGAGCGAGACCGAGATGTCGTAGTGCTCGCGCTCGAAGCCGAACGAGCCCGCCATGCCGCAGCAGCCCGAGTCGACTTCCTGGACCTCGAAGCCCGCCCAGCGGAGCGCCCCGACCGTCGGCGCCGTGCCGACCAGTGCCTTCTGGTGGCAGTGCCCATGGAGCAGCGCCTTCTTGCCGTTGCTCCCGAACGGGAGCGTGAGTCCCTTGGCGCGCTCGCGCACCAGGAATTCCTCGAAGAGGAGCGACTGCTTGGCGACCGCCCGCGCGTCGTCGGTGCGTACGAGGTCGACCGTCTCGTCGCGGAGGGTCAAGAGACACGAGGGCTCGAGCCCGACGATGGCCACGCCGCGCCGCGCGTACGGCGCCAGCCGCGCCACGTTCCATTGCGCGTGCTCGCGCGCCTCGCCGAGCATCCCCTTGGAGATGAGCGGCCGGCCGCAGCACTTGCGGTCCACCAGTACGACGCGATAACCGCCCGCCTCGAGCACGTCCACGGCGGCCCGCGCGATGTCGGGCACGTTGTAGGTGGTGAACGTGTCGTTGAACAGCACCACCTCGCCCCGTGGCGCCGCCGCAGGTGGCGTCCGTCGCGCGAACCAGTCGGTGAACGACTCCGATGCCAGGGAGGGCAGCGGACGGCGGCGATCGATGCCCGCAACTTTCTCGAGGGCCCAGCGGCTCACGGAGAGACCTGAGAGCCAGTTGAAGAGCGCCGGCGCGCGCGACGCCAGATGGTTCATCCGCGCGACGCGACCGAACATGCGATTGCGCAGCGGCAGCCCGTTGGCCTGGTAGTAATGGTGGAGAAACTCGTACTTCAGCTTCGCCATGTCCACGTTCGCCGGGCACTCCGCCTTGCATCCCTTGCACTCCAGGCACAGGTCCATGACCTGGTAGAGCCGCTTGCCGGTGAACTCCGCCGGCGGCACGCGCCCCGAGAGCACAGCGCGCAGCGCGTTGGCACGGCCCCGCGTCGAGTGCTCTTCGTCCTTCGTGGCCATGTACGACGGGCACATGGTGCCTTCGAGCGTCTTGCGGCAGGCGCCGACGCCGTTACACATCTCGATCGACGCCGCGAACCCGCCCTGCTCGGAGAAGTCCAGGAGCGTCTTCGGCTCCCAGGTCGTGTACCGGGCACCGTAGCGCTGATGGTCGGTCACCGGGGCCGGCGCGACGATGTTGCCGGGATTCATCCGGTTGTCGGGATCGAAGGCGTGCTTGAGCTCCCGGAACGCCTGCATGATCCGCGAGCCGTACATCCGCTCCAGGAACGGGCTGCGCGCGCGGCCGTCGCCGTGCTCGCTGGAGATGGTCCCGCGGTACTTCACTACCAGATCAGTGATCTCGTCGGCGATGGCCCGCACTTGCTCGAGGCCTCGCGGGGTCTTGAGGTCGATGACCGGGCGAATGTGCAGGCAGCCGACGGAGCAGTGGCCGTAGTACGCGCCGACCGTGTCGTGCTTGGCGAAGATCTCCCGGAATCGCGCGACGAACTCCGCGAGGTGCCGTGGTTCGACCGCGGTGTCCTCGACGAATGCGATGGGCTTCTTGTCGCCCTTCATCCCCAGAAGGAGGCCGAGCCCCGCCTTCCTTAGATTCCAGATCGAAGTCACCTCGGCCGGCTCGAGGGCGGTGTGCGCAGCATAGCCGAAGCGCTCGCGCTGCCGGCGTGCCTCGAGAGCCTCGACCTTGGCGCGCACCTCGCCCTCCGACTCTCCCGCGTACTCGACGATCATGATCGCCTCGGGGTCGCCCTGGACAAAGCCCATGCGCTTGGACTGCTCGATGTTGCGGCGCGCGAGGTCGAGGATCATCTTGTCGGTCAGCTCGACCGCGTAGGGGCCGGTCTCGAGGATGGCCTGCGAGGACTCGAGCGCTTCCTGGACGTCACGGTAGTGGATGACGTCGAGCGCCGTCCGCTTCGGCCGCCGCACCAGGCGCATCTTCGCCTCGACCACCGCCACGAACGTTCCTTCCGACCCGACGATGAGCCTGGCAACGTTCAGCGGCTGGCTGGCGACCCGTGGCGGCCGCAGCCCGACACCCACCAGCTCGTTCAAGTTGTAGCCCGAGACGCGGCGCCAGTGGGCGGGATAGCGGGTTCGGATCTCTTCGCCGTAGGTCTCGCGAATCCGGGCGATCTCGCGGTAGATCTGCCCCTCGAGCCCCGGCGCCCGGCACTTGGCTTCGAACTGCTCCGGTGACACCTCGCCGAAGACACAGCGCGTGCCGTCGGCGAGAATGGTCGTCAGCTCGATCACGTGGTCGACGGTGAGCCCGTAGGCGATCGAGTGCGAGCCGCCGGAGTTGTTCCCGAGCATCCCCCCGAGCGTCGCGCGGTTCGACGTCGAGGTGTCCGGACCAAACCCGAGGCCCATCGGGCGGACGTGGTGGTTCAGATTGTCCTGGACGAGCCCGGGCTGGACGCGGACCCACAGCTCCTCGGTGTTCACCTCGAGGACGCGGTCCATGTAGCGCGAACAGTCGAGCACGAGCGCGTGATTGACCGTCTGGCCGGTGAGCGACGTCCCGCCGCCGCGCGGCAGGATAGCGACGCCGAGCTTGCCGGCGATCTCGATGGCCGCCTGCACGTCGTCACCGTCCCGCGGAATGACCACGCCCACGGGCTCGACCTGATACATGGAAGCGTCGGTCGAGTAGAGGAGGCGCGATCCTTGATCGAATCGGACGTCTCCGCGGATTCTCCCGCGGAGCTCGCGCTCGAGGTCGTTCACGGCGCCATTATACTCGGTGGTCAGGGAGCGGGGCCTACGCGTACTATAGTGGGGTGGCCGGCCGCTTGCTCGCCTTCGCCCTGGTCCTCGCGCTCGCGTTGCGCGCCGAGGCCGCGCCGGCGGCCCCGGGCTTCAAGGTGAAGCTCCTCGACGGCACGACCACCGTCGACTCGCACGACGTGGTCGGCAAGAAGATCCTGGTGCTGCGCTTCCAGGCGTCCTACTGCAAGCCGTGCGCGAAGGAATCCCCCGCGCTCGGTCGGGTCTACGACCGCTATCGGACGCGCGGCGTCGAGGTGCTGGCGGTGCACGTGCAGGACACGGCGGCCGACACGCGCGCGTTCGTGCGGAAGTACAAGCCCACCTATCCGATCGCGCTCGATCCGAAGCTGACGATCGGCAACAGCTTCGGCTTCAAGGGCACGCCCTACACCGTCGTGATCGATCAGAAGGGCGAGATGGTGACGCGGCTGCAAGGCGAATCGGTGGTCGGCAAGCTCCCGCGCATCCTCGACGACCTCCTGAAGAAGGGACCGCCGCCGACGCCCCCGCCTTCGTGAGTCAGGGCTTGAGCATCACCTTGATCGCCTGGTCTTCCTTCCGGTCGAAGATCGCGTAACCCTTCGGCGCGTCGCCGAGCGCCATCGTGTGGGTGATGATGCGCGCAGGCCGGAGCTTGCCGCCCTGCACCAGCGGGAGCAGCGGCGCCATGTAATTGCGCGCGTTGCAGATGCCCATCTTCAGCGAGAGATCCTTGAAGAACGCCTCGCGCGCCGGGAAGCCCAGGCTCGTCTCCACGTAGACCCCGACCGACGAGACGGCGCCGCCCGGCCGCACGGCCTGGATCGCCTGGGTGAACGGCGTCTCGTGGCCGACGCACTCGAGCACCACATCCGGGCCGCGGCCGCCCGTCAGCGCCCGCAGCTGGTCGGCCGGGTCGCCGCGCTCGAGGCTCACGGGCTCGGCGCCGAACTCCTCGGCGAGCTTCAGTCGATAGCCGACGCGGTCAACGGCGAAGAGCTTCGCCGGCCCGAAGAGCTGCGCGGCCTGCATCGCCAGCAATCCGACGGGCCCGGCGCCGAAGACGGCAACCGAATCGCCCGGGCGAATGCCGCCGTTCTCCGCGCAGCAGTACCCGGTGGAGAGGATGTCGCCGAGGAAGATCGCGTCGTTGTCGGACATCTCGGCGGGGACCTTCTCGCAGAGGTGCTCCGCGAACGGTACCCGCACCCACTCGGCCTGCCCACCGCCCCAGACGTGACCGAAGCGCCCCCCGAAGACGGCGCGCCCGGTGGTCGTGCACTGGGTCGGCAGCCGGCGCCCGCACCATTCGCAGCCGCCGCACGACACGGAGAACGGCACGATCACCCGATCGCCCCGGCGGAGATTTCGGACACCCGCGCCCAGGTCGTGCACGGTCCCCATGAACTCGTGGCCCATGATGGCGCCGGTCTGCACGAGCGCGCCACCGCGGCCGTGATACTGGTGCAGATCCGATCCGCATACCGCGCTCGTCGTGATGCGGAGCACGACGTCGGTCGGGTCGACGATCTTGGGATCGGCAACGTCCTTCGCTCGCACGTCGCCCACGCCCTGGAAGGTGATGGCTTTCATGACGATGTCCTCTCCTCGTACAACGCGAGCGCGGCGGCGCCGCGCACGCCGAGCCGCTTGTCCCCCGGAACGATCGTGATGCGCGTGGCGGCGAGCGCGCGCGGCAGCGTGTACTCGGCCGCCGCGCCGAGAATCTTCGGCTCGAGTGGCGCCAGGGACTGCGCAACTCCACCGGTGATGACGACAACCTCCGGATTCAGCCCGTTCACGATGATCCCGATCATGGCGCCCATGGCCTGGCACGCCTCGTCGACGATCGAGGCGGCCATGGCGTCACCGTCCGCCGCGGCGCGGAAGACGAGGGGCGCGGTGATGCCCTGCGGATCCCCCGCGGCCGCCTTGACCAGCACCGCCTGCGGATTGCCGGCGACGCGCGCCCTGGCCGCGTCGGCGACCCCTCGCCCGCTCGCGTAGACCGAGAGGCAGCCGCGCCCCCCGCAGAAGCACCGTGGCCCGTCGAACTTGACAGGCACGTGGCCCAGCTCGCCGCCGAAGCCCGTCGCGCCCCGGACGATGCGGCCGTCGAGCACGATGCCGGCACCGATCCCAGTCCCGGCCGCGAGCACGACGAGCGAGCGTTTACCCCGGCCGGCCCCGAACATCCATTCGCCAAGCGCGAGCGCATTGACGTCGTTGTCCACGAAGACCGGCAGCCCTAGACGCGCACCGAGCTCGGCGGCCAGGGCGCGCTTGGCGAGCGCGGGCACGTGGGTCACGGGCTCGCCGATGCGGCCGCGCGCGGCGTCGACCGGTCCGGGTACACCGACCCCCACCACGCCGATCGTATCGGCGCGGTATCCGACAACCTTGCGCACGCCCTCGATCAGCGCGGTCATCGTGGCGAGCGGATCGGCCGCGCCGTGGGTCGGCGCGCTCTGCCAGCCGATCACGTCGCCGCCTTCAGCGGTCACCACGCCCGCCGCGGTGCTGGTACCGCCGACGTCGACTCCGAGGATCAACCGGCTCATGAGGTGCTGCCAGCCAAGTAACCGCGACTACAGGTCACCGAAGTGGCAGAGCTGGATGCCCAGGCTCGCCGCCGCCGCGCGCACCGCGGGAGTGCCGAGGCCGACCATCTCGGTTTCGCGCTGGCGCCCGTAGCGGCTGTAGGAAAGCGCATCGTCGAGCCACCCGGGATGCGTCATGAACTCCGAGACGCCCGATGGCAGCTCTCTCAGATGGGCCAGCGTCCGGAAGAGCGACCAGTACGCGCCGGGCCCCGACTCACCGAAGAAATGATCCGGCGTCCGCAGGCCTGCCGACCTCGCCCGGGAGCGGGCCTCGGGATTCTGGCTCCGCACGGGCACGCCGAGGCGCCGGGCGGCGTCGAGCACGACCTCGGCGACCGGCGCCAGGAGTCCGACGTGGTGGTGGGTGTCGAGGTGCGTGGGCCGCCTCCTCACGAGCGACTCGAACTTCTCGATCTGAACTGCCACCTCGCGCTCGACGTCGCCCGCGTTCGCCCGCGCTGCCACGTGGCGCGCGTCGCGCACGAAAAGGCCGTCGCTGTCGACGAGCGACCGCCCGCCCGAGAGCGGGCGACCAAGGGTAAGGTTCACGTGGAGCCCGACGCCGAGGCCGCTGTCGCGCAGCGCGCGCACCGACTCGCCGTCGATGCTCGCGGTGGCCAGAAGAGTCGTGCTGCTCACAATCCCGTGCCGGTGCGCGGCGAGGATCCCGGCGCTGACGCCCGGGGCCAGGCCAAAGTCGTCCGCGTTCACGATGAGGCGGCGGGTCATCGGGCGATCACTCCGTCAGGACGCCCTGGACGAGCAGTCGCTCGACGGTCTCGGGCTGTCCGGGCGGGACCGAGGCTTCGGTGTCGATGGCGCGGATGTGCTCCAGACGCTCGTACCCGATCCGCGGAAACGACTGGACCTCGCGGGCCACGATCGACGGCGTGAGCCCCGCCGCCTCGAGCTTCGCGAAGGCGGTCTTCTGGCCGAGGAACGCGAAGAGCGTGAAGACGAGCCGCCCCCTCGGCCGCAGATGGTGGTGGGCGCCCTCGATCACGCGGTCCAGTGTCTCCCAGCCGTCGATGCCGCCGTTGTCGGCGAGCGCGGCTGCGTCGCGCCGCGCGCGGTTCGCAGGCGTCGGCATCTGTGGCGCGTTCGTGCAGACGAGATCGAAGCGCTCGCCCGCGACGGGCGCGTAACAGTCGCCGATCCTCGCGTCGACAACGACGCCGTTGAGGCCCGCGTTGGCTCGGATCGCCTCGACCGCTTCCGCGAAGATGTCGGTCGCGACGACCGTGGCTCCCGCTTTCGCGGCCAGCACCGCGGCCAGGCCGAGTCCGCCGCCGATCTCGAGAACCCGCTCGCCGGGGCGGACGGCGAGACTCCGGCAAAAGAACAGCGAACCGGCCTTGGGGGGCTGGACCGCGTCAGGAACGCGAAACACACATCCCCGCCACGTGAAGAGGTGGACGCCTGCGTCGCTACTTGCCAAGGACGCGCCGGAAGTAGAGCCGAAGCGCTTCTTTGAGCTGGGCGCGCGCCCCCGCCGAAGTCTTCGCATCCTCGAGCTGATCGATGTCGAGCTGGAGCGGAACGCCCTCGCGCTTCACGCCGTCGAGCTCGGCGGTGAGACCGCACCGCTCGTCGGACTCCGTGAAGACCAGCTTCGCCCGCTTGAAAGCGCCGTCGTCCTGGGCGAGCTGCTGCACGATCTCGACGAGGACCCGCTTGATCTCCTCGGCCTCGGCCGCCGGAACGGTCGAGAACGCGGCAGTCAGGCTCACGTCGGCCATCAGGGCACCAGGTACTGCGTGATGTCGACCAGGTGCGAGTCCTTGAAATAAAGGTTCCAGCCGTCGGGATACACCCACGCCTCGGTGGCGTTGCCTTTGATGTACGGCCAGTACCGGCGAGCGAGCTTCTCCATCTCGGCTTCCTCGGTGGTCCTCGCCAGGGGCGGGCCAAGCAGGATCAGTACCTGCTCGTTGGTCTGCCCGACCGACGCCTGCTTCATGAAGCGGAACGTCATCACGTCCTGGGAGCTGGCGGCTTCGGGATGGCTATGCAGATACTGCGAGATCTTGAGGTCGAGCTGGTTTTCCCAGTGGCGGCGCTCGTCGAAGTTCGGCTCCCGGCCGTTCGCCATGTAGACCATCGTGATGAACAGGTCCTCGGCCAGCGGCCCCTGCGAGGTCCGTTGCTCCTTGATGCGAAACGTCCCGCACCCGACCAGGAGCATCAGGATCGCCACGAGCGCGACGACCTTCACGCTTCGAATCATATCAGGGCCGACTCCAGAACGATGCCACGATCGATCGCGCGCGCCACCTGGGCCAGGAGCCGGCTCGTCTCGGCGGGCACCTCGTCGCTGTCGGCCAGCTGGCGGAGCACGTCGATCAGCCGCCGCATGGCGCGAATCAGGTCGCCCTCGTGACCCCCGAACGATTCCTCGACGATTCCGCTCCAGTCGTCCTCTCCGGCCGCCCAGCGGAAGACCGATGGCATGAACCCGGCGTGCACGGCGACGGGCATGCGCAGGTGACGCGCCCGCTGCGCCTCCTGCACAGTGTCGGCGATCCGCGTGAGCTGGTCGAGCTTGCGCTTGAGCTTGGGCCGCTTGCGGAGAAATACGCGCGCCGCCGCCGGGTCGCCCGAGCGGGCCTCCTCGATCAGAGCCGAGCAGATCGCCGCCGCCTCGGGGCCGGTCGCGTCGGCGAACACACCGTACGACACGATCTCGGCGACCAGCAGCTCGTTGTCGTGTCGGAGCCCCGCGATGAGCCGCCCCTTCGATTCGAGCTTCTGGTCGCGGACCGCGCCGAACTGCTCCAGCACCTCGACCACGCGCAGGAACTCCTGCCAGTAGGCGGAGCGCAGGGTCTCGAGCTGCCGGCGGCGGATACCGAGGCGCTCGGTCGCGGTCTCCAGCTCGCGCCACTCGCGATCGCAGCGGGCCGTGGCGCCCCAGGGACAGCGATGGCACTCGATCGCGGCCAGCGTGGCCTCCGGTCCTTGCGCGCGCTCGCGCTCCACCAGCTCGGCCACCGAGAGACGGCCGAGCTCGGCGGCCAAGTGGCGGAGCCCGCGCCCCTCGCCTCCCCCGCGCCCAGAACGGCCGCGATCGCGCGGTACATGGAGCGGCGGCGTAGCCCAGAAGATCCGCTTGATGACGCCACTCTTCACCCGCACCGTAGCGCCGTGCGGCAGCAGCGCGTCGATGAGCACGCGATGACCGCGGATCGCGTGGATTCCGAGCACCATCGCGAGGGTCGGCGCACCGCTCCGCCGCACCAGCACCAGACGGCCCGGCTCGGCCTCGGCCACCGGCCGCTCGCCCCGACCTCCCGGCCCACGGCCGAGCGCCCGACGGCGAACCTCGATCTCGTTGCGCGCTCGCCGGTAACGCCCGATACGCTGGAAGTCACCGCACGGCGCGGCGTAGCCCCTGAGCGACTCGACCGAGCGCTCGAGCATCTGGGCGTCGTTCTCGACCTCGCGAATGCGCTTCAGGTTCTGGTACTGCCCAAACGACGACTCGATGCGGCGCCGCAGCACGTCCGGCGTGGCGCCGGTCGAGAGCAGGAGCGCCACCGAGCCGTAGCCGAGCTTGAACTGGCTCTCGATGGGCTCGGGCGAGCCGTCGATCACGCGCAGGATGTCTTCGAGCCCGTCGCGGGCGTCGAGGGCGACGACGCACGTGCCTTCGGGATCGATCCCGCGGCGCCCGGCGCGGCCCGCCATCTGGGTCAGCTCGTTGTGCGAGAGTGCGCGGAAGCCGCGGTCGGTTCGCTTGGTGATGCCCTGGAGCACGACCGACCGCGCCGGCATGTGGATGCCGAGCGACATGGTCTCCGTCGCGAAGACGACCTTGCAGAGACCACGCTCGAAGAGCACCTCGATGAGCCGCTTGAGGCTCGGTAGGATCCCGGCGTGATGCAGGCCGATCCCGAGCCGCAGCGCCTCGAACACGCTCTGGTTCAGCGTGGACTCGGCGACGGTGGGGCTCTCGCGGATCATATCGCCGATCGCCGCGTCGACCTCGTGCTGCTGCGGAGCTCCGAGCAGGCCCTTGCCCTCCGTGAGGACGTCCTGCATCGCGCGCTCGCAGCCGACGCGGCTGAAGATGAAGTAGATCGCCGGCAGCCATGCCCGGCCTTCGAGCGCCTCGATGAGGACGGTCGGATGGACGACGCGCCGCGTGTACCAGCGCCCGCGGTCATCGGGGCCGCGGGGCTCGTCGCCGATGACCTGCGCGCGCCCGCCGCGGACCGCCGCCAGCTCGTGGATCTCGCCGGCCAGGTCCGCGATGACGTACGCGAGCGGCACCGGCCGGTGGGGGTGGTAGATCGGGACGATCGGGCGGTGGACGATCGAGATCCAGTCGGCGATCTCCTTGACGTTGGCGACGGTGGCCGAGAGGCCGACCAGCACCACGTCGGCCGGCGCGCTGACGATGATCTCCTCCCAGACGGTGCCGCGCCCCTCGTCGCCCATGTAGTGACACTCGTCGAGGACGATGTAGCGCAGGCCGTCGAGGCCGCTGCCATAGAGCGCGTTCCTCAGAATCTCCGTCGTCATGACGAGAATCGGCGCGTGCGGGTTCACCTTCACGTCGCCGGTGAGAATTCCAACGGTGTCGGCGCCGAACGCGCGGGTAAAATCGGCGAACTTCTGGTTCGAGAGCGCCTTGAGCGGAGTCGTGTAGGCTAGGCGGCGTCCGGCCGCGAGGGCAGCGTGGATCGCGAATTCGGCGACGAGCGTCTTGCCCGCTCCGGTCGGCGCCGAGACGATGACCGACTGACCGCCTTCGATGGCGCGAATGGCTTGAATTTGGAAGTCGTCGAGCGCGAACGGATAGCCCGAGCGGAACCGCTCGAAAAGATTCATCTCGTGCACAGTAACATGGGGGAACAGACGTGATCGTCTTTCACATCGCCATCACGGCGGCCTCGGACTATTTCACTCGACGCGAAGCGCACCGGCGCGAGCACATCGCGCGCCTCCAGGGTCTGCGCGCCAACGGCATTCTCATCGGGGGCGGCCCCTCGACCGACGGCGCCACCGCCGATCTCTTCTATCGCCTGCAGCAGCCCGCGCAGCTCAAGTACGCGATCGAGGAAGATCCGTACTGGACGGGCGGCGTGTGGACCCGCTACGAACCCCGGAGCTACGCCCAGTTCGTCGAGCCGTGGGAGATGGTGCCGGTCGTGCTCGACGGGACGCGGCGGGTCACTCTCGTGGAAGGGCCCGTCGCCGAACCCGACATGGCGCAGTTCGCGCTCATCGAGATGCGCGGCGCCGGCCGCGTGGCATTCGGCGGCTTCTTCGAGGGCGGCGCCACGCTGGCGGTCGTGAAGACACCCGACCAGGCCGAAGCGATTCGCTGGTTCTCGGAGTCGGGCTTCTGGAAGCCGGAGGCCCTAACCGCCCGTCCCTGGCTCCACGTCCTGTAGGCTGCTGAAAAAGGCCCATCTGCTTCGTTGACGACTTCGGCCCTCGCTGCGGCGTATGCGGCATACGCCTCGGTCGGGGCCTCAGTCGCCGCCTCGCATCTGGACCTTTTTGAGCAGCCTACCCGCTAATCCACACCGCCGAGGGCGAGGACGTGGCGCATGCGCTCGGTCGCCACGTCTGGGTCACGAAGCAGCCCGGCGCGGTCCATCAGGACGAACTGCTCGGCCAGGTGCGCGATCGATCGGGCGCTCTCCATGCCCCCGACCATCCGGAAGTGCGACTGGTGCCCGTTCAGGTAGGCGGCGAACACGACCCCCGTCTTGTAGAAGCGGGTGGGCGCGCCGAAGACGTGACGCGCCAGCGGGAGCGTCGGGCCGAGCATCGCTTCGTACCGGGCGAGATCGCCCGCGTCCAGCGCCTTCAGCGCGGCTGACGCCGCCGGAGCGATGACGTCGAAGATGCCGAGCAACGCGTCGCTCGCCCGCTCGCCGTCGCCGCGGATGGTCGTCGGATAGTCGAAGTCGTCGCCGGTGTACATGCGAACACCGCGCGGAAAGCGCCGGCGCATCGCGATCTCGCGTCGCTGCTCGAGGAGCGAGATCTTCACACCGTCGATCTTCGCGGCGTGCTCGCTCACGATCGCCAGGAGCGTCTCGGTGGCGCGATCGAGGTCGGGGGAACCCCAGTAGCCTGCCAGCGCGGGGTCGAACATCTCGCCGAGCCAGTGGATGATGACCGGCTCGCGCACCTGGCTGAGGATGCGACCGTAGATCTTCAGGTAGTCGTCCGGAGTCCGGGCGGCGCCGGCGAGCGCGCGGCTCGCCATCAGGATGATCCGGCCGCCGCAGCGCTCGATCCACTCGCACTGCTCCTCGTACGCCGCCTCGACGTCGGCGAGCGTGACGCGCAGGCCTGGCTCGAGGTGATCCGTGCCCGCCCCCGACGCGAGCACGGCGCCCGGAACCGTCTTCGCCTCGGCCACCGTGCGCTGGATCAGCTCACGGGCTGTCTGCCAGTCGAATCCCATGCCGCGCTGCGAGGTGTCCATGGCCTCGGCGACCGCGAGGCCGAGCGACCAGAGATAGCGGCGGTAGGCGAGCGTCGCGTCCCAATCGAGCGCGACCTCGAGCGTCGGATTGATGGCGGCGAGCGGATCGGCCACGACGTGGACCGCAGCGAACGCAATGCGGCTCCGGATGGGTCCGCCCGGCGCCGCCACGGCCGCGCTCCCGGTCAGCGTGTAGGGCGCCAGCGATCCATCGACGCGCGGCAGCCGCAGCGTGCGGGTCATCGAATCCTCCTCGACGAGCAGTGTAGCACCCGCGCTTGGTTGACAGTGCCGCCGCCCTTTCGTATCGTGGGCCCACTTTTTCGGGTCCCGCCGCCGCGACGCTTCAAGGAGGTCGGCATGGCTGTCAAGACGACCGACAGGAATCGCACGAAGTTCCTCCTCGATGAGAAGGACATCCCGTCGAAGTGGTACAACATCCAGGCCGATCTCAAGACGCCCGCGCCCCCGGTACTGCACCCCGGCACGAAGCAGCCCATCGGACCGCAAGACCTGGCGCCGCTCTTCCCGATGGAGCTGATCAAGCAGGAAGTCAGCCGCGAGCGCTGGATTCCCATCCCGGACGCGGTGCGCGACGTCTATCGCCTGTGGCGGCCGTCGCCCCTCTACCGCGCCCGTCGTCTGGAAAAAGCGCTCGGCACGCCGGCGCACATCTACTACAAGTACGAGGGCGTGAGCCCGGCGGGCAGCCACAAGCCGAACACGGCGGTGCCGCAGGCGTACTACAACAAGGCCGAGAAGGTCACGCGCCTCGCGACCGAGACCGGCGCCGGCCAGTGGGGCTCCGCGCTGTCGCTGGCCTGCCAGATGTTCGGGCTTCAGTGCAAAGTCTACATGGTCAAGGTGTCCTACCAGCAGAAGCCGTACCGACGGATCATGATGGAGACGTGGGGCGCTCAGGTCGTCGCCAGCCCGAGCCCCGACACGCAGTCCGGCAAGCAGGTCCTCGAAGCCGATCCAAACTCTCCCGGCTCGCTCGGCATCGCGATCAGCGAGGCGGTCGAGGATGCGGCCACCCGCGACGATACCAAATACTCGCTCGGCAGCGTGCTCAACCACGTGCTCATGCACCAGACGGTCATCGGGCTCGAGGCGAAGAAACAGCTCGAGAAGGCCGATGACGCCGCCGACATCGTGATCGGCTGCGCCGGTGGCGGCTCGAACTTCGCGGGTCTGTCGTTTCCGTTCGCGGCCGACAAGCTCACCGGGAAGAACAAGAAGACGCGGATCATCGCGGTCGAGCCTGCGGCCTGCCCGAGCCTCACCAAGGGCCAGTACGTTTACGACTTCGGCGACACGGTCGGCCTGACGCCGCTGGTGAAGATGCACACGCTCGGCCACACGTTCGTTCCGGCTCCGCTACACGCGGGCGGCCTCCGCTACCACGGCATGGCGCCCCTGGTCTGCAAGCTCTACGACGAGGGCGTGATCGAGGCCGTCGCCGTGCCCCAGCTCGCCACCTTCGAGGCCGCGATGCAGTTCGCGCGCACCGAGGGCATCATCCCCGCGCCCGAGTCGTCGCACGCTGTGCGCGTGGCCATGGACGAGGCGCTTCGCTGCAAGCGTGACGGCAAGCGGCGGACGATCCTCTTCAACCTCTCGGGCCACGGCCACTTCGACCTCGGCGCCTACGAGGCCTACCTGGGCGGCAAGCTCCAGGACTACGAGTACCCGGCCGCGAAGGTCGACGAGGCGCTCGCGCAGGTGCCGAAGGTCGAGGCGTAGGAGGCGCGCGGTCGCGAGGCCGCCGTTTCGAGTGAACGCGCACGCGGTCCGCGTCCTGCGTCTAGGCGCCGGGCTCGTCCTTCTCACATACCTGACCACGCATTACCTGAACCATGCGCTCGGCATCGTCTCGCTCGCCGCGATGGAGGCCGGCCGCGTCTGGTTTCTGTGGTTCTGGCGCCAGCCGCTCGTCTCGCTCGTCCTCTACACCGCCCTGGTCACTCACATCTTCCTCGGCCTCTGGGCCCTCTACCGGCGGCGCACGCTCCGGATGCCAGCGTGGGAAGCGATGCAGCTCGTCCTCGGCCTGACGATCCCGCCGATTCTCGCTTCCCACGTCGTCGGCAATCGGCTCGCGCACGAGCTCTACGGCATCAACGATTCCTACGCCCGCGTGCTGCTGGTGTTCTGGGTGAACAACCCGTGGCGCGGTCAGCTGCAGACCGCGCTGCTCTTGATCGCGTGGATCCACGGCTGCATGGGCGTGCACTTCTGGCTTCGATTCCGGCCGTGGTACGCGCAGGCGGCCGTCTGGCTCGTCGGCGTCGCGGTGACGATCCCGGTCCTGGCGCTCGCCGGGTTCGTGCAGGGCGGCCTCGAGGTCATCGAGCTGTCGCGTACACCCGCGTGGGTCGCGGCCGTCACCGCGAGGAATACGGCAGCCACGCGCACTCACCTCGCCGCCATCGCGGACGGCCTCACGGCGACCTACGGCACGCTCCTCGCCCTGACCCTCGCGATGCGCGGCGCGCGCGTCCTGTATCTCCGGCACTGGCACTCGGTCAGGATCACGTACCCGGGTGACCGCTTGGTGACGGTGCCCATCGGCTTCTCGGTTCTCGAGGCGAGCCGCTACGCCGGCCTTCCGCACGCGTCGGTGTGCGGCGGCCGGGGGAGGTGCTCGACGTGCCGCGTCCGCATCGTGCGCGGGCTCGACACGCTACCCGCGGCGAGCGAGGCCGAGCGTCGCGTCCTGCGCCGTATCGGCGCGCCGCCAGACGTCCGGCTGGCCTGCCAGCTCCGGCCGACCAGCGAGACGACGGTCGTGCCGGTCCTCGCCGCTCGCGACGCTCTCGCGCCCGAGATCGGCATCGAGCGGCAGGGCGTCGAGCAAGAGGTGGCCGTGCTCTTCGCCGATCTGCGGGGCTTCACGCGCATGGCCGAGCGCCGGCTGCCCTACGACGTCGTCTATCTGCTCAACCGCTACTTCGAGGTGGTCGGCTCGGCGATCGCGCGCGCCGGCGGCATCGCCAACCAGTTCACCGGCGACGGCGCGATGGCGCTCTTCGGCGTGGAGCGCGGGCCGGAGACGGGCTGCCGGGAAGCCCTAACCGCGGCCGGAGCCATGATCGCGGGCCTGGAGGCCCTGAGCCAGGAGCTGAGGGGCGAGCTGGTCGAGCCGTTACGCCTGGGCATCGGCATCCATGTCGGCCACGCCGTCGTGGGCCGCATGGGTTACGGCGACAACTCCTACTTCACCGCGGTCGGCGACACAGTCCACGTCGCCGCGCGCCTTGAACAGGCCACCAAGGACTTTGACTGCGCGCTAGTCGTCTCCGAAGCTGTGCTGGCCCGCGCCGGCGTAGACCCGACCCCGTACCCCAACCAAGAAATCGCCCTCCGCAACCGAGCCCGACCGGTCGCCGTCCGCATCATCAAGCAAGTCGCAACGCTCTCCGCGTCCTGAGTTTGCGCGCCGCTTCAGGCCCCGCGCGACCTGGCCTCACGCGCCCCAAGCTCGCGCGCGTCCGAGGCCGTACGGGGCATCCCCGACGTTCTGGCGGCGCGTGGCGGGGGCCGAGGTGCGGGAGGGGCGAAGCGACCCGTTCCCGAGAAC